>CABRHX010000003.1 GCA_902470805.1 uncultured Collinsella sp. | reverse complement strand
AAATCCAAGGGTTATACCCTAAGAGCAAACCACCCCTTTTAGGGGTGGTTTTGATTTGAGCGATATGGGGCCGTCTGTTGATTGGGGACAGACTTAAATGAGCGTTTTCACGCATTTAAGTCTGTCCCCAATCAACATTGCTGCGGCACTTTGCTCGGCTAAAGCGTACAATAGCGCCTATGCGAAAGGGGAACAGATGATCAACGAAACTATGTATGCTCGCGGTGCGGAAAGCTCCATCATCCGTGAGATTTTTAGCTATGGCCTTGAGCGCAAGGTGCAGATCGGTGCGGAAAACGTATTCGATTTTTCGCTGGGCAATCCGAGCGTTCCGGCGCCCGCTGCTGTGGCTGAGTCGATTAAGAAGGCCCTGGAGCTGCCGAGTGACCAGTTGCACGGCTACACCCCCGCTCCGGGCCTGCCGCAATGTCGAGCAGCCGTCACCGAATCGCTCAACCGCCGCTTTGGCACGAGCTATGAGGGCAAAGACGTCTTTATGACGGTGGGTGCCGCGGCTTCGCTCACCTGCGCGCTCAACGCCGTTACGAATCCGGGCGACGAGGTTATTGTTATCGCCCCGTACTTTCCGGAGTATCGCGTTTGGATTGAGAAGGCCGGCTGTACGTGTGTTGAGGCGCTCGCCGATGAAGATACGTTCCAGCTGAGCGTGGACAACGTGCTCAAGGCGATCAGCGATAAGACGGCGGCCGTCATCATCGACTCTCCCAACAATCCGACCGGTGCCGTATATACATGCGACACGTTGACGCGACTGGCCAATGTTCTGCGCGAGGCCAACGCTCAGCGCGATTCCGAGAATCCGATTATGCTCATCTCGGATGAGCCGTACCGCGAGATCGTGTACGGTGCCGAGGTGCCTTGGGTGCCCTCGATCTACGAGCACACCATCGTGTGCTACTCGTATTCCAAGTCGCTGTCGCTGCCTGGTGAGCGCGTGGGTTGGATCTTGGTTCCCAACACCAATCCGCAGGCTGCCCGTCTGATGCCGGCTGTTGCGGGTGCTGCCCGTACGCTGGGCTTCGTGTGCGCGCCGGCGCTCTTTCAGCGCGTAATTATCGACTGCATCGATGAGCCGAGTGACGTTGAGGCCTATGCACGTAACCGCACCGCGCTTACCGACGCACTAGCGGAGTATGGCTACACCTATGTTGAGCCGGATGGCGCGTTCTACCTATGGGTGAAAGCGTTGGAGTCCGATGCGAATGCGTTTTGCGAGCGCGCAAAGAAGTATGAGTTGCTTGCGGTTCCCTCGGACAGCTTTGGTATGCCGGGTTGGTTCCGCCTGGGCTATTGCGTGAGCTACGAAACGATTGTCAATTCGCTACCCGCTTGGAAACAGTTGGCGGACGAGTATCGTTAAAAGTAAAGCGCTCTGCCTACAATGTTTTACGTGAAACGGGGTTTGGTGTTAAGCCGGACCCCGTTGTCATGGACGTTGTGTCTTTGGGATGGAGTGGTTTTACGACTATCGAAGGCTATGCGTACAATGAATATAAGCGACGGCCGTGCCAGATAAGGAGACCTGATGCCCTACCTGCTTTCTTGTGACATTCATACCCATACGATGTTCTCTGCGCATGCATATTCGACCATTGAGGAGAATGTGTACTGGGCGGCAGAGCGTGGTCTGCAGGTGCTCGGATCTGCCGACCATTTGAGCTCTATGGTTACGGCTTGCCCCAATGACCTGCGCAGTTACCAGTTCTTTATCAACCAGGATATCTGGCCGCGCATTTGGAGCGGCGTGCTGGTGCTGCGTGGTGCCGAGGCCGATATCGTTTCGCTGGACGGAAGCCTGTTTGGCGAGGACACTCCTGTCACGCTCGATATCGCCGGCGATTCGTACAGCCGTCAGCATTCACTGTTCGATTTGGTTACGCGTAATTTGGATTATTTGGTTGCAAGCGTGCATAATCCGCAGATTGCTGAGGGCGCGACGCTGGCCCAGACGACCGAGATGTATATCAATGCCCTGGAGCACCCCAAGGTGTTCATGCTGGGCCACACGGGGCGTTCGGGCGTGCCGTTCGATATCGACGAGGTGCTGTTGGCAGCTAAGGCCAAGCACAAGATTATTGAGATCAACAACCATAGTCTTGAACACGGTGTCGACACTGAGCATTGGGCCGTATGCCGCAAGATCGCCGAGCGCTGCGCCGAGCTGGGCGTGGGCATTGGCGTTTCGACCGATGCGCACATTGGCATGGCAATTGGTAAGCTCGATTACGCTCGCAAGATGCTCGACGAGATTCACTTCCCGTTGGATCTGATCGTGACGCGCGATCGCGAGACGCTGCTGCGCGAGATGGCGGCAGCCGGCGTGTGCGATCTGCGCAATGGGATGTAGCGGAGTTTATAAACCAAGCGAAGGGGGCGGCCCAGGCGGGTCGCCCCCTTTCTTGTGCCGGTGGATTAGCGGCGTTCGAGGACCGCTACGGTTTCGGTGTGGTCGGTGTGAGGGAACATGTCGACGGGCGTGATCTTGAGCAGGCGATAGCCTCCGTCGAGGAGCTGATGCAGGTCGCGCTCTTGAGTCACGGGGTTGCAGCTGATATAGGTGATGCGGCGCGGCTTAAGCGCGCAGGCAGCTTCGAGGAACTCGGGGGTAGAGCCGGCGCGCGGCGGATCGATGGAAAGGACATCGACCCGCTCGTTGTTATCGGCGGCATCCAGGATGTAATCGGTGGCATCGTCGGCCATAAACCAAGCGCTGCGGGTGAGGCCGTTGAGCTCGGCATTGCGACGTGCGTCGGCAATGCCCGCCGGGTTGCGCTCCACGCCGAGCAGCATAATGCCGACACCTCTGTCCTGGGCATCCTTCGCGGCGCACAGACCGATGGTGCCGCTGCCGCAGTACGCGTCCATAAGAATGTCACCCTGCTGCAGGTCCATGCCGTCAATCGCGAGCTGATAGAGCAGCTCGGTCTGCTGCGGATTGGTCTGATAGAACGCGGTAGGGGAGATATCGAATTCGCAACCGAGCAGCTGGTCGCGCATGCACTCGGCGCCATAAACGATACGAGTCTCCTCACCCAAGATGGCGTTACCGGGACGGCCATTGATATTTTGGGCAACGGTGACGATATGCGGATCGAGCGCCGCGACGGCCTCAAAGAACTCCTGCGCATGCGGTAAGTCACGCTGGGCGGTCACGAGCGTAACCATGACCTGGTCTGTACGCCAACCGCAGCGGACGACGGCATAGCGAAGCAAACCAAGATGCTTGTCCTCATTAAAGGCGGTAATATGCAGCCGCTCAGCTTCGCGTGCGATGCCGTTGAGAATCTGACGGGCACCCGGCGCCTCGACAGGACATTCGGGCACGGCAACGATCTTGTGCGTGCCGCGCTCAAAGAAACCGCAGCGGACAGCGCCCTCCTTGCCGGGAGCAAAGGGAGTGGCAGCCTTATGACGAAAGCCACGCGGGGCAGGGTATTTGCCGGGATCGCCCAGAGTAACGCCCATGCCGCGGATGGGATCGACAGCAATGCCCTCACGCTCACAAAGCTCAGCAAACAGCTCCTCCATAGCAGCCTGCTTAGCAGCCAACTGCTTCTTATAAGGACGATTAAGCGCCGTACACCCACCGCAGGCACGCATGATAGAACAAGGCGACTTGAGATCTGCTGCCTTGCGCGCGGGCGGAACCGAATCGTTATGCGGGCGCTTGGGACGAGTCTGAGATGCCTTATCCCCGCCCCGATAAGAGGCAGAGCGCTTGGCCTTAGCTTTGCCCTTGGTCGATTTACCCTTCGCACCCTGAGACGCCTTGGACTTCTTAGAAGGTTTTTTCTCCTCCGACCCCTTAACCGCCTCGATCAAAGCACGACGAGCCTTACGCTCAGCACGAGATTCCGCCATGAATTAACTCCACTAATTTATAAATTGAAAACTGCAAGCATTGTACCGTGCCGAGCTGGTGGGCGATATGCAAGCGGTCATTTCATGTCAGTGACAGGTTCAACGACGTTTGCCCGGCGTGGGCGGGGAGCGGCGCGGGATTAAGTTTATCGCGAGTTCCGCACGCAAAGGAAAGCACTTAATGTGCTTTCCGTCTTGCGCAGGACTGTAGAGCAGGAAACTTAATCCCGCGCCGCTCCCCGCCCACGCCGGGCAACAACTCCCTTGTACTCCATCTCACTAAAGTGTATGATTCTGCACGTTACATGACTCACTTTACCTAACTAAAGTGCCATCAAGGGGGATACCATGAATACCGATATGTCTCGTCGTCAGTTTGTTGGTCTAGCCGGTTCGCTTGCCACGGTGCTTGGCCTCGGCCTGGTAGGCTGCGGCGGTGGTGCCGATAAGGGCTCCGCCGCCGGTTCTGCTGCAGCCAAGGACGTGAAGGGCGCCGCGGAGTCCAAGAAGCTCGTGGTGGGCTTTGACAAGTCCTATCCTCCGTATGGCTTTGTGGGCGACGATGGCGAGTACACCGGCTTTGACCTCGACCTTGCCAAGGCCGTTGCCGATAAGCAGGGCTGGGAAGTCGATTACGAGGCCATCGACTGGGATGCCAAGGACACGCTGCTCAACTCGGGTGCTATCAACTGCATCTGGAACGGCTTTACCATGGAGGGCCGCGAGGACGACTACGCGTTCTCCGAGCCGTACATGCTTAACGAGCAGGTGCTCGTGGTCAAGAAGGATGCAGGCATCAAGAGCTGGGACGACCTTGCGGGCAAGACCGTGATTACCCAGACCGATTCCGCTGCGCAGGATGTACTCGAGGGTGACCAGAAGGATCTGGCGGCGACGTTTGCCACGCTCGACACGATCGGCGAGTACAACACGGCCTTTATGCAGCTCGAGAGCGGCGCGGTCGATGCCGTGGCTTGCGACCTTTCGATTGCCCAGTATCAGCTTGCCGCCAAGCCCGATGCCTATACGCAGCTTGATGAGCCGCTGTCCAGCGAGCACTACGCCGTCGGCTTTAAGAAGGGCGACACCAAGTCGGCCGACGCCGTGACCGAGTCGCTCAAGGCGCTCTATGAGGACGGCACGGTCAAGGACCTGTGCGATAAGTATTCAAGCTATGGTCTATCTTTCGATAATTGGGTGCTCAAGTAATGTCTATTCAGGTCATGATGCAGATGCTTGGCCAGGGATTCTTGGTCAGTTTGCAGTTGTTTGTGCTGACGCTGCTGGGGTCGATTCCGCTGGGAATCCCCGTGGCGTTTATGCGCATGAGCAAAATCGCGCCGCTTCGCTGGATTGCGCGCATCTATATCTCGGTCATGCGCGGCACGCCGCTCATGCTGCAGATGTTTGCCATCTACTTTGCCCCGTACTACGTGTTTGGCATTTCGCTCACGCCCGATTCCAAGTGGACGGCGTGCGTTGTGGCGTTCATCATCAACTACGCCGGTTACTTTGCCGAGATCTATCGCTCGGGCCTGCAGTCCATTCCGCGCGGTCAATACGAGGCAGCCGAGGTGCTGGGCTATTCGCGCATGCAGACGTTTCTGTATATCGTGATGCCGCAGGTCGCCAAGCGTATTCTGCCGGCGATGGGCAACGAGATCATCACGCTGGTCAAGGACACGTCGCTGGCGTTTGCCATTGGCGTGGGTGAGATGTTCTCGACGGCCAAGGCGCTGGTCGCCTCGCAGGTGAGCATGGTGCCGTTTGCGATCGCGGCGCTGATCTACTGGATCTTTAACTTTGTGGTCGAGATGCTGCTGGGCGCCGCCGAAAAGAAGCTGGACTATTATCATGACTAACTCAGTGATGAAAATCGAAAGCGCGCGCAAGGCGTTTGGCGGCAATGAGGTGCTTAAGGATATCTCGCTCGAGGTGAAGCGCGGCGAGGTCGTGGCGATTATCGGGCCTTCGGGCGGTGGTAAGTCGACGCTGCTGCGCTGCGCCACGCTGCTCGAGACGCTCGACGGCGGCTCGCTTTCGTTTGGCGACCTTGCCGTTGCGACGGACGCGGGCTCGGGCACGGTATATGCGAAAGGCGATGTGCCCAAGCAGGCGCGCTCGCACTTTGGCCTGGTGTTCCAGAACTACAATCTGTTTCCGCACTATACCGTGATGAAAAACATCACCGACGCTCCGATCCGCGTGCTCAAGCGCCCGCGCGAGCAGGCGGAAGCTCGCGCTCACGAGCTGATTGCACAGATGGGGCTTACGGGTAACGAGAACAAGGTGCCGTGTGAGCTTTCGGGCGGTCAGCAGCAGCGCGTGAGTATTGCCCGCGCCCTAGCGCTCGACCCGGAGATCTTGTTCTTTGACGAGCCGACCTCGGCGCTCGATCCCGAGCTGACGGCCGAGGTGCTGCGTGTCATCAAAGACCTCGCTGCGCAGAACATGACGATGGTGATCGTGACCCACGCAATGCAGTTTGCGCGCGATGTTGCCGACCGCGTGGTCTTTATGGATGGCGGTCGTATTGTCGAGGAGGGTCCTGCCGAGCAGGTCATCGACCATCCGCGCGAGCAGCGTACCCGCGAGTTCTTGAGCCGTATCGAGGGATAGGCTCAGCTATTAACTCAACTGTTTATTGAGGTGAAACCGCCGCAGGTCTTACGGCCTGGGGCGGCTTTTTGTTTGCATCCGCGGGGTTCAATAATCGCCTCGCAAGCTCGCTCTCTCCTCTCGCCGCCCGTATCCATACGCGTGCCGAAAGGTCTGCATGGACAGGCGACTGCAAGGGTAGGGTGGTGGCATAGGACATTTGGAGGGTGAGTCGGCTCGGCTGCCGACCATGCTGCTCCCGGGATGGCATCGACCGCGAACTCTCCCCGTTGGCGTCGCGCAATGCGCGCGGCCCTGCAAGGAGGTCATCATGGGTGCTCCCAAGACCGGTAACGTAAGGAACGTGGTGCTCGTAGGCCAAGGCGGGGTGGGCAAGACTTCACTCGCCGAGGCCATGCTCCACCTTTCCGGTAAGACCGCCCGTCTGGGCGGCCACGACGGCACCAAGCCTACGCTCGACTATGACCCCGAAGAGGTCAAGCGTGCATTTTCCATCTCGACGACCATTGCGCCGATCGACTGGAAGGGCGCGCGCATCAATGTGCTCGATGCCCCGTGCTACCCCGATTTTATCGGCGACGCCTTTGCCGCGATGAGCGTCTGCGAGACGGCTCTGTTTGTGGTCGACGCCGAGGCCGGTCCGCAGCCTACGACGGTTAAGCTCTGGTATGCCGCCGAGGACCTGCGCCTGGCGCGTGCGGTGTTCGTAAACCGCCTGTCGCGCTCCGAGGCCAGCTTTGCGACCACGATGGACCTGCTGCAGGAGCGCTTTGGCACGCGCCTGGGCGCCGTGACCCTTCCCTGGGGCGAGGGCGAGGACTTTAACGGCATCATCGACCTGGTGCGTATGAAGGCGCGTCACTGCAACGGCACCGAAGCCGTTGAGTCGGAGATTCCCGAGGAGTATCGTGCCCAGGCCGAGGAGGCCCACGACCATCTGTGCGAGCTGGTGGCCGAGGCTGACGACGAACTGATGATGAAGTACTTGGAAGGCGAGGAGACGCTGACGCAGGAGGAGCTTGAGGGCTTGCTGTCGAAGGCGATTGCCGAGCGCATCTTTGTGCCGGTCTTTGCGGGCGATTGCATTAAGGAGCAGGGCGTCAACTCGCTGATGGACGACATCGCGACGTACTTCCCGGCGCCGACCGACTACGGCGAGATGCCGCTTATCGACGGCGATTCGCTCAAGATTTCGAGCGACGATGACCGTCCGGTGGCGTTTGTGTTTAAGACCCTGGCCGATCCGCAGCAGGGTCGCATCAGCTTTATCAAGGTGCTGACGGGTACGCTTGAGCCGGGTCTTGAGCTGATCAACGCACGTACCCGCAAGGGCGACCGTCTGGCTCACCTGTATGTGATGTGCGGCCGCGACATGACCGAGGTCGGTCACGCCTATGCCGGCGACATTATCGTGGCGCCCAAGTTGGCGGCGGAGACGGGTGACACGCTCTCCATTACCGGTAAGGTCGAGGCGGCGGCGTTTAAGTTCCCCAACTCGCAGTACCGCATTGCCATCGAGGCTGAGAACCGCGGTGACGAGGAGAAGCTCTATACGTTTATCGAGAAGGCGTGCAAGGCCGATCCGACCATGAGCATCGATCGTGACGAGGAGACCGGCCAGACTATCATCTCCGCCGTGGGCGAGGCGCAGGTTTCGGTGCTGCTCAACCGTTTGGAGGATCGCACCAAGGTCGTGGCCAAGAGCGTGCCGATCCGCATTCCGTATCGCGAGACCATCCGACGCACGGCAAGTGCCCAGGGTCGCCACAAAAAGCAGACTGGCGGTGCCGGTCAGTATGGCGACTGCTGGCTGCGCGTTGAGCCGCTCATTGGGCCCGACGGCACGAGCGATGGCTATGAGTTTGTGGACGAGGTCGTGGGCGGCCGCATTCCGCGCTCGCTGATCCCCGCCGTGGACAAGGGTGTCCAGGAGACCATGAAGGACGGCATCATTGCCGGCTACCCGCTCACGGGCATTCGCGTGGCTGTGTACGACGGCTCGTATCACAGCGTCGACTCCAACGAGATGGCGTTCCGCGCGGCAGCTCGCATCGGCCTGCGCAAGGCATGTGCCGATGCCGATCCGGTGGTGCTGGAGCCCATCGAGGAAATTACGGTGACTATCCCCGAGAGCTACGCCGGCGCCGTGATGGGCGACATCTCGGCATCGCGTGGTCGCGTGACGGGCATGGAGACCGATGAGCGCGGAGACACCGTGGTCATTGCCCAGGCGCCGCTGGCCGAACTGACGGATTACTCGACGCGCCTGCGCTCCATCACGCGCGGCACGGGCGACTTTACCATGAAGCCCGCGGGCTATGAGCAAGTGCCCTATGACGTTCAGGCCAAGCTGGTCGAGCGCTATGAGGAGGGTCGCGCCAAGTAGCGTGTGATTTTGCCTGCAATGTAGGTGCTGACGAAAAGGGCCGCCCTGGGCAATCCAGGGCGGCCCTTTTTGGTCCCCGGTGGGGTTGCAAATCGGTTCTTGTCGTGGCTTGGGGCTAGTTCCCCGAGGCCTGGTTGCGGCCGGTGACGTAGTCGATCTGAACGTGCGGCTGTAGGTTATAGCAGTACACGTGGAAGCACAGGGTCTTGCCGTGGTCCTCGACCGATTGCGCCTCAAGGCGCACACCGCGGCAGACAAGTTCCTCTTCGTTATACATGGGCGTGACGCGGTAGAGCACATGGTTGCCCGTGTCGCGGATGTAGTCGAGGATCTGCTCTTCAAACGGCAGCATGCCCGTCTCGTTGAGATAACGCGTGCCGGTGAGGAGATTTTTGCGGTTGGCGTTTTCGCCGCAGAGCGACCAGGCGATGAGGTGGCAGCGGTTGTAGAGGCTCTGGCTTGGAATAAAGTCGTAGCGCTGCTGGTGCCATCCGGCGGGGTGGATACGCGAGATGTCGCCGCGCTTGCCCTGTCCGAGCGACTCGGGGCCTACGCAGGCGAGCGCCTTGCGAGTGCGGCCCAAGCTGTCGAGCTTGGAGAATTTCTTAAAGCAGCCTTCTTCGGTGGCACGTTCATACTCGTCAAGCGTGAACGACGGCGTGCCGAGCGGGTGCGTGCTGTCGGCGCGAAGGGCAACGTAGGGATTGCCGGCGTAGTCGGGAATGCTGCTGAAATATACGCCACGGGCACGGTTGAGGTCAGGGTTTTCCACCTCGTCGATGGGGGTGGCGGCACTGACCACGGAGGCGTCGTCACCGGTGTTGGTCGCGGTGGATTCGGAGCCATCACCGGAGTCCTCGGAGCTCGCTGTTCCCGATTCGAGCCGGGCAACCAGGTCTGCCTCGTCGTCGGTGCGGCTGGGACTCTCGTTTTGTTTTTCGGCCAGAGCCGCCGCTTGCTCATCGCTTTGCGGCGACAGTAACTTGGGCGCTCCGTCGAGCGATCCCGTAAACAGCGCAAACCCGAGCACCACGGCGGTGCCGATGGAAAGTACTTGCTTGTAGGCGGACTTGCGCGACATGGAGGCTCCTGGATGGACGGTTGGGAATCTACCAGTCTAGCAGGAGCCGGCAAGGGCCGTTCTGTCGAACAAATACTTAAGATTTGAGACAAACGCTACTGATTCATTTGTCCCGCGGTCTAGATCGAGGTGGAGTCGAGCCAGTTGAGCTTGCACTCGAGAATGCGCTGCTCGCCGGGTTCGCTGCTTCCGTCAAGTAGGGCGAGCAGCATCTCGGCTGCTTCGCGACCTTCTTGGTCGACGGGCTCGATGATGGTGGAGACGGTCGGTGTGGTGAGATTAGTCCAGTCTTCGCAGTTGAGTCCCAAAAGGCCGATTTGCTGCGGAAGCAGATGGGCCATTGGCTGGAGGGCCTTGTAGACACGGGGAAGTGCCCACTGATTTTGCACGAAGATAAGGGTTCGCTTGGCGGGATTGAACTTGAATTTAAAGTATTCAGTGAGCTCGTTGATTGACGGCTTGTTGTGATCGATGGGAATCGCTTTGTAGAGCTGCCCGTTCGCTGCCAGCGCCTCGGCATACCCCTGAAAACGCTCCATGCGGGTGCGCATTTCGGTCATGTTGGCGGCAATGGAAAAGAAATCTTCGTAGCCGGCGTCGAGGAGTGCCTGTGTGGCGTTGTACACGCCGTCGTAAAGGTTGGTTTTGATCCAGCTGGTACCTGGGCTATAGATGGCCGCATCGAAAAAGACGACCGGCTTGCCGGCGCGTCTAATGCGGTCATGCACGGCTTTGAAGTTTGCCGTGGGCTGGATGATAAAGCCATCGACGCCCAGCGAGAGCATCTTGTCGACGTACATGAGCTCGGTCTCGGGGTTAAAGTTGCTCGTGCAAACGACCGTCTGGTAGCCCGCGGGGAGCATGACCTGCTCCATGCCATTGAGAACGAGCCCCGCCCATTTGTTGGTGTTATCCAAAATGATGATGGCAATGACGTGGGTTTGCTTGCCGGTGAGCGTCTGCGCTTGGGCGTTGGGAACGTATCCGAGTTCCTTAATGACGCGCGCGATTTTGTTCTGCGTCTTCTCGCTAAGCTTTTCTCGTTTGTCGTTGAGGTAATACGAGACGCTTGCCGTCGAGGTTCCCGCCTCTCGAGCGACGTCTGCGATCGTAACGCGCTGTTTTGCCACAGCGACTCCTTCCGACAGATGAGCATTTTCCAACATGATGACTTTGAGTCTTGGTGAAGGATACGCTTCGGTGAGCGGCTTTTTCCTTTCATATGAGTATGCAACAAATGCGGCATACGGGTGGGGTCGAAATTTGTGACCGGCATGCGCATCTGCCGTCTACCGAGAAAATCAAATACTTCTTGACTTTTGAAATCGAGGGCAAAATCGCAGGATTCATTTTTGGTTAAACGCATAACTAAATCGCATAACCAACGCTCTGACCTGCGCGTTTACCGAAATAAGCTGGCATTAAGAAAAACGAGCACCTATATTGTTCTTGTCGAAAAGACAGCAAGTCCAAACGGCAGGGGATGCTCCGGAGGCCTCCGCAAACGGTGTCTTGCGCACGCAACTCTATGAAAAGAGGGAAGCAATGAAGATCGTAGGCGTTGCCGCCTGTACTGTGGGTATCGCCCACACGTATATGGCCCAGAAGGCGATTCAGGATGAATGCGCCGCCCGTGGCATCGAGTGCAAGGTCGAGGCTCAGGGTGGCCTGGGTATCGAGAATGAGCTCACGCAGGAAGACGTGGACTCCGCCGACCTGGTCCTGGAGTCCGTCGACGTGGGTGTCGAGAACGAGGACCGTTTTGAGCAGAAGATGGCCGAGGGCAAGTTCCTGAAGGTCGGCACCTCTGATGTAATCGCCGATCCGGTAAAGATCATCGACCAGGCCATTGAGATCATCAAGGCGACGGGTGGCGCCGTTGACGCGCCCAAGGCCGAGGCCAAGGCAGAGAAGAAGGCCGTCTCCGCTGCCCCGCAGGCCCCGACACCGGCGTCCAAGCAGTCTATCTTTGCCGATCCTGGCAAGACGCTGCTCAATGCATTCAATACCGGCGTTTCCTATTTTATCCCCATCGTCGTTATCGGCGGCGTGTTTCTTGCCTTCTCGCTGGCATCCGGTACCGCCGGCGCCAACGGCATGGAGGTTACGAACCCGCTGATGGTGAGCCTTAACACCATCGGCATGGCCGGCATCTCCATGATGATCCCGGTGCTTGCGGCATACATCTCCTACTCGATGGCCGGCAAGCCCGCGCTCGCCCCCGGTTTTGTCCTGGGCTACCTGGTCAATAACGCAGTCGTTACCCCTAACGGCAACAGCGTTTCGACCGGCTTCTTGGGCGCCATGATCATGGCGGTCATCTGCGGCTACTTTGTCCGCTGGATGAAGACCTGGAAGGTCAACAACACCATCCAGACCATCATGCCCATCCTGATCATCCCGATTCTGACCTCGCTTGTCCTGGGCATGGCCTATATCTACATCCTGGCCACGCCGCTTGGCTTTGTGATGGACTGGCTCACCGGCGTGCTCGGCAGCCTGCAGGGCGGTTCCGCAGTTGTCCTGGGTCTGGTCATTGGCGTTATGACCGCCTTCGATATGGGTGGCCCCATCAACAAGACCGCCTCGACCTTCACCATGGCCATCATGGCCTCCGGTATCTACGGTCCTAACGGTATGTTCCGCGTCGCCGTCGCCGTTCCCCCGATCGCCTGTGGCCTCGCTGCGCTCATCGCCAAGAACAAGTTCGATGACGCTGACCGCCAGATGGGCATCTCCGCGCTGTTCATGGGCTGCATCGGTATTACCGAGGGCGCTATCCCCTTCGCGGTCAAGGACCTCGGTCACACCCTTCCCGGCATTTGCATCGGCTCTGCCGTGGGTGCGGCACTTGCCGCCTTCCAGGGCATCGACTGCTACGTCCCGCACGGTGGCTTTATCGTCGCCCTTGCCACCAACAACGTCGCGCTGTTCTGCCTGGACATCGTGATTGGCGCCGTGGTCGCCGCTGCAATCCTGATTGCCATGAAGCCCACGCTCGATAAGCAGGCCAAGTAAACCTTTAAGGACTCCGGTTGTGCGGAGGGATGGATTTGACTCCGCACAACCGCCCCTACACAACAAAATCCATCCGTACTGATAGGGCCCACATCTGGGTCCCAGGGAACTTTTGTCAAAAATCCTCTGGAGAAGGAGAACAAAATGTCCAACCTCACCATCCGTCAGGCCGTTCAGGGCATGCTCAAGCTGCAGGATAGCGGCGATCACGCAACCATGGTCGGCATTGGCCCCATGAGCCCCAACCTGATTCAGGCCGTGTTCGAGCTTGCCAAGGACGAGGATTTCCCGCCCATGTTTATCGCTAGCCGCAACCAGGTCGATATGGACGAGATGGGCGCCGGCTACGTCAACGGTTGGGACCAGACGCGCTTTGCCGCCGACATCAAGAAGGTTGCCGACGAGGTGGGTTACACCGGTCCGTACTACCTGTGCCGCGATCACGGCGGTCCGTGGCAGCGCGACGAGGAGCGTAACGCCCACCTGCCCGAGGACGAGGCCATGGAGCTCGCCCGCAAGTCCTTCGTCGCCGACATGGAGGCGGGCTTTGACCTGCTGATGGTCGACCCCACCAAGGACCCCTATCAGATCGGCAAGGTTATTCCGCTCGACGTGGTGCTTCGCCGCACGATCGATCTTATCGACTACCTTGAGCAGTACCGTCGCGAGCATAACCTGCCCGAGGTCGCCTATGAGGTCGGTACCGAGGAGACCAATGGCGGCTTGACCTCTACCGATAAGTACGAGGAGTTCATTTCTCAGCTGCAGCCCGAGCTCGAGAAGCGCGGCTGCCCCATGCCCACCTTTATCGTCGGCCAGACCGGCACCCTTACCCGCTGGACGGAGCAGGTCGGTCACTACAACTTCAAGAACGCCCGCGAGCTTGCCGATATGGCCAAGCGCTATGGCGTGGGCCTGAAGGAGCACAACGCCGACTATCTGGACGACGCGACGCTGCTCGAGCACATCCCGGCACACGTGACCGCCTCCAACGTCGCTCCGCAGTATGGCACCGAGGAGACCCGCGCCTACCTCAAGCTCTGCGCCACCGAGCAGATCCTGGTCGACAACGGTCTGTGCGATGACCCCTCCGACCTGTATCACACGCTGCTGGTCAAGGCTATCAAGACCGAGCGCTGGCGCAAGTGGATGACTGGCGACGACGTCAACCTGCAGGTCGATGACATCCTTGCCGACGATGAGCTCAGCCTGAAGATCCTGGATGTCTCCGGCCACTATGCGTTCAACGATCCCGAGGTCAAGGAGCAGGTCGAGAAGCTCTATCGCAACCTCGCTGCCCAGGACATCGACGGCAAGCGCTTTGTGATCGAGCACATCAAGCGCCCGATCAAGCAGTACGTCGTCGGTCTTAACCTCAAGGGCGTCACGAGCCGCATCGAGAAGGCTCTCGAGGACTAAGTAGCTTTTCCTACACGACGCCGGGCCTGGGGCATGTCCCAGCCGCAGGCCCGGCACATAGGACAAAGGGACATCCCCTTTGTCCTATTTTTTGAGTTTTGGATTCCTTCGAAGGAGTTTGCACCATGAAGTTCTTTATCGATACTGCCAATCTGGACGAGATCGCCGAGGCCAAGAGCTGGGGCTGCCTGGCCGGTGTTACCACCAACCCGTCCCTGTACGCCAAGACCGGCGGCAAGCTTGCCGACTTTGAGCCGCATATGCTCAAGATTGCCGAGCTCTGCGAGGGCCTGCCCGTTTCCGCCGAGTCTACCGCTACCACTGCCGAGGGTATGATCGAGGAGGGCAAGCGCCTTGCCGCCCTCGCCCCCAACATCGTGGTCAAGCTTCCCGTGTGCGAGGCCGGCCTTGCCGCCTGCCGTGCACTGGCCGATGCTGGCGTGCGCGTCAACATGACGCTCGTCTTCTCGCCGACGCAAGCCCTTATGGCCGCCAATGCCGGTGCTCGCTACATCAGCCCGTTTGTCGGTCGTTTCGATGACATCGCCGAGGACGGTATCTCGCAGCTCGACAACGTCGTGACCTGCATTAAGAACTACGACTGGACGGGCAAGAACGTCGACGACACCGTCGAGATCATCACCGCCTCGGTTCGTACGCCCAACCACGTGACCCAGGCCGCGCTACTCGGTGCCGATATTGCGACCGTGCCCATGGCCGCTCTCAAGAAGTGCCTGCATCATCCGCTGACCGACCAGGGCCTCGCCTCTTTTGAGGCTGACTGGCAGAAGGTCGTCGCTCAGGCTTAACGAGTGGATTGCCCCGGCATCGCGTCATCCGGTGCCGGGGTTGTTCTCAAGAGAGGAATTCGTATGACCAACCAGGAGCTGGCGAAGGTCGCCAATGAGGTCAGGAAGGGTGTCGTGACTGCGGTTCACGCGGCCAAGTCGGGACACCCGGGTGGATCGCTCGGTGCTGCCGACATCATGACGTATCTGTACTTTGAGGAAATGAATATCGATCCTGCCGACCCTCACAAGGCCGATCGCGATCGCTTTGTGCTCTCCAAGGGTCACGCGGCGCCGGGCCTGTATTCGGTGTTGGCAAATCGCGGCTATTTTCCCGTCGAAGAGCTCGAGACGCTCCGTCATATTGGCAGCCGACTGCAGGGCCATCCCAACATGAACGACGCCCCTGGCATCGATATGTCCACCGGATCGCTCGGTCAGGGCATCTCTGCTGCAGTTGGAATGGCGCTTGCCGCTAAGCACTGGGGCGACGGCTACCGTGTCTACACGTTGCTGGGCGACGGTGAGTGCGAGGAAGGCCAGGTGTGGGAGGCGGCCATGTTCGCCGGCAACCATGCGCTCGACAATCTTGTTGCCGTCGTCGACCACAACGGCTTGCAGATTGACGGCACGATCGATGAAGTCAACTCGGCCATGCCGCTCGCTGACAAGTTCCGCGCCTTTAAGTGGCATGTGATCGAGCTCGCCGACGGTAACGACATGGCGCAGATTGCCGCCGCCTTTGCCGAGGCCCGCAAAGTGAGCGACTCGCCCGTGGCCATTATCGCCGAGACGGTGAAGGGCAAGGGCGTCTCCTTTATGGAAAACCAGGTGGGCTGGCACGGCAAGGCACCCAACGATGAGCAGTTTGAGCAGGCCATGGCCGAGCTCGCAGCAGCAGGGGAGGAGCTCTAATGGCAGACGTCAAGAAAGTCGCCACGCGCGTTAGCTATGGCGAGGCACTTGTCGAGCTGGGCAATGAGCGCGATGACTTTGTGGTTCTCGATGCCGACCTGGCCGCCGCCACGCAGACCGGTAAGTTTAAGGCTGCGCACCCTGAGCGCTTCTACGACGCCGGCATTGCCGAGAGCAACCTGATGGGTCTTGCCGCCGGCATCGCGACCACGGGCCGCGTTGCTTTTGCGAGCACCTTTGCGATGTTTGCCGCCGGTCGCGCCTACGAGCAGGTCCGCAATTCCATCGGCTACCCGCACCTCAACGTCAAGATTGGCGCTACTCATGCCGGCATTTCGGTGGGCGAGGACGGCGCCACGCACCAGTGCTGCGAGGATATCGCACTCATGCGCACGATTCCGGGTATGACGGTGGTCGTTCCCGCCGACGACGTCGAGGCTCGTGCCTGTGTGCGCGCCGCCTATGAGTTTGAGGGCCCGGTTTACATGCGCTTCGGCCGCCTGGCAACACCGGTCATCAACGACTGCGAGGACTATGAGTTCAAGATTGGTCGCGGCGTGGTCGTGCGCGAGGGGTCCGATGTGACCATCATCGCTTGTGGCCTTATGGTCGCCGAGGCGCTTGAGGCTGCCGAGGCGCTCGCTGCCGATGGCATCGATGCCGAGGTCATCAACATGCATACGATCAAGCCGCTCGACGAACGCCTGGTTGTAGCCAGCGCCAAGAAGACCGGTCGCGTGGTCACTGCCGAGGAGCATTCGATTATCGGCGGTCTTGGCGAGGCCGTTGCCTCGGTGCTAGCGGAGCAGTATCCGGTGCCGATGCGTCGCGTCGGCGTGCGCGATGTGTATGGCGAGTCCGGCCCTGCGGTCGATTTGCTGCACAAGTACGGTTTGGACGCCGACGGCATCGAAGCTGCGGTCAGGTCTGTGTTGTAAGGAAGGTTTCCATGGGATTTGTATCTGCCAACCAAGTGACGATAGGGTATACCGCCGCCTCGCGCGAGGATGCCCTGCATTATTTGTCCGATCAGGCCGTCGAGCTCGGCTTTGCTGACGACGCATCTGCCGTAGAGACTGCCTTCATGGCTCGCGAGAACGAGGCCGAGACTGGCCTTGTCGCCGGTTTTGCCGTTCCACATGCCAAAAGCGATGCTATCCACACGCCGGGCGTTGCCGTGCTTAAGCTGGTCGAGCCCGTTGAATGGCCGAGCTTCGATGGTGTGCCCGTCGATGTTGCGCTCGCGCTGTACGTGCCTGCCGGCGAGGCAGGAACCACGCACCTGCGCTTGCTCTCCAAGGCTGCCGTGATGCTGATGGACGCCGGCTTCCGTGACAAGGTGCGCGCGAGCACCGATCCCGTTGAGATTGCGGAGCTCATCAATAGCGGACTCGAAGACTAGAACGGTCATCCCGTTCAATCAATTGATCCTTCTCCAAGGAAAAGGGCCGCGACGCCGTATGGGTGTCACGGCCCTGTTCGCGTTTCCCAAGATAAAACCTGCCGAAATAAACCTGTCCCTTATTGGCAGGTTACTGATTCATGGCACCGTGGATGTAGGGGGTGACCTCAGGGGAGATATGGTCGCAGCCCAGCTCGCGCAGCGCGGACTCGATAACGGCGGGCAGCGGGGTCTTGCCCTTGTCGTCGACGGCGGCACCGCCGAGGGTGGCAATCTTGGCGACATCTGCGGGTGCGGCCTCGATATGCATGCAGCCGCCGACCAGGCGCGCGCGTACCTGTGCCAGATCAAGATCGTGCAGGTAATCCTCGCAGGCGCGAATCAGGGAGACCTTCTCGCGCGTAAGCTCCTCGCCCGTGGGGACGCGCGTGGCAAGACATGCTCCCGCCGGCAGGTTCCAAACGGGATAACCCCATGCGCGCAGCAGCTCGCGCTCTTCGTCCTTGGTAAAGCCGACCTCCATAAGGGGTGAGCGTACGCCGAGCTCTTCTGCCGCACGCATGCCGGGGCGGTAGTCACCGCGATCGCTTGCACTGCTGCCATCGATGACGGTGGGAAAGCCGAGCGACTTGGCGTGGTTGACGATGGCGGTAAAGCCAGCGTGCTTGCAGTGGTAGCAGCGATTGGCATCGTTGCAGGCTACTTGGGGGAGCTGCAACTGATCGACCGAAAGATTGAGCACGGGGAGCTTAAAATGCGCCCCTTCATTGGCTTGTCCATCAACGGACTGCTCAAACGAAGCCTGCTCGGGCGTGCCGATGAGCGGCGTGGTGAGATGGACGAGGAGGGTATTGGTAGGCATGATGCGGGCGCATACGGCGGCCAAAAAGCTGCTGTCAACGCCGCCGGAAAACCCGATAGCCACGCGCCCGTATGCCAAAAGCAGCTGTTCGAGCGCCGATAGCTTGTCTTGAAGCTCCTCTGCGGGTGCCGTGGTGTCTAAAATCATGAAACGTTCCTTATCGTTGAGTACTCGATCGAAAACTATAATCCTAATGCGTTACTTGCCATAAGACTTCTATCTGTGTAACGAAAGTGCAATATGGTATATACGTTATATACAAGTTGCCAAATGCGGTAGAGTTGCAGCAACGCGACAGCGAGAGTCGATGGGGGACCGATATGATCAAGGCTGTTATTTTTGACATGGATGGAACGCTGGTCGATACCGAGCGTTTGGGGATTAAGGCCTGGAAGGCAGGCGCCGCTGAGCTGGGGCTCGCGATTGATGAAGCGCTGATCCATCAGTTTATCGGCCGCACGCTGCCCGATGTCATGGACATCCTTGATGAGCATTACGGCAGCCACGAAACCACCGAGGCGGTCTATGTCCGCCACAAGGAGATTCGCGACGAGATGGTCAAGACCGAACTGGAACTTAAGGCCGGCGCCGCCGAGTGCCTAGACGAGCTGCTGGCTGCGGGCTATCACGTTGGTCTAGCGACGTCGTCGCGCCTCGTTACGGCCGAGCGCAACCTTAAGATGGTTGGCCTCTTTGACAAGTTTGAAACGGTAACGTGTGGCGAGGACGTCGTGCACGGCAAGCCCGACCCCGAGATGTATCTGCTCGCCTGCGAGCGCGCGGGCTTTGCTCCCGAGGAATGTGCCGTGGTCGAGGATTCGCGCAACGGCTGCGTCTCGGGCATTACGGCCGGCTGCCATGTCTTTGCCGTCCCCGATATCGTGCCGCTGCCGCAGGACGTGGTGGATGGCTGCGAGGCCGTGCTCGATACGCTGTTCGATCTGGCGGCGGCGGTCAAGGCCGTGCGCTAGACAATTGCGGCGTTGAAACGAGCAATTGCTTACGTTTGCGCTTAAGCAAAAGGGGCCCGGCAATGGTCGGGCCCCTTTTGCTTAAGCGGCGACTTAGCATACTCGCGGGCGTGCTATAGATACGCACCGAGGTTGATGGCCGTGGCGTCGGTCTGGCTGCTTGCCTGGGTGCTGGCGCGTTCCAGCAGGAACGGCCGCACGAGTTCTTGGCGGTTGATGTCCTCGATGGCCGTGACCGCGGTGACGGTGCGCGCGGCAGAGCTGACGTGGATATGCTTGGTCTTTGCCGGGGCCTTGTTCTCGATTTGCTCCATGAGCAATTGAACGCCCTTGCGGCCAATCTCGTAGCCCGGGGGCGCTACCGTAGTGAGCGGGACCGATCCACTCCAAGCGAGCGGGTTGCCATCGCAGCCTGCTACGCGTACTTGCCCGGGGACAGAGATGCCCTTGTCGACCAGCGCCGAGATAACGCCCGAGGCCAACACGTCGGTCAGGCCGACGACAAAATCGGGGCGTTCGTTCGCGGGGCGCTCGGCGATTTGGGCACCGATGCCGTAGCCGTCGGCAGCGGTATTCCATTCGCCGGCGTCGATGACTTCGATCTTGATATCGGGGTGCAGGGCGAGGGCCTTGTGAATGCCAAGCACGCGTAGGGTGAGCTGCATAAATGCTGCTCGGCCGACGACGACAATATGGTGTGCGCCGCGGGCGATGGCGAGCTCGGCAATGATGCGACCTTGGGCCTCGTTGTCGGCCGCTACGTAGTAGCCGGGCTCGGAACAGTGGATGTCCAGATGGACGATCGGCACGGGCATTTTAGTCATGGCCGGATGCCAGTCGGGGGACGCCATGGGCTGAACCATGACGCCGGACATCTGGGTGCCCATAAAGTAGCGCAGGTAATGGTTCTCGAGAATATCGTCATTATCGGCGTTGGCGATGAGCAGGTCGTAGCCGTGCTTGCGGGCCTCGTTGTGGGCGCCGCTGGCGATTTGGAGCGAAAAGCCGTGGTCGAGACGGGGGAGCACCAGGCCAAAGGACTTGGTGGCGCCGCCCGCGAGCTGACGGGCGCTTTGGTTGGGCAGGTAGCCAAGGCGATTGATGGTCTCGTTGATGAGCTTGAGGGTCTCGGGGCGTAGCTTTTCGGGGTGGTTGAGCGCGTTGGAGACCGTGCCCAACGAAACCCCGGCCTCGCGCGCGACGTCGCTGATTTTTACCTTTGCCATAGCGGCCCCTTTGATGCGTTTCAAGTACAAGCCAGATTGTAGCATCCCAAACCTACCAAAAAGGGACAGGTTTATTTTGGCAGGTTTATCTGGGGAAACGCCGTTGCCGGCGCGACCACCACGAAGGGGGCAGGTACCTTTGTGGTGGTTTGAACCGGCTGGACGTGTGTGCATCGAGTGGTATCTAAGTTGAGATACCACTTCTGGTATATCAACTTGCGTTTGCGTGAGTACAATACTCGAACGTTATGCGTCTCAGCGCCCCCTGTGCGTGGACGTTTTGCAGTCAAGCGGACGAAGGGATTTATCCTATGTGCGGAATTGTCGGCTACACCGGCTCTGATATTGCAAAGAACATCCTGGTCACGGGCCTCAAGCGTATGGAGTATCGCGGCTATGACTCCTCGGGCGTCGCGCTCGAGGTGGGCGAGGGCGCCGCGGCGCACCTCGATGTCATCCGCCGCGTGGGCAAGGTCGCGGGCCTGGAGAGCGAGCTTTCCAACATTGACAGCGACGCTACCTGCGGTATCGGCCACACCCGTTGGGCCACCCACGGCAAGCCCTCCGTCGTTAACGCTCACCCCCACACCAGCTGCGACGGCCGTATCGCCATCGTCCACAACGGCATCATCGAGAACTTCGCCGAGCTGCGCGAAGAGCTGGAGGGTCGCGGCCACCACTTTAAGAGCGAGACCGATACCGAGGTCTTCGCGCATCTGATCGAAGAGGCTTATGCCGAGACGCACGACCTGATGGCCTCCGTGCGCGAGGCGTGCACCCACGTGGTCGGTGCCTATGGTCTGGCCGCCGTGTGCGCTGACGAGCCCGGCGTGATCGCCGTGGCCCGCAAGGATTCCCCGATCGTGGTCGGCGCGGGCGAGACCGGCTCCTATGTTGCTTCCGATGTCATCGCGCTCATCGACGCCACCCGCGATGTCGTGGTGCTCGAGGACGGTCAGTTTGCCAAGCTCACGCCCGCAGGCGTCGAGTACACCGACGAGGCCGGCAACGTTATCGAGCCCAAGGTCACCCACATCGACTGGGACCTGGACATGGCAGAAAAGGGCGGTTATCCCGACTTTATGCTCAAGGAGATTCACGAGCAGCCGCGCGTCGTGCGCGACACGCTGGTTGGTCGTATGACGCCGGCCGGCGAGCTCGACATCGACGAGCTGGGCCTTTCGCTCGAGGAACTCAACGACATCGACCGCGTCTACGTGATCGCTTGCGGCACCAGCTATCACGCCGGCCTCATTGCCAAGAATCTCATTGAGGGCTGGGCTCGCATCCCCACCGAGGTGGAGGCGGCCAGCGAGTTCCGCTATCGCAACCCCATCATCACGCCGACGACGCTCGTCGTGGCCGTGTCCCAGTCGGGCGAGACGGCCGACACTCTCGCCGCCATCCGCGACGCGCGCATCAAGGGCGCCAAGGTCTTCGGCATCACCAACGTGGTGGGCAGCCCCGTGGCGCGTGAGAGCGACGGCGTCATCTACACCAAGGCCAACAAGGAGATCGCGGTCGCCTCGACCAAGAGCTTCATCGGCCAGGTCGTGAGCCTCACGCTGCTGGCCCTGCTGCTGGCGCAGGTCAAGTACCGCCTGACCACCAAACAGGCACGCATGCTGTTCCGCGAGCTTTCCGATACGGCCGAGCAGATCCAGTGGATTTTGGATACCCAGACCGAGGCCGTTCATGAGGCTGCCCTGCTGTGCAAGGATGCGCAGTCGGCGCTGTTCGTGGGCCGCGGCATGGGTGCCGCTATTTCCTACGAGGGTGCGCTCAAGCTCAAGGAGGTCAGCTACCTGCACGCCGAGGCCTACGCCGCCGGCGAGATGAAGCACGGCCCCATTGCCCTGATCGACCCGGGCTTCCCTGTCATCGCTGTGGCCACCAAGAGTGCCACCTACGACAAGACCGTGTCGAACCTTATGGAGTGCAAGGCGCGCGGTGCCAAGGTCATCGTCGTTGCCACCGAGGGCGACGAGGAGATCAACAAGATTGCCGACTGCATCATCCGCGTGCCGGCAGTCCGCGACGTGTTCAGCCCCATCACGGCGAGTGTCCCGCTGCAGCTGCTCGCCCGCGAGGTCGCCATCCTGCGCGGCTGCGACGTCGACCAGCCCCGTAACCTGGCCAAGAGCGTCACGGTAGAGTAGTTGGTTCCGCCGTTCTAGCGACTAAGGCCCGGCTCCGCGTCATTAGACGGAGCCGGGCCCTTTTTTGCATTTGACCAGATAAAACCTGCCAAAATGAACCTGTCCCTTTTTGGCAGGTTAGCGGAGCTTGCTGGTCTCGAAGTACTCGGGGAACTGGTCCAGAACCTCGGTTTGGTTGCGGAACATCATGTGCAGGTGCTTGCTGACCAAAAAGCTCGCTTCGATGGGGTCGCGACCGGCGATGGCGCGGCGAATCTGCTTGTGCTCGTTCACGATGTCCTGATTGTCGAGAACCTGCGTGGCGGCGCGCAGCCAGCGGAAGCGCTCCAGGTCGGCATTGGTCTCTTCGAGCCACGACCACACGGTGCTGCGACATGCGATGCTAAAAATCATGTGATGCATGAGGTTGTCGCTCAAAAAGAAGCCGATGCGATCCTCTTCGGCCATGGCTTTTTCCTGCAGCACGATGGCGCGGTCGAGCTGCTCGATGCCGGCCGACGTGGCTCGCGCACAGCACTCCACGATCACCTGCTTTTCCAGATGCTCGCGGATGTAACAGGCACTCTCGGCAAGGGTGAGGTTGATGGGCGAGACGTAGGTACCGCTCTGGGGCACGGTGCGCACCAGGCCTTCCTGCGCCAAACGAACCAAAGCCTCGCGCACAGGGGTGCGCCCCATATCTAGGTCGTCGCAAAGTTGCTTGACGCCCAGCTTTTCGCCCGGCTTGTAGTCCAGGTAGACGATTTTGCGTCGAATGGTGTGGTAGGACTGGTCCTGTAGGCTCGTTTCCTGCTCGCCGACGTGCATCGATTCTTCCATAGCGCCTCGCAACTGTTCTATCAAACTCATATGTCAGTTGTTAATTATGCCGCGAATCAGCTCTCCGCGGTGGGCAATTCGGCTGTTGCCTGAGAACTATTGCGGCATCTTAGTCTGTGTTTGCGCAAGGCTGTGCTCAATGTTGCCGTATCATAAGCCGTCGCAAACGTGAAATAGAAAGAAGGAATCCCATATGCAACTGGCAAATATCGTTCGCGAGCGCTGGAAAGGCGTCTTGTTCTGCCTGATCATTGCCATTCCCGCGACGTTGCTCGGCAAACAAATTGAGGTGGTCGGCGGTCCGGTATTTGCCATCCTCTTTGGCATGGTCCTGGCGCTCGTCTTTCCCAGGAAGCGTCGCGAACAGCTCGCCGCCGGCGTCACCTATACGTCCAAAAAAGTCTTGCAGTACGCGGTTATCCTGCTTGGCTTTGGCATGAACCTCTCCCAGATTCTGTCCAAGGGCGCCCAGTCGCTGCCGATTATCGTGGCGACGATCTCGACCTCGCTTGTCATCGCCTTTGTGCTCTGCCGCGTCATGAACGTACCGGGTAAGATCGCGACGCTTGTGGGTGTGGGTTCGTCGATTTGCGGCGGTTCGGCCATCGCTGCGACCGCGCCCGTCATCGATGCCGACGATCGCGAGATTGCCCAGGCCATTTCGGTCATCTTCCTGTTTAACGTTATCGCGGCGCTCGTGTTTCCGACGCTCGGCGGCATGCTCGGGCTGACCAACGAGGGCTTTGGCCTGTTTGCCGGCACCGCCATCAACGACACCTCGTCGGTAACGGCTGCGGCGAGCGCCTGGGACAGCATGCATCCCGGCGCCAATGTGCTCGAGAGCGCCACAGTGGTCAAGCTCACCAGGACGCTGGCCATTATTCCCATCACGCTGGTCCTCGCATGCTGGCAGATGCATCTGGCACGCAAGGCCGGCGGTGACGCCAAAAGCACGTTCTCGCTTAAACGTGCGTTTCCCATGTTTGTGCTGTTCTTTGTGCTGGCGAGCGTGATCACCACGGTGCTTCAGCTTCCCGCGTCCATCACGGCGCCCATCAAGGAGCTGTCGAAGTTCTTTATTGTGATGGCCATGGCGGCTATTGGTTTTAATACCGATATCGTCGAGCTGGTCAAAAAGGGCGGCAAGCCCATCGCGTTGGGCTTTTGCTGCTGGATTGGCATTGCGTGCATGAGTTTGGGAATGCAGCACGTGCTGGGAATCTGGTAGAGAAGTAGCTTATTCGCGTGCTGGCTGCCGGTGAGCGCAAGCCTTCGGTGGAGCGATAGGAGCTCTTGCGGGTATGGCTTGTCCGCAGGTTTATAAGTCCCGAAGAGCTCTTATCGCCCCGCCAGGATGGCGATGCGGGGCAACACCTATACTCGCAGGACGGCGCTTTCTGCCCTATAGTGTTTGGTGAGCAATATCGTTCAATTTTGAAACACTCGGTCGTGCGACCGTCGGCGGTTGCACGTCGCCGCGGACAGGGGCAAATCATGGATAGCAATGCTAAGCTGAACATCTTGACCGATGCCCTAGCTGCTGCCGGGGCCTCGGCATTGGCAATCGATGCGCGTGGGGACGTCGCGATCTCGACCATGAATGACGCGGCGCTTGAGCGGGATGTGGCGGCTTTTGTCGCTGAGCGTCTCGACCGTATAGGAGACGGCGCGCGTCTGGTTATGGGGCGTGAGGGTACGCGCCTGAGCCTGACCGTTCGCCCCACCGACAAAGAGGGCGGGAGGCTTTGGGTCGTTGTGGTCCGCGAGGTGCGCGGTGCCGCGGCGCATGCGGGCATCGAGTGGCTCAACGCCGACGAAGTTGAGGTCCGCTATGAATCGAGCGCGTACGGCATCGTTGAGGGGGCGGCCTCGGTGGCTGTACCGGTTACCGAGAGCTATGCGCGCGGCGTGCCCCTTATGCTCGAGGGCGAGCTGGGAGCGGGTCAGGTCGAGATTGCCAAGCGCCTCTATCTGGATGGCCCTTTTGTCGATCAGCCCTTTGTTTCCGTCGCGCTCGATGAACTCACCGATCGCGGTTGGCGCCATGTGCTCAAAAGCTCCGAATCGCCGCTGTTCCAAACGGGGCTGACCCTTTGCATTGAGGGCTGGAATGCGGTTGGCCCCCAGCGCCTCCGCGAGCTGGTCTCCACGATGACCGACACCGCGTTGGCGACGCGCTGCCATGTGGTGCTGACGGCGAATGACATGCCGGGCGGCGGCGAAAGTGATCAAGCCGCCTTTGTGACCGAGCGCTTCGCCTGTGCGGTGAGCGTCGCGCCGGCAATCGCCGAGCAGGGAGCCGCGTCGACGAAGGTCGCGCGCTATTTGGAATATCTCGCTGATGCATTTGGGACGGCAGCGCCCACGCTGTCTGCCGCGGCGACGAAGACGCTCGATGCTTACCGCTGGCCGCGCAACTATCTGCAGCTCCGCGAGGTCTCGGAACGACTGTATATATTGGTGGGGACGGGCACGGTGGACCGCGCTGTGGCGGAGGAAGTGTTCGCCCAAGAGGACGTGATTAAGACCGCAACCTTTGGCGCCCCGACGCTTGAAAGTGACCTGTATATCCTGCGACCGCTGGCCGATACCGAGCGAGATATCGCGCATCTGGTTGTAGACCATCTCCACGGCAACCGAACCCGTGCGGCGGAGGTGCTGGGCATAAGCCGTACAACGCTGTGGCGCTTGCTGAAGGACGATGACCGTTGAGCGAGGCGCCCGTGACCGCACGCGACGCGTGTGCTACAGTCCAAAGCGTTATTGTTTCGATTTGGTTACGGCGTGCGAGGGCATATGGCTGAGACTTCAAAACCGAGCCGCAGAAGGCGGAGTGCCGCGCCGGTCAACCGACGCACAACATCGGTGACGTGGGGCAAACACGCCTCGGGGTTTGATGGCTCGTTCAAGCGCACTAAATACGGCTATCCTTCGGCAAGCGCCCGCTTGGCAATGCAGGCAGAGTCCTCGCTGTGGGGCCGCAAACGCGTGGTGGGCTCAAAGCTCAAGCACGACGGAACGCTCGGCTACATCAGCCGCGGGGCGGCTCGCCGCAGCGGGCTCAATCCCGCCGGCTGGCATCGCTACGTGCCGATCGTGGCCGCCGTTGCAGTGATCGTCATCGCGCTCGCTGCGCTCGGATATGCCGGCGGTGGCGCCAACTTGGACGCAATGTTTAAATCGCCCGAGCTCGCGCATGTAGGTACAGAAGTTGTCGAGGGCGCTCAGGCCCAGACGAGCGTCGCGCCCCAGCGCGGTATCGTTGCGGCGGCCTCCACCATCGCCGATGTGCAAAAGGACGAAGACAAGCAAGGCGACGACGTCGATGCGAATCAGACGAGCGAAACGGCAATAACTCCATCGGCGGGATAAGTTGCGAGTGGGGCAGCTAATTTGGGACGGGGCTTTTTTAGCTGCCCAAGACAGTGGCTCATTCGATGTCAGTCGCCAAAAGCGAGCGAGCCGCATTTGCGCCAAGGTGACGTGAAATGAGAGGGCGCTGACCTTCTGGTCGCGCCCTCGAAATTGAACGTCAGATTGGCGTGAATGCGGCCCGCGCAGCGTCAACGAGCCCGCCGTTCGGTAGAATGGCGGAACTAATTACCTTACGTAGACCACGTTGTCGCGGCGGGGTTTGGGCTCGGGCAGCGTGTCCTCGGCATAGCCCAGAATGCAGTGACCGACACCGCGCAGGCTGCCGTCGGCGGGTAGACCCCAACTGGCCAGTAGCTCCAGGCCCTCGGGCGAATCGAAAACCTCGTGGGCGCGATGAATCCAGCACGAATCAACGCCCAGCGCATAGGCAGCGTTGAGCAGGTTGCCCATGGCGAGCGAGCCGTCTTCCAGATGTGTGGGCACGCTGCGGTCAACCAGCACCACCACAACGGTCTTGGCGCCATAGAAGGGGTCGCTGTTGCTGCCCATGACTTGCGCGTTGAGCTGCGAGAGACGCTCGACGGTCGCGGGGTCGGTGACGGCGACAAACGTCACCGGCTGGCGGCCCATGCCGCTCGGTGCATATTGGCCGGCTTCGATAATACGTGCAAGCTTTTCGGCCTCGACGGGACGATCGCTGTAGTTGCGGCAGCTGCGGCGGTGAATGAGTGCTTCGATAGTCTCCATGGTGTCTCCTTGCGGTGGCGTTGCAGATGCCCCGTTCATACCCGTCGGGCTCAAACGATAGACGGTCAATTGCCCGGCCAAAAGGATAGATTCCAATTGGGAAAGTAGGTTTGCATAAAAGTACCTTCAGAATGTGACAAACAAATGGGATGGTTAAACGTTTTATCCCGTCTACCCTGCGGTTTTTTACCACTTGCCTAAATGACGAACGCATAACCTCTGATAAGGGTTTTACTAAAGGAGTACCAACGTTTATCAATGCGCCGTGGTGGCGCCGGGCCAGGAGGTAACATCATGTTCCAGGCTGGAGATGTCGTCGAGACCGATTTCGAAGGATTTCTGAAGCTGCTGCGTTCCAAGACGCGCGCTTTCGTGTCGATCAACGATCACGAGTACTACATCACGCACACCGATGGCTATTGGCGTGTTCAGGATTGCGAGGCCCTCAACGACAAGGGCCACTTTACTGACTGTTCTGAGTTGGTCAACACGGTCTGCGAGGTCGTCGAGCTGCCGTGGATTGCCGGCAAGAGCCTGCATGACAGCTTCTCGGGCGCTACGGTCTATGAGGCCGTCGCCGCTTAACAGGCAATAAAACCCGATTTTCACGTGACCGCTGGCGCCGCCCCCGCGCCGGCGGTCTTTTTCTGCCGATAGGCCATAAAAATGCACGCATTTGCGGAGAGCCTGTTGACGATAGTCAAAACTCGGACTAATCTAGAGACACATAATTGGTCAAAAATCGGACAATTGAATGGTGGGATAGATGAATAGTGCGGTTACGCTGGTCGACTTCGATCGGTTGCTCAATGGACTCGACCATATCTATTCGGAGTTCTCGCGCGCCTGCGGCCTTTCGGACTGCGCCTACTGGATGCTCGTCGACACGAGTGCAGCGGGCGGAAGCGTTGCCGTGAGTCGGCTGACGAGTGAATGGTTCTACAGCAAACAGACCATCAATTCGGCGATTAAAACGCTTAGGGCGCGAGGGCTTGCGACGTTGGAGTTTGCCGAGGGCAGTCGTAAAAACAAGGTTGTACGACTGACCGAAGAAGGCGTGCGGTTTGCCAAGCGCTACGCGTTGCCGGCGCAAAAAGCCGAGCAACAGGCATTCGAGGCGCTCGAGCCGTGGGAACAGTGCGAGATCATGCGCTTGGTCGGTAAGTTCTCCCATGTTCTTAACGAAGAGTGCGAGGCATTTAAACGGCAAGTGGCCGCCGAGAACGAGACTGACGATAAGGGCGAGGGGGACGCATGCGACTCTTAATGAGGTTTATGAGGCCGTACCGCGGTCTGATTGCGGTGACGCTGTTTGCGGTGCTGATAGATAACGTCGGTACGCTGTTGGTTCCCACGATGCTGGCGAACATGGTCAACACCGGTATTACCACGGGTGATGTCGACTATATATTACGCAACGGCCTGTACATGCTTATCGCGACCGGCATGGCCAGCGGCGGCACGGTGCTGGGCTGCTATCTTTCGGCGCGCCTGGCCGCCAACGTGGCCTGCGATATCCGCAATGCCGTGTACGACAAGTCGCTCGAGCTGTCCGCCAGCGACTTTGAGCGCTTTGGCACGGGTTCGATGATCACGCGCTCGCTCAACGACATCAACGTGATTCAGCAAGCTGTCCTTCAGACGATTCAGCTGGTGCTGCCGGTGCCGTTCTTGGCCGTGGCAGGCATCATTTTTGCTTGGTTCATCGATCCCGCCATGGGTACGCTGCTGGGCGTGGTGGTTGCGATCGTGCTGGTGGCGGCGGTCTTTACCGTTGCCAACGCCGCGCCGATCTTTATGCGCCTGCAGAGCTTTATCGACCGCATGAACGTGGTGCTGCGCGAGAACATCGTGGGCGTGCGCGTCATCCGCGCATTTAACAAGGAGCGCCACGAGGAGCAGCGCCTGGACGAGGTGTTTAGCGATTACGCGGCCAATGCCATCAAGGTCAACCACCTGTTTGTGGGTCTCGACAGCTCCAGCTTCTTTTTGATGAATATCGCCGAGGTGGCGGTGCTGTGGGTGGGCGGCAACCGCGTGGGCGTCCACGCCATGCAAATCGGTAGCATCTCGGCCGTGCTGGAGTACGCGATCCTGATCCTGTTCTTTGTGATGACGGCGCAGATGGTGATTCTGACGCTCCCACGCGCCGCCGCATGCCTGAACCGTGCGCAGCAGGTGTTGGAGATTGAGCCGAGCATCGTGGACGGCAAGCGCACGCTGGACACGTGCGCGGCGGAGTCTGTTGACGGTGCCGACGCGGTGGCCGTGTTCGACCACATGTCGTTCCGTTTTGACGATGCCGACGAGGATACCCTGTGCGACCTGAGCTTTGCCTGTCGCCGTAGCCAGACCACGGCGATTGTAGGCTCGACGGGTTCGGGCAAGTCGACGGTGGCCAAGCTCTTGCTTCGCTTCCACGATGCCACGAAGGGCGCCATTCGCCTGAATGGCATCGATCTGCGCGACCTTTCGCAAGACGACATCCGCGGGCGTATCGCCTATGTGCCGCAGAAGGCATGGCTGTTCTCGGGTACGGTGGCGAGCAACCTGCGCTTTGGCAACGAAGACGCGACTGAGGCTGACATGCTCCATGCGCTGGAGGTTGCCCAGAGCACCTTTGTGCTCGACCAGCCCCAGGGGCTCGATACGCCGGTGGCCCAGGGCGGCACGAACTTCTCGGGTGGTCAGCGCCAGCGCCTGGCGATTGCCCGCGCACTCATGAAGCATGCCGATCTATATATCTTCGACGACAGTTTTTCGGCCCTGGACTTTAAGACCGATGCGGCACTGCGCCATGCGCTGCAGGACGAGACGTGCGATGCCGCGGTGCTCATCATCGCCCAGCGCATCTCGACTATTTTGCATGCCGATCAGATCGTGGTGCTCAAAGACGGCGAGATCGTGGGCCTAGGCACGCACGACGAGCTCATGGAAACCTGCGAGGTGTACCGCGCAATCGCGGAATCGCAGATGAAGGGAGGTGAGTAGCATGACCGAGGAGCTCAAGAAGCAGGGCATCGTCGATGGCGCTGCGGTTGTAGAGACAGTCGAGGAGACGGGCGTCGCGCCCGACCTGGACGAAGCCGCCAAGGCGGCGGAGCGCGAGGCTCGCCGCCAAGCGCTCTACGAGGAAAACGAACGTGCCGAGGACGAGCGCGCCCGCGCCGAGGCAGAGCGTATGCGCGACGTGGACGACGAAGACGAGGACGAGACGCCTCGGGATACCTGGGCGACGGTGCGCCGCCTGTGGAGTGAGGCTGCCGGCGACCATTGGCGCTTCTATATCGTGTTCGCGAGCATTGTGTTCTATGTCATCTTTAACACCGCCGCGCCGGCATATAGCGCCCGCGTGATCGATGAGCTGTGGGGCCACATTCAGGTGGCGTTTGCCAACGACACCACTTTCAGCATCACCTGGGAGAACTGCGGCAAGACCATTTTCGTCTACTTTATGATCTGGACTGCCGCTGCCTCGTTCTATGCGCTCCAGAGCTTTTTGATGTCGAGCGTCGCTGAGCGTCTCAATCTGCGCCTGCGCAACCGCATCGCGCAAAAGCTCAACCGTCTGCCGCTCGCCTATTTTGACGCGCATCGTCCCGGCGAGGTCGTCAGCCGCGCGACCAACGACCTGGACAAGATGTCCGAGAGCATGCAGCGCGGATTGCTGCAGCTGCTCGTGTCGATCGGCACGGTTGTTGGTGCTGTGAGCGTGATGTTCGTGTTCAGCGTGCAGCTTACGCTCGTCTTTCTGTTCTTTACGGCACTGTCGCTGCTGGTGACGAAGGTCGTCTCGCGCCGCACACACGATGTGACGGGCGAGCGCAATGAGTGGGTGTCCAAGATTACGAGTGCGGTCGAGGAAGGCTATTCGGGCCGTCTGGTGATCCGCGCGTTTAACCGCGAACGCCAAAGTTCTGCCGAGGTGCACCAGGCCTCGGGCGAGCTGGCACGCGTGAGTGCCAAGGCCGACTTTATGATCAATGCCGTCGGCCCTGCGGTGCGCTTTATCGGCCGTTTGGCGCAGATCGTGATCGCGCTGGTGGGCTGCAGCATGCTGGTTGCCGGTCACATGACCGTCGGCGTGTTCCAGGCGTTCTTCCAGTTTATCTACGAGGCGTCCGAACCCATGACGCAGCTGTCGTTTACCTTCAACTCGCTGCAGAGCGCGTTGGCGAGTGCGGAGCGCGTGTTCGACCTGCTCGATGAGCCCGAGATGGAGGCCGATCCGCTGCCGGACGAGGCCGCCAAGCTGCCGGGTCGCGTTGAGGGTCGCGTCTCCTTTGAGCACGTGCGCTTTGGTTATTCGCCCGACAAGCCGCTTATGCACGACGTGTCGTTTACCGCCGAGCCGGGCCAGAAGATTGCCGTGGTGGGAACCACGGGCGCGGGCAAGACGACGCTCATCAACCTGCTCATGCGCTTCTACGAGATTGACGGCGGGCGTATTACGCTCGACGGCGTGGATACGAGCCGCATGGACCGCGGCGAGCTACGGCAGCAGTTTGGCATGGTGCTGCAGGACGCCTGGCTGTTCGATGGCACGATTGCCGAAAACATCGCCTACGGCTGTCCCGAGGCGACGCGTGAGGAGATCGTGGCGGCTGCGCGCGCCGCGCAGGTCGACTTCTTTGTGCGCACCATGCCGCAGGGCTATGACACGCGCGTGGCCAACGATGCCGAAAGCATCAGCCAGGGCCAGCGTCAGCTGCTGACCATCGCACGCGTGCTGCTCAATAACCCGGCGATTCTCATCCTGGACGAGGCGACCTCAAGCGTGGATACGCGTACCGAGCTTGCCATCGGTCGTGCCATGGACGCGCTCATGCGCGGGCGCACGAGCTTTGTGATCGCGCACCGCCTGTCGACGATCGTGGACGCCGACCTGATCTTGGTCATGGATCACGGCAACATTATCGAGCAGGGCACGCATAAGGAGCTGCTGGCTGCCGAGGGTGCCTACGCCGACCTCTATCTGAGCCAGTTCGCATAATGTGACAAAGGGACAGTCTCTTTGCCACATCACAAATAAGGCGCGCCGGGGATGAATTCCCTGGCGCGCCTTTGCGTTGATGCCGATGTCGTTTTGTGCCGCTTGCGTTCCTAGCGTTCGTCCACGAGCTTGGCGACGAGGGCCTTGAGCTCGGCCACCTCTCGCTCGAGTTCCTTGACGCGGCGGGCATTCTCGGTGATGCCCTGGCGGTTGAGGGCGGACTGCTCGGCGGCGTCATCGGGCATGTACTCGCGATGCTGCTTGGCGTCGAAACTCTCCTCGAACACACGGCAGCCGTTGCGCTTGATGATGCGTCCCGGCACGCCCACGACGGTGCAGTTGTCGGGGACGTCCTTAACGACGACCGAGTTGCCGCCGATCTTGACGTTGTTGCCGATGCAGATGTTGCCGAGCACCTTGGCGCCCGTGCCCACCGTGACATTGTTGCCCAGGGTGGGGTGACGCTTGCCGGTCTCGTTGCCGGTGCCGCCGAGCGTGACGCCCTGGTAGAGCACACAGTTGTCGCCCACAATGGTGGTCTCGCCGATGACGACGCCCATGGCGTGGTCGATAAAGAAGTGCTTGCCAATCTGCGCGGCAGGGTGAATCTCGACGCCGGTGATGTGGCGGGTGATTTGCGAGAGCACGCGGGCGAGCGAGCGATGACCGTGCTCCCACAGCCAGTGCTCGGGCACGTGGTTCCACTTGGCGTGCAGGCCAGGATAGGAAAGAAAGATGACCAGACCGTTTTGCGCGGCGGGGTCCTGCGCCTGGACGGTCTTGATGTCCTCGCGAATGGTATTGATAAAGCTCACCGGCCGCCCTCCCTTAGCGCCATGGCAATGCGATTCAATAAAGTATAGCGATTCGCTAGGGATTAAAAAGGACAATCTTGGTGGCTTTGCGCTACAAGTGTCAGTTATGCAAACTTGCTGGTAATGGAGTCATGCTTTTGTGGGGTTGCGCACGAGGGGGCACCGCAACCGTATACTGGTCAACTTGGACGTATCCGCGCCCACAACTGAGAGGTTTTACTTCATGGGTTTCATCAATTTTATTGCCGAGCTGCTTAAGGACCCGCGCACCGCGATCGCCAGCTGGATCGCCGCCGGCCCGCTTATGGCCTACGGCTGCGTGTTCCTGATCATCTTTATCGAGACGGGCGTGGTGTTCTTCCCGTTCCTTCCAGGTGATTCGCTGCTGTTCGCCTCGGGTTTCTTTGCCCACAACGGCGGCTTTAACATCGTGGCGCTTCTGGCCACCGCATGGGCCGCTGCCATTTTGGGCGATCAGTGCAACTTTATGATCGGTCACTTCTTTGGCCGCAAGATCATCGCTTCGGGCAAGGTCAAGGCCATGACGCCCGAGCGCATCAAAAAGTCCGAGGACTTCTTGGACAAGTGGGGTCACCTGGCCATCTTCCTGGGTCGCTTCTTCCCGTTTATCCGCACCTTTGTGCCCTTTATCGCTGGCATGGGCGGCATGCACTGGCGCAACTTTGTCGTCTTTAACGTGCTGGGCGGCATTACCTGGTCGACGGTCTTTACGCTGCTGGGCTACTTCTTTGGCGGCATTCCCTTTGTGCAAGAGCACTTTGAGCTGCTGATTATCGGCATCGTTGCCGTGTCGATCATCCCGACCGTGGTCGGTCTGGTTAAGGCCAAGCTGGGTAAATAGAACGCCTAGCTCGAGCCAGCGCGCAGACCGTACAGTTGAGGCCCGTCACCGCTTACGGTGGCGGGCCTTTTTGCTTCGGTCAAATGAAAATACTTTACTTAGTTAAAGAAAAGCGTTTTATCAGACGCGTGCGGGGAGTACAATCTCGTGCATGCGAATCGACGTGCCATCGGCTTTGATGCTGCTCGCGTGTCCCGTCCGGCTCTACGCTCCGGGCGTGCGACGTTGCGACGCGGTCGGCCTCGGTCCTTGCGTGCGGGTTCGCGAGTATGCAACTGTGTATGTAAGGAGCGACATATGACTGTCGAGAAGAAGGATATCGATTGGGGTAGTCTCGGCTTTGGCTACATGAAGACCGATTACAGCTACGAGGCTCATTGGAAGGATGGCGAGTGGGACGAGGGCGGCCTGACCACCGACCACACCCTGCATGTCTCCGAGTGCGGCGGTATCTTCCATTACTGCCAGGAGGTCTTTGAGGGCCTGAAGGCCTACACCGCCGAGGACGGCAGCATCGTCTGCTTCCGTCCCGACATGAACGCTGAGCGTATGTATAACTCTGCCCAGCGCCTCGAGATGCCCCCGTTTCCCAAGGACAAGTTCGTTGAGGCCGTCAAGCAGGTCGTTTCTGCCAACGCCGCCTGGGTTCCGCCCTTCGGTTCCGGCGCGACCCTGTACGTGCGTCCGTTTATGATCGGCTCCGGTGACGTGATCGGCGTGGCTCCCGCTCCTGAGTACACGTTCCGCATTCTCGTGACCCCGGTCGGTCCGTACTTTAAGGGCGGCCTCAAGCCCGTCAAGCTGCGCGTTTCCGAGTATGACCGTGCTGCACCGCACGGCACCGGCAACATCAAGGCCGGCCTGAACTACGCCATGTCCCTTAAGCCCACGATGGAGGCCCATCGCGAGGGCTATGCCGAGAACCTGTATCTCGACTCCGAGTCCCGCACCTATGTCGAGGAGACCGGTGGCGCCAACGTCCTGTTCGTGAAAGAGGATGGCACGCTCGTCGTTCCGCAGTCGCACACCGACTCCATCCTGCCCTCTATCACCCGTCGTTCGCTCGTTCAGGTTGCTCAGGACCTGGGCATGACCGTTGACCAGCGCCCCGTCGAGTGGGCCGAGGTCAAGGCCGGCACCTTTGTGGAGTGCGGCCTGTGCGGCACCGCTGCCGTCATCTCTCCGGTTGGCGAAATCGACAACAAGGTTTACGGCGCCGACGAGACCGTGACCTTCCCGGCTGGATACACCGAGATCGGCCCTGTGATGAAGAAGCTTCGCGAGACCCTGACTGGTATCCAGTCTGGTGCTGTCGAGGACAAGCACAACTGGGTTTACACCGTCGCGTAATTTGTCTTACCTATCCGGGCAGAGAACAAGTTCCCTCCCGGCGCGTCCTCGGACATGCAAGAAGCCCTCGCTGCGCACTTCGTGCGGCGAGGGCTTCTTGCGTCCTGCGGAGTGCGCCGGGAGGGAACTTGTTCTCTGCCCTGCGGGTTCGGCGATGTCACAACGGGCAATGATTAATCTGAATAAAGATGGTGCGCGGCCTTTTAGGCTGCGCTTTTGCTTTGCTTCGCGCCATGTGGGGGCGGTGGCGACGTGCATTTTTGCGAGTATTCTGCAGTCGAAGGTCCCTGCATACCGATCTCGGGCAAAAAATCGGGAGTTCTCGATGTTTTCTACGAATGATGGGCGGGGTTATGGGCTGGCAGCGTTTGATTTGCAGGGATATTCGCGGTCTTTGGCATTTATCGTGGCGCCCGAAGCTCTTGGTTATGTTGAATACTCCTAAAAATGCACGACGCTTAGAGGGGGACCTTCGCGAAAAAGGAAACCGCCCCGTCGAAGTATGCATTCGACGGGGCGGTTTATGCATTTGGCCGATTAAGGATGCGCTGTCAAACTACTAGAACTTGACGGTCGGGGCCTGGCGGGCTGCTTCGGCGGCCTCGAAGCCCTGGCGCTCCTTAAACTGGAAGATGCCGGCAAAGATGACAGCCGGGAACGTCTGAATGGCGTTGTTGTAGCTGAGCACGCAATCGTTGTAGCTCTGGCGTGCATAGCTAATCTTGTTCTCGGTATCCTCGAGCGATGCCTGCAGCTGCGTAAAGTTGGTGTTTGCCTTAAGATCGGGATAGGCCTCGACCACAGCGAAGAGCTGGCGCAGTGCGCCGGTCAGCACGTTGTCGGCTTCCATCTTGGCCTCGGGCGTGGTGGCCTTGACGGCGGTGTTACGCGCGCTGATCACGGCGGAGAGCGTCTCCTGCTCGTGCTTGGCGTAGCCCTTGACGGTCTCGACCAGGTTGGGGATCAGGTCGTTGCGGCGCTGCAGCTGCGTATCGATGTTCTGCCAGGCGTTATCGATGCGGTTACGCTTGGTGACCATGTTGTTGTAGATGCCGGCGATGGCGCAGACAATCACAATGACAACAACGATGCCGATGATGACGGTAATCATGATGTCTCCGTTTCGAATGGCCGCGGCGGCATGCGCCAGCTGCCGTTGGTATAACGCTACTAGTATACCCGCAACGTTTTGCCGTGCCGAACTTTCCGGCAAGCGTTATGTTTTCGGCGGGGTCGGCACCGGGGCAAAGCGCGCGAGGTACAGGTGTAAGATATGCGACAGATTGACGAGTGTTGTCTTTGCCCTGAGGATGGCGATACCAGTGGACCTTCGCATTAAGAAAACCTACCGTGCCCTGTTCGATGCCTTCACCGAGCTTCTCGAGGAGCATCGTTTTGAGGACCTGACGGTTGCCATGCTGTGCGACCGCGCCATGATTCGCCGCACGACGTTCTACAAGCACTTTCGCGACAAGAACGATTACTTTGCCTTTTATATCGATGAGCTCATGTCGGGCTTGCCGCAAAAACAGCCCGATGAGGCCGGCGCGGTATCTGCCGAGGACGTGCGCGCGCTTCGGCACGCGATTTTGGACGATGCCATGGATTTGATTCTGGCGCACGAGCAGCTCATGGATAACATTTTGGCAAGCAGCATGTCGGGCATGTTGACCAACGTTATTTGCGACCGTATTGCCCGCTCCATCCGCGAGCGTGTGATGAACGTGCTTGCCGAGGATGCCCTGGCCCCCGTGTCACTCGAGACGACGTCTGAGTTTGTCGCCGGCGGTATTATTCGACTTTTCACGATATGGTGGGAATCGGGCCACGATCTTGAGCGTCGACCTGAGATAGCCGACGTGGTCGATGCACTGTTTGAGCGGACCATGACACCGGTGCATCACTAAAAGTGGCGGAGAGAGGGGGATTCGAACCCCCGGAACGCTCTCGCGCTCAACGGTTTTCAAGACCGCCGCATTCAACCGCTCTGCCATCTCTCCGTGAGTCGTAATGATAGCATCGTTTTGAATTTGCAACAGGGAAGGCGAACGATGACGATCACCGAAATCGACGAGAAGTTCATGCGCGAGGCGCTGGCGGAGGCGCGAGCCGCCGCGGCGGTGGGCGAGGTGCCCATCGGAGCCGTAGTGGTGCGCGACGGTGAGGTCGTCGCGAGGGCGCACAATCGGCGCGAACTCGACCAGGACCCTTCGGCTCATGCCGAGTTTGCGGCCGTGTGCGCCGCTGCCCAGGCGCTTGGCCGCTGGCGCCTTTTCGACTGTACGGTTTATGTGACGCTGGAACCCTGCTGCATGTGCGCGGGCCTTATGGTCAACGCGCGCGTGGGGCGCTGCGTGTATAGCGCGGCTGATGCCAAGGCCGGCGCGCTGGGTTCGCTGTATGACCTCAATGTCGATTCGCGCCTGAACCATCGGTTTAACGTGACGGCTGGGGTCCTGGCGGATGAATGCCGCGAGCTGCTGAGTAGCTATTTTGGCGGTCTGCGCAGAGCGGGCGGCGCTGATTGCGGTTGTGGGGCCGATCTTGAAGCACACGCCGCTCACGCCGTAGCGCTTGCGGGTGCCGGTGAGGATGCTGGCACGGCGGTTGACTTTGGTCCTGCGTGCCGCCGACCCCGCCGTGTGCTGTTGGCGATCGACTCCTTTAAGGGCAGCGTTTCGAGCGCGCAGGCGGAGGCGGCGGTTGCCGAAGGCATGCGCCGTGTGTGGCCCGATGCCGAGGTGCGCGCGTTGCCGCTGGCGGATGGCGGCGAGGGAACGCTCGATACCGTTGCCGCCTGCGGTGGCGAGCTTGTGGCCTGCGAGGTTGCAGGCCCCTTTGGCGAGCGTGTGCCTGCCCGGATGTTAGTGGACGGCGAGCACGAGTCGGTTGTTATTGAGATGGCCGAAGCAGCAGGCATCGGGTACTCACCTTGCACGGAATCGGCGGCGCTGGCTGCTACAACCTATGGCGTGGGCGAGCTGATGCTCCGTGCAGCTCGTGTCGGGGTAAAGACTATCTATATTGGCTTGGGCGGCAGTGCCACCAACGACGGTGGCGCCGGCATGCTGCAGGCGCTGGGCGCGCGTGTGGTCGATGATCAGGGCTGCGATGTCGCCCCCGGTCTTGCGGGCCTTGAACACGTGGCGAGCGTTGATTTGGAGCCGGCGCTGCAGGCTTTGGATGGCGCTCGCATCGTTGTGCTTTCCGATGTCGAGAATCCGCTCGTGGGGCGTCGAGGCGCACTGGCGGTGTTTGGCGGGCAGAAGGGCCTGCCGGCGGATGATGCCGAGGCGCTGGGCAAGTACGACAACTGGATGGTCGGCTACGGTCGCCTGCTCGATGCTGCGATTGCCGGAGCTCGAGCCCAGGGTTTGTTGCGCACACCCGAGGGCGCACGGACATTTGGCTCGGTGCTCGGTGTGCCCGGCGCGGGCGCTGCCGGTGGCTTGGGCGCGGCGTTGCTGGCGCTCGGTGCGGAGCTGCGCTCGGGTGTAGAGACGGTGCTCGATCTCGTGGGGTTTGACGAGCGCGTGCGCGATGTCGACCTGGTCATAACGGGCGAGGGCAATATGGACGAGCAGTCCGCTGCCGGCAAGGCGCCGGTGGGCGTGGCCCGTCGTGCCAAGCGCTATGGCAAGCCGGTTGTTGCCGTCGTGGGCGGTCGTGCCGACAACCTGGATGCGGTGTATGGGCGGGGCATCGACCTTGTGCTGCCGATCTGTCGCAAGCCCATGCCCCTCGACCAGGCGCTCGGTGTGCAAGAAGCCACAACCAACCTCATCTGCGCCGGCGAGTCTGCCGCCCAATCCTACGACCTCGCCCGCATCTAAAACGCATCCCTCGATAAGTTGCGGTGGAATAGTTCCTGTTTTTGCGGCCTGAGCAGCCAAACAGGAACTATTCCACCGCAACTTCGAGAATGGCCATCCGAAGCTGGCTGGCTTGAGCCTCGAATTGGACCGTTCGCCACAAAAGGCGGCTATCTACTACGTTTAACCGGGCATCCTCGACCATCCTGGAATTTGGGAAATTAAAACCGCAGGTAGATAGCTTGCTGATTTTCGAAAAAACCGGCTATGGCCGACCCCTGCGGCTTAAACGTAGTAGATAGCCCGTTTTTGTGGCGCAGCGTCAGACCAGTCATTTTGGGACGTGGCTTTTTGACTACCTTTGCGTTGAATATGCTTGGGTAGTCTTTTTGGCTGAGTAGTCAAAAAAGCCCCGTTCCAAATTAGCTGCTTTGTGTGGCGCGAATGGTTCACTTTTACGCCTGAGTGGCAACCCGATGAGGAATTTTGGGTCAGCCAAATTGCTACAATTTTAAACATATAGCGATGACCCGCCTTGCGTTTCTGCGCGGGGGGGGGCGTATATTTGCATCGATGGGGACGACGACACACATATAACGAGCTACTGCTTGCCGTCCTCATGGATTGGGGAGGGCCTTCATGAATCGCTTGTGTGCGAGAGTTCGAGAAATATTGGAGCCTTTTGGCGAGAAAACCAATACTGCCAAGCGCGCCTTAAGGGTTTTGGCCGTCCCGCTGGCGGCGTGTGCGCTCATGTTTGGTGCGACGAGCGCGTCGGCCGATCAGACGGTTCCCTATAGCAACCATACCGTGCAGACGGTGAATCCCACCGGCACCACGGTCAATCTGTTCGACTACTGGGTCGTGAACGGCGACAACGACAATTCCGCCAACGTAAACAACTACAACGAGAATGACAACACCGGCATCAATAAAGACCATCAGCTCAAGTTTAATGGCGGCGCCGGTACGGGCATTAACAAGTGGACGGGCAGAAGCGGTACTGCTGGCTACGGTCGCCTTCGGTTTGTTGAGAATCAGCTTGTAAATGGCTATCCGGCAATCAAGAAAGGCACCTACACCTCCCAAGGCAATGGCGTTAACTACACCGATGAGTCGCTGGCCTATCTCTTTAACAACGACAGTCAGGCAAATGGCAAACAGGACGGCAAGGCCGTTTACAACAACGTGAAAGGCCTCTTTCAGCTCCAGAATGGCTATTACGTTTACGACTCGTATGGTTCTCACGGCAACTATGCCGTGTATAACCCCACGACTAACTCCTTTGACGTCTACGATAAGGCGGGCGTATATAAGGGCGATGCGAATAGCGAAACCAATCTGGGCCAGTTCTTCCCCTTTGACTCGGCCCGCAAGGTTTTTGAAGAGAAGAACGGTCAGCTCTCTCCTATAGGAATAACGGACGGAACGAACGATAAGCTCAACCACCACTTTGGCATGTCCATGACCACAGAGTTTGTCCAGCCTGCGGGCGGCAAGACCACCGATAACAAAGACATGGTCTTTGAGTTCTCGGGTGACGACGACGTATGGGTGTACATCGATGGTGTACTCGTGGGCGATCTGGGTGGCATTCACGAGAAGGCGACGCTTGATATCAACTTTGCTAACGGTGAAGTAAAAGTCGGTCATATTGACGGTGCAAATGGAGCCGAGAAGGAAATCGAAAAAACCAACATCAAGGCAAAGTTCAAAGCTGCCGGCGCAGATACCTCTAACTTCTCCGGCAACACCTTCCGTGACAGCAGCAAGCATACGCTGAGTTTCTTCTATCTGGAGCGCGGCGCGGGCGCATCGAACATGAAACTTAAGTTCAACCTCACCACGCTGCCATCGTCCGAGGTCGCGAAGGTCGACCAAAACGGCGAGGCAGTCAATGGCGCAACTTTCAAGCTGTACTAGTCCGATGGACCAGATGCCGAGGGACACTGGAATAAGGGCGAGCTCGTCGCTCAGGGCACGACGAAAGACGGGGGCCAGCTGATACTTCGAAAGTCGGACGATTCCGTTCTTTCGTTCGATAACCAGCATGCCGAGGGACACGACTACTTTGTACTCGAAGAGGTTGGCCTGCCCGCGGGATATCGCTCGAGTCTGACCTCATCGACTACCGCAACGCCAGGTGAGCTGCATCTGCAATACAAGAAAGCTGCGAGCGGCACGGGTGGCGTGGTGGTTGCACCGCAGACAACGGTTACAACAGCCGACGGCAAGTCATGGACGGGTAGCCGCATGTGGCTGAACGGCGGCTATCTGGCCGCTAAGGAGACCATTTCCCTTAGCAAAGAGACAAAAGACAACAAGGACAACCCCATTAGCTCGGGTACGACCTTTGCCGTCGTGCTCAAACGCACCAATGAGAACTTGGACCAGGCAAAAGAAGACGCCTGGACGGCAGTCACGGGCAATCCGCTCGATGGCTACAAACTGTGCTCCGCGCACGGCATTGCCGGTGCCGTCGAGGCTGCCAAATCGGCAGATACGAGCGTCTTTGGCGTCAACACCAAGGGCGACTACGAGGTAACGGTCAGGTCGCTGCCCGGCGATATCGAGAAGTACGCCGCCATGATGACGGACAAGTCCCAGTCCGAATATACCGTGGCGGTGTATCACACCACGGCATCGTCTCTGGCGGAGGCAACCATCGACAACACCTCTATGGTCCAATATCAAACGATAAACAGGCAGTTCTCTACGGTGATTCACCTCACCAACGTTCAGAACCGCCTGTTTGTGCAGAAGGTTGACGACCTGGGCAAGCCCGTGAACGGTGCAACGTTTGAGCTGTACCAGGCCAAGGACGTTACCGGCGATAGTCCCAGTACGTATGCCATCAAGCCTGGCGCCACGCCGTATGACACCGTGCAGGCAAATGGGATGACCTACCCGTATGAGATTGAGGGCGCGGCGTGCTTCCCGCTCAATTCCGTAAACCATGCGCCCCTTACTAATGGTACGTACTATCTGCGCGAATCGATGAGCCCGGATGGCTACGAGATGAATTCCACCATCACCAAGGTGATCGTGGACGATTCGGGCGTGTACGTTGATGCCGGCAAGGTGAACGATGGCGTGCGCAGCATGAGCGGCCCGGGCTCGCTCATTGCCTCTCTGGCGCAGTTTGGCTCTCCCGACTCCATCGATAACACGCTTACGCACATCAAAGGCAAACTGCAGAGTGCAACTGGTGCAGATGCCAAGGGTAACCTGACGTGGGACCAGACGAGCACCGCCGAGGGCGTGACGCCGACTCTTGCGGACGGCATGATGCACATGCGCTATGACAAGACGATGCAGGGCACTAGGACCGTTCTGCGTTACGTCGAGGACGGCGGAGACCGCAACGGCCAGCTGGCGACCATCTTTGCCGACACGGGCATCAACCGCATGGCCCTTTACCAAGACGATGATGCCACCAATGGCACTGACCTGGGCACGCTTCAGCTCAATCACCTCTTTACCACGGCAACGGCCGTGCAGTATACCGATCGTCGCGTGGCACGCTTGCAAGTGACCAAGACCGTGACGGCAGACGATGGCCTTACCGCGCCTACCAAGGACGCGAGCAACAACGACCTGACGTTTACGTTTAAGTTCACCCTGCCGGAGTCCCAGAAGGGCTACGAGGCGCGCGTGTTCGATGCGAACGGCAACGCCGTGGGCGACTCCTTTGTGCTCAAGAACGGCGGCACCCATTCCATCAAGGCCGGCGAGACCATCCGCGTATACGACCTTAAGAAGGACGACAGCTACAGTGTGAGCGAGATCACCACCAAGGGCGAGGAGTCCAATGGCAACGTGCTGGCGAGCATCGTTAACACCGTGACCGGCTCTGCCGGCGAGTCGGTGCTTCCGGCTGGCTTTAGCCTCGTGAGCCGCATGGCCGGCGGCGAGGAGCAGTCCGGAACCGGCAACACCATCGAGGGCAAGATTGTTGCGCTCGTGGACGGGGAGATCCCCGCGAGCAACAAGCTCGAGTTCACCAACAACTACAGCGCCAGCCGCGTAACGCTCGGTGCCCAGAATCGTCTGAGCGCCAAGAAGGTGCTCGAGGGCCGCAATTGGGCCGATGGCGATACCTTTACCGCGCAGCTTACGCCCGAGGACGGCGCCCCCATGCCCGATGGCGCCAAGAGCAAGGTGTTGACGGTCGAGCTCAACAAGAAAACTCAGGAGGCAACGTTTGGCGACATCACCTATGCCAAGCCGGGCACCTACACCTATACCATCCAGGAGGGTATCCCCGAACCCGACGCCAGGGCAGACGGCATAAGCTACTCTGCCGCCGTCTATACCGCGAAGGTCGTGGTGGAGGACAACCAAGCTGGTGCTCTTGTCGTTAAGAGCGTGACGATGAAGCAGGTGCGCGACGACGGAGGCACCGAGAAGGAAGTCGAGGTCGCCGGTAAGGTCGCAACCTTCATCAACCGCTACGATGCGCACGAGTCGAAGATCCCCATCCAAGCTAAAAAGACCCTAGTCGACAACGCGGGGACGTTCCCGCTTGCCCAGAACGCCTTTAGCTTTACGCTCGAGGGCATGGGTGGCTATGCGGATGTCAATGCGGTGTTCAACCCCGATACGGTCGATAAGAGCATGACGGCCCCCATGCCCCAGGGTGCCGAAGACAACACCATGAAAGTTGGCAACGTCGATGGCGCGGTGAGATGGCCGGATATCTCTTATACCGCCAAGAAAGATGCGGGGCGCGCCTACGTGTACAAGTTCGCCGAGGATCCCGGCAGCGTTGCGGGCATGACCTACGACGGATCGGTCTATTACGCCGTGGTGCGCAACGCCAAGAAGGGTGCTGGCATCCAGACTTCGATCGAGTACTACAAGATCACAGAAGACGGCTCGGTAAAGCAGCTGGACAACAACGCCACGCCTTCCTTTACCAATATATATAGCGTGGAGCCCGCGAGCGTTACCCTGCAGGGTCAGAAGACCGTGAGCGGTCGCGACTGGAACCAGGGCGAGAGCTATACCTTTAACCTTGCCGCCGCTGCGGACGATGCCAGCGCAACTGGCCTGGGCAAGACCACAAAGCAGGCGGTAACGGATGGGGCCATTGCCATCGGCACTAACCAGGCCGTCGCCAGCACGCCCGAGTCGGGACGCGTTGCCTCGTTCTCCTTTGGCACCGAAGCCGCCCCGACCGTGACATTCAACCGCGCGGGCACCTTTAGCTTCGATATCACCGAGAATGTCGCGCTTGGTGCCCCGGCGAGCATGTCCATGGACAGGCACACCGCACGTGCGACCGTCGTGGTGACCGATCTGGACGAGCGGGGCAACCACACGGGCAAGCTGCACGTGTCGAGCGTGACCTATGCCAACACCGGCGCCTCCGATGTGGACAAGGCCGTAACTGATAAGGCCGCCTTCACCAATGCATACCATGCGTCGGGCACCTTTGGCGGCGTGACGGTGAGCAAGACCCTTGAGGGTCGCGCCTCCAACGCGGGCCAGTTTACCTTTGCCGTGACGGGTCTTTGGTACAACGGCGTTCAGACGTCGGTCGATGGCGCCGAGGCTACCCTGTCCAACAAAGCGGCGAAGGCCGGCGTGTCCGGTGCCGTGGTGGGCGCGAACGGGAAAGAGAAGCTCTTCGCCCGCAAGCTTACGGAGCAGGACCTGGGCCATACATTTGCCTATCGCATCCACGAGAACCAGCCTGCTGCTGCCGGCTACACCTATGACACCGGCTACACCGGCGACGCCATCGTGCTCGTTAAGGTTCTTGCACGCCAGAACGACCCCGCCAAGCTCTACACCGTGACGACTGTGCTCAAGGGTGCGGGTGTGACGGAGCTGCTGGGCGATACCGGCGATGCGAGCGCGTTGACGGACGAGAAAATTGCCGAGCTCAAGCAAGATTCGGCTACCTACGTGCAGCAGTACGATGCAAGCGAGGCCGGCGCCACGACGCCTACCGTTTCGTTTGTGAACCGTTATACGGCCAGTCTCGACTATGGCGCCAATGGCGGCCTGTGGATCGAGAAGACGCTGACGTATCCCAAGGACGCGACGGTGTTTGGCTCGCCCAAGAGTACCTTCCGCTATATCGTCAAGCCTGCCGACGAGACATCTGCCAACAAGGTCGGCCTTTCCACGGCCGGCAAGGTCTTTGAGACTGCAAACGTCGAGGCCAATGACCCCAAGACCGTGAGTTTGATACCTGAGGGCGGACTGAAATTCAATCAGAATGACGCCGGCAAGACGTTTACCTATACGGTGAGCGAGATTGACGACAAGGCGACGGGCTATACGTACGACAGCACGGTCCATACGGTTAAGGCCGTCGTGGCGGATAACGGCGACGGCACGCTCAAGGTCACGACTTCGGTAAGCAAGAAGGTTGATGGCAAGGACAAGCTCGAGGGCCAGTGGATCTACCCCTCGGATGCGACGTCCACCGGTGTCGCGACGGTCAAATTCAAGAACACCTATACGGTCGCCGAGGCGGCAACCTACACCCCGTCTGTGACCAAGGTGGTTGCCGGTGCCGATGCCCCGGGCAAGTTTACCTTTACCATGACCGCGGCCGATGACGCTACCAAGGCTGCCATCGACGGTGGGCTCATCACCGGCTCTTCGATGAGTGCGGGCAACGGCTATGCCGAGAAGAAGCAAACGGAGGAGGGCCTTAAAGACGGCGAGCACGATAAGGTTGATTTCTCGAAGCTCACCTTTAATGCGCCGGGCACGTATAAGTTTGATATTCACGAGCTGATCCCGAACAGCGGACCCGGCGAGTGGAAGTATGACCAGCACACCTATACCCTGACCGTTACCGTAACCGATGAGGGCGGCAAGCTCGTCGCGCGTGCCGATGGCGCGACCGGCTCGGAAGGCTTCATCTTCACTAATAGCTACAGTACCTCGACGAGCTACGAGCTGCAGGGCGGTCTGGAGATTGTCAAGACGCTTGAGGGCAAGGATTTGCATGCCGGCATGTTTGGCTTTACGGTGACGGCCGACGCCGACTCGACCGAATACGCCGCCTCGACCGAAAAGCTTAAGGCGCTGCTGCGCCAGGAAGATGGCAAGCTCACCGTCACCAACGATGAGCCGCAGGCCGATGGCAAGTCCTACACCGATATTTTGGGCGGTCTGACCTTTGCGACGGGCGACGCAGGCAAGACGTTCACCTATAAGGTGGTCGAGAATAAGGGCGACAAGGGCGGCTATAAATACGACTCTACCTATTGGACGGTAGAGATTGCGGTTAACAAGTGCGGTGACGGTTCGCTCTATACCGAGACTACCGTCAAGCACTATGACTCCAACGGAGTCGAAGCTGCTGGCGATGTGAAGACCTATAGCTCCGAGAACGGTACCGCCAAGGCCAAAGTGTCCTTTACCAACAGCTATGCCGCGTCCGGAACGTTTGAGGGCCTTACTGCCCAAAAGGTGATGGATTCCGGCGACAAGATCGAGGCTGACCAGTATACGTTTGACGTGTATGCGGAGAAGAAGACCGACGGCACGCTCCAATGGATGGATAAGGGCACGACCCAAGCGGGCGAGAGCGGTACCGCGACGGTCGACTTCGGTAAGGTTTACTTTAAGCTTGGCGATACTGCCAGTGGGTCTTATGGACAGACGATCGATCTTACCAGAGCCGTCAACGATGGCATTGCCATCAAGCGGCACAATGCCGACCACACCACTACCTATAGCTTTAACCTGGTGGCAAAAGAGCGCTTGGTCGACCTGCCCGAGGGCGTGCGTCCCGTGGACACGTCCGCGACGTGCCGCGTGCTGCTCGAGGTGACCGATAACAACGACGGTACGCTTACGTCCAAGGTGACCTATCGCGATGGTACCGAGAACGGCAAGATCGTCTTCCACAACACGCGTGATAAGGTCAAGACGATCGGCACGGTCGCGAAGCCCAGTGTGGACATCGACGGGCAGCTGCTCTCTGTGGGCGACTCCTATGTCTACACCATTAACTGGGTCAACACCGAGGCCGATGCCAATGGCAACTTGGTTCCGGCCAACGTGACCGTGACCGACAAGCTTCCTGCCGGCGTTGTGTTCGAGGCCTTTGAGGGCGAGTGTGCCGATAAGGGCGCCGCGAGCGGACAGTCGCTTACTTGGGACCTGGGTAAGCAACCCGCGGGCAGCCACGGTTCGGTGCGCGTGCGCGTCAAGATTACCGAGGACGCCGTGGAGGATGCCCAGGGCGCTGTCGACACCATCAATAACACTGCCACCGTTACGATCGGCAACAAGAGCTATACCGGCACCACGACCAACTACGTGCCCAAGAAGTCCGAGAGCGATGCCCAGGATTCGACGGGGTCGGGTGTGGCGCTGGGCGACGAACTCACCTACACCATCGGCTACAAGAACACCGAGGGCGCGTCTGCCACGGTGACGATCACCGATGCCGTTCCCGCGGGAACCGAGTTCGTGGAGTTCGCCGGCGAGCATAAGGATGCCGGCTCCAAGGACAATGACGGCAAGCTCACCTGGACGCTGGCGGACGTTCCCGCCGGCGAGGAGGGCACGGTTCAGTTTGAGGTCCGTGTGACCGAGGACGCGTTTAAGAGCGGTGGCGCTTCGGGCGACATCTTCAACCAGGCGTCGGTGACGGTCGGCAACAAGCCTGCCGTCAAGACCAACACGACTACCGATCAGGTTTCTGACGGGCGCCTGACGTTGAGCAAGACGGTCACGGCCGCCGAAGGCATCACCGCGCCCAACAAGGCATTTACCTTTAAGGTGCTGCTCTACCAGGCCGATGGCACAACGCCTCTGGCCGGCACCTTTGCGTTCGCTGGTCGCCCCGGCGGCACCAATGGCACTTATGTAAGCGGACAGATCAAGAGCGGTGACACCATCGCGCTTAAGGCCAGCGGCTCTGTCACGGTTACCTTGCCCACGGGTACGCACTACGAGGTGCAGGAGCTCGACTCCAAGGGTGAGCTCATGACGAGCGAGGACGGCTTTGCGGTTGCCGATAAGGCGAACCCCCAGAAGGGTACCGTCGGACAGGCGACGCAGGTGGGCTTCACCAACGTCTACAGCGTGGAGTCCACGAAGGTGGAAAACGCCTTTAAGGTGCAAAAGAAGATCTCCGGACGCAACTGGACGACATCGGATGTCTTTACCATGACGCTGGCTGCCCAGGGCGAGGCGCCCATGCCCAAGGGCGCCAAGGACGGCGTGGCGATGATTGCACTGAAGAAGGACGTTCAGGTCGGCAACTTCGGAACCATCGAGTACGCCAAGCCCGGTACCTACACCTATGTGATTGCCGAGCAGGCGGGTGACGAGACGGCGCTTACGTTCTCGAAGGCCACCTATCGCGCCACCGTCACGGTGACCGACAATGGCGCCGGCAAGCTGTCTGCCAAGACCGAGATTGCGCAGCTGACCGACGATGCGGGCGACGCCGCTGGGCGCACGGTCGAGGCAGCGGTCTTTACCAACACCGCCAAGACCGGCAGCCTCACCGTCAAGAAGACGGTCGTCGGCGGCGACAGCCAGCGCGAGTTCGGCTTCACGGTCGCGCTGGCCGACGGGGACGGCGAGCCCGTCTCCGGCACCTTCGGCAAGGGCGAGCGCGCCGTGACGTTCGCGGACGGCAAGGCGGCCCTCAAGCTCAGGGACGGCGAGGAGAAGACCGTCGCCGGCCTGCCCGTGGGCGCGCGCTACACCGTGACCGAGGACGCGGCCGAGGGCTACACGACCGCGGTCAACGGGGCCGACGGCTCCAAGGCCGAGGGCGCCGTGACCGAGGACGGCACGACCGTCGCGTTCACCAACACGTACGGAACGACCACCGAGGGCAGAGACGTCTCCACCGCGGAGCTCTTCACCAAGACGCTCAAGGGTCGCGACTGGGCGGAGGGCGACAGCTTCCAGTTCGCGCTCGCGGGCGAGGGCGGCGCCCCCATGCCCGAGGGGTCTGCCGACGGCTCCAAGACCGTTAGCGTGACGGCCGTCGCCGGCACCAAGGCGGGCGATAGGGTCGCCTTCGACTTCGGTCCCATCCGCTACACGCTCGATGACATCAAGGATGCCGAGTTCGCCGAGGTCGGCGGCAAGCGCGTGCGCGCCAAGACCTTCACCTACACGGTGCGCGAGGTCAGGCCCGATGACGGTTCTGCCATCGCCGGTGTGGACTACGACGGCCACGCCGCCACGATGACGGTGACCGTGACCGACGACGGCTCCGGCAACCTCACGGCCACGACGCCCGCGATCGCGCAGGTGAGCGGCGGCGACTTCGTCAACACCTACACGACCGAGCTCGACTACTCGGCCCGCGCGGGCGTGCGCCTGTCCAAGACGCTCTCCGGCCGCGCCATGGAGGCGGGGCAGTTCGCCTTCACCGTGACCGCGGACGCCGAGACGGCCGCCAAGCCGGCCTCAAGACCGGCAAGGACGCCTACGCCGTGGCCGCTGCCGATGACGGAGAGGCCGACCTGGTCGACCTCGTCGGCGGTGCTGCGGGCAGCGACGTGAAGTTTACCGACGCCGATGCGGGGAAGATCTACAGCTTCACCGTCACCGAGACCAAGCTCGGCGGCGAGGGCTACACCAACGACATCGCGCCGCGCACGGTGGCCATCGCGCCCGCCTACGACGCCGCGACGGGCAGGCTCACGGTCACCACCACAGTTGCCAAGGACGGTGTCGAGGTCGCCCGCAGCGAGGTCTCCACGGCAGATGACGCCACGGCGACGCCCACGCCCGTGACGGTTGCGTTCGAGAACTCCTACGAGGCCACCGGAGCGCTCGGCGGCGAGGGCGGCGCGGTCATCAATGCCACCAAGACGCTGACGGGCCGCGCCGCGGCGGCGGGCGAGTTCTCGTTCTCCGTCCGCGATGCCCGGGGCGACGTGGTCGCGACCGCGACCAACCGGGCCTCCGGCGACGGCGAGGCCGCGGGACTTGCGTTCTCGCCCATCTCCTACACCACCGACGCTCTCGAGCGGATGGTGGCGGACGGTACCGCCGCCAGGGCCGCCGACGGCTCCTGGGTCATTTCCTATACCGTTTCCGAGGACGGCACGGACCGGCTGCCCGCGGGCGTGACGGCGACCGCCTCGAGCTTCGACATCACGGTCAAGGTGGCAGATGACGGCAAGGGCGGGCTGGACGTTAGCGTGGTCTACCCCGAGGGCTCCGGCGGCACGCTGTCGTTCGTGAATGCCTATGGTGCCGGCGAGGCTACGGTCGACCTCGCGGGCACCAAGACGCTGGCGCTCAGCCAGGCCGGTCTCGGCCTGGCGCAGGCCGACATCGCGGGCAAGTACACCTTTAAGATTGAGCCGCTGGACGGCGCGCCCGCGCCGGTCAACGCCTCCGACAAGACAGTGACCGAGGCGACCAACGACGCCGCCGGCAACGTCGAGCTGGGCAGCGTCACGTTCAGGCAGCCGAGCGATCTCGATGACGTCGAGATCGACGGCGACGGCCTGCGCACCAAGACGTTCGCCTATCGGGTGAGCGAGTCCGGCTCGGTCGACGGCGTGGTCAATGACGCGACGGCGATCAGGACCTTCACGGTCAAGGTGGTCGAGGACACCAACGCGGGCACGCTCGCCGCGGAGGTCCTGCCCGCAGAGGGCACGCCCGAGGGCAAGGGCGCGTTCGAGTTCACCAACACCTACGTCGTGAATCCGACGCCGAGCTCCGTCACCGACCAGATCAAGGTGAGCAAGAAGCTTAAGGGCCGCGACCTGGCCGAGGGCGAGTTCGAGTTCCAGCTGGTCGAGATTGCCGCCGACGGCAGCGAGAGCGTCGCGGCAGCGGGCAGGAACGCCGCCGACGGCACGGTCGCGCTCGGCCCCGTCACCTACACCGCGCCCGGCACGCACAGCTATGAGCTGCGCGAGGTCGCCGGCACGGCGGGCGGCGTGACGTACGACAGGGCGACGTACCGCGTGCGCACGACGGTCACCGATGCCGGAAACGGCATGCTCACCGTCAGGCACGAGCTGGCGGATGCCGAGGGCAATCCCACGGGCGACGACTCGGTGACGTTCACCAACGGCTACGAGGCCGCGCCCGTCACCCTCAAGCTGGGCGCCGCCAAGGTGCTCAAGGGCGCCGAGCTCAAGGCGGGCCAGTTCAGCTTTGAGCTCAAGAGCCGGGACGGCAAGGTCATGTCGACCGCCAAGAACGCCGCGGACGGCAGCGTCACGTTCGATGCGCTGACGTTCAAGCAGGCCGGCACCTACACCTTCACGGTGAGCGAGGTCGACGACGGCCAGGCGCACGTGGCCTACGACAAGGCGGTGCGCAAGATCGTCGTCACGGTGGGCGACGAGGCGGCCGACGGCACCAAGACGGGCTATCTGTCGGCGAAGGTCTCCTACGAGGGCGACGCCAACGTGCCGCCAGTCTTCACCAACAGCTACGCCGAGAATCCCGGGACCCCCGGCACCCCCGAGAACCCCGGCACGCCGGGCGGCGGCTCAGACGGCGGTTCAGATAACGGCTCCGGCAGCGGCTCTAGCGGCGACGGCTCCAAGGGCGGCATGCCCGACACCGGCGACCGCAGCCTGCCGGTCGAGGCGCTCGCGGCCATGGCCGGCATCGGCGCGCTGACCGCAGCGGGCGGCGCGGTCCTGTACCGTAGGCGCCGCTAGCGATATGGACGAGTGGGGCGAATCCATCCGATGGGTCCGCCCCACTTGCCCTGCTGGACGGGAGCAGGTAAGATATACCGAGCGCCTAGCGCGTTCGATGGGTTCGGATGACGACATGTTCCGAATCTGGTCAGGTCCGGAAGGAAGCAGCCATAAGGAGCCTCTGTCGGGCATCCGAATCCATCGAGCGCACGGGCGCTTTTTGGTGTCGCGACATGGCCCGGCCGGCGGCGAGGTATTTGGTGTCTCGCTGGTCCTCGGCTTCGCCTGCGGGATCGCTCGACTACCAAACACCTCGCCGCCGGCCGGGCCCCGTCGTCCAAAAATCACCCGTAAAGGCGCGTTTATCTAATTTAAATCTATCCCTTGCGGAATGCGGCTTGCTGGTGTTGTCTGGGCATTGATGGCTATGTGGTTCAAGAGGCGGCGGTGCTGTTGCTTGAATTTTTGCAGTTAAAGAGGCCCGTTTCCCTGGGGAAACGGGCCTCTTTTGTCTCTGGGTTTGTGGATTGGCGAAGATGGTATGCTCTGGCGGCTATTTTGAGTTCTTGAGGCGGCGTACACCCGTGGCGGTTATTCCGAGGCCTGCGGCGGCGATTCCTGCGAGTGCGATTGCGCTCGGTGCTGTGTCACCCGTGTTTGCGAGCTTGCCGGCGGTCGTATTTGCTTGCTTGCTGCTGCTCGAGTTCGCCTGCTTGGTGGAGCTTGGTAGGGCGTCTTTGCCGGTTGCAGGTGAGGCAACGGGCGGTGTCGCCTCGGCGGGTTGCGTTGAGCCGGAGGGAGGCACTGTCTCGGCAGGTTTCGTTATCTCGGGCGAGGTGGTCTTGTCTGCCGCGGCTTTCGCCTCTTCGTATGCCTTGCAGGCGTCGTCATATGCCGCTTGCGCCTTATCCAAATTGTCGAGGAGCGCATCTCGCTTGGCTGTTTCCTCGTCGATGTGGGCTTTGACTTCCTCCGCCGCACTTTCGAATCTCTGAACCTGTCTTTCCTGGCTTTCGAGGCGGCGTTGGTAGCTGTCAAGCGTCGTTTTGCAAGACTCTTCTTGCAATTTTGCCGCCATGATTTCGGAGCGCAACTGTTTAATAGCTTCGCTGGGCGCCTCGTCGCCGAGTGCCTTAAGTGCCTCTAATTTTGCCTGAAGGCTGCTTACCAGGTTGCTGGCCTCGTCGTATTTGGCTTGGGCTGCATCGACGTTCGCTTGCATGGCGGGAAGGAGTTCCCTACATTCGGCGGCATGCGCCAGCATAATGTCGCGGAGCTCTTGATCACTGGCAATCATATTATTGATTCCCGCAATTCTCTCGGGACTTGCGGCGTCCTCCGCTGCTTTGAGTTTTTTGAGCGCTTCCTGCATGGCCGCATGCGCTTTTTCTTTTGCGGCGGCCGCATCTTCCGACTGCAGGGCAACTGCATCGATGGGAGCGCTGGCTTCTGCCGCGATCGCCGTTGCGGGGGCGATTCCTGTGACAAGCGCCACGGAAAGGGCGATGCCCATAGTTGCTCGTTTTGCTCTTCTTGCGAGAATGTCGTTCATCTCGGCACCTCATTTCAAGGGTCGGCGACTAACTTGGTAGCACTAATGTAAGTATATCAGGCGGTTTGCCCGCCATTGATCGGGCGTGCACGTATACCCCTTGATTAACAGCCATTAAATCTATCCCTTAAGGAACGCGGCTTGCTGGTGTTGTCTGGGCATTGATGGCTGCGTGGTTCAAGAGACGGCGGCATTACCATTTGTTTTTTCAAGTAAAGAGGCCCGTTTCCCTGGGTTGGGGAAACGGGCCTCTTTTTGTCTCTTGGCTTGCGGATTGGCGAAGACAATAACCGCTGGCAGCTATTTTGAGTTCTTGATGCGGCGTGTGGCTGTGGCGGTTATTCCGAGGCCTGCGGCGGCGACTGCTGCGAGTGCGATTGCGCTCGGCGCTGCATCGCCCGTGTTCGCGAGCTTGCCGGCGGTCGTATTTGCTTGCTTGCCGCTGCTCGAGTTCGCCTGCTTGGTGGAGCTTGGCGGGGTATTTTTGCCGGTCGCGGGCGAGCTGGCGGGCTGTGTTGCCTCGGCCGGTTGCGCCGAGTTGGAGGGAGGCGTCGTCTCGGTCGGTTGCGTTATCTCGGGCGAGGTGGCCTTGTCTGCCGCGGATTTCGCCTCTTCGTATGCCTTGCAGGCGTCGTCATAAGCCGTTTGCGCTTTTTTCAAATTGTCGAGGAGCGCATCTCGCCAGGCTGTGAACTGGTCGATATTGGCTTTATATTTCTCTACAGCACGTTCACAGTCATTAACTCGTCTTTCCTGATTTCTGAGGCGGAGCTGGAACTCGCGGAGCTCCTCTTCGCAATGGCCTACTTGCGCTTTTGCCGTTATGATCTCACTGCGCAACTGCCTTATTTGCTGTTTAGTAGTTTCGACAAACTCCTCGTAGCCGAGTGCTTCGAGTGTCTTAAGCACCTCAAGTTTCTTGTCTAATTCTGCTTGGAGCTCGCTTACCCGGTTGATGGCCCCGTCGTATTTGGCTTGGCCTGCATCGATGTCCGCTTGCATGGTGGGAAGGAGTTCCCTCTCTTCGACGGCTTGCGCCGCCATCTTGTCGCGGAGCTCTTGAAAACGGGCAATGTCATCATTGAATCTCGCAATTTTCTCGGGACTTGCGGCGTCTTTTGCGGCCTCGAGGTTTTTGAGCGCTTCCTGCATGGCTGCATACGCTTTTTCTTTTGCGGCGGCCGCATCTTCCGTCTGCAGGGTGCCCGAATTGCCGCTGGTGGCGCTCGTCTGCGAAACGGCCGCACCGGTGGGGGAACTGGTTTCTGCCGCGATCGCCGTTGCGGGGGCGATTCTCGCGACAAGTGCCGCGGAAAGGGCGATGCCCACGGTTGCTCGTCTTGCTCTTCTTGCGAGAATGTCGTTCATCTCGGCACCTCATTTCAAGGGTCGGCGACTAACTTGGTAGCACTAATGTAAGTATATCAGGCGGTCGACCCGACACTGGCTGGGTGTGCGCGTGCCTTTCCGCTTCTTTGGAAACCGAATCCCATTAGAAATGACGAGTTGTTTACGCTTCTTTTGGGCTCACCGTACTATCATGATTCGAATTGAATGTGGATGATGATAGGGAGCGCCTTTTTATGATTGAACTGCTCGGGCGTTTTGGTGGTAAATTTCGCCGGTATATGGTGATTGGCCCTGCGTGCAAGTTGATCGAAGTGATCTTTGACCTGCTGACGCCGCTGGTGATTGCCCAGATGATTGATAAAGGTATCGGTGCGCACGACGTGAGTGCCGTCGTCCACTACGGCATGGTGCTCGCTGCCATGGCTGTGATCGGCATCTCGTTTACGCTTGTCTGCCAAAAGATGGCGGCGCTGACCTCGCAGGGCATGGGCACCGACATTCGCGGCGCGCTCTACGAGCACATCAACAAACTGAGCTATGCCGAACTCGACCGCTTTGGCACGCCGTCGCTTATCACCCGCATCACCAACGACGTCAACCAGGTGCAGCTTGCCGTGGCGCTGGGCGTGCGCATGCTCATCCGCTGGCCTTTCCTGGCGGTGGGCTCCATGGTTGCGGCCCTCGCCATCGACCTTAAGCTCGGCATTATCTTTTTAATCTGCACGCCCGCCATCGGCCTGGTGTTTTGGTTTGTCATGGCGCGCTGCATTCCGTACTACAAGCAGCTGCAGGCAAAGCTCGACCGCATTGCGCTCATTTGCCGCGAGGGGCTTTCGGGCGCTCGTGTGGTCCGCGCGTTTGTGCGCGAGGATCACGAGCGCGAGCGTTTTGCCCAGGCGGCTGACGATCAGGCGCATGTCGCCATCGCGGTGGGCAAGCTCTCGTCGATTCTCAACCCCGTCACGTTTTTGGTGATGAACCTGGGCGTGTGCGCCATCCTGTGGGTGGGCGGCATCCAGGTCAGCGTGGGCGAGCTTACGCAGGGCCAGGTCATGGCGTTTGTGAACTACATGACGCAGACCCTGACCTCCATCGTGTACGTCGCCAACCTGGTCGTGGTCTTTACCAAGGCGAGCGCCAGCGCGTCGCGTATCAACGAGGTGCTCAACTGCGAGCCGAGCATCACCGACGAGGATAACGAGCCGGTCGCACTGCCTCAGGCACCCGCGACGGACGTCGACGCCCCGGTCTCCGCGCTGAGCTTGAGCCATGCGAGCTTCTCCTTTGGCACCGGCGCGGCCAATGCTGTCAACGATGTGACGCTGGAACTCCCGCTGGGCAAGACGCTCGGCATTATCGGCGGTACGGGTAGCGGCAAGTCCACGCTCGTCTCGCTCATCCCGCGCCTGTACGATGCGAGCACCGGCAGCGTGAGCGTGATGGGCGCCGACGTGCGCACCTGGCCGCTCGACCAGCTGCGCCGTGTGGTCGCGACCGTTCCGCAGCGCGCATCGCTGGTGAGCGGCTCCATCCGCAGCAACCTGACCTGGCGCGATGAAGCTGCGACCGACGAGGAGCTCTGGGCGGCACTCGACATGGCGCAGGCCAGCGAGTTCGTGCGCAACAAGCCGCAGGGCTTAGACGCCCCGGTCGAGGCGGGCGGCAAGAACTTTAGTGGTGGCCAGCGTCAGCGCCTGACTATCGCGCGTGCCTTGGTTGGTTCGCCTCAGATATTGATCATGGATGACTCCGCGTCGGCGCTCGACTTTAAGACTGACGCGGCGCTTCGCCATGCCATTCGCGAGCGCAGCGTGCGCGGTGCCGCCGAGGGCGGGCTGCCGCTGACGACTGTCATCGTGAGCCAGCGCGTCTCGACCGTGCGCGATGCCGACATGATCTGCGTACTCGACCACGGCTCGGTTGCGGGCCTGGGCACGCATGACGAGCTGTACGCGACCTGCCAGCTCTATCGCGAGATCTGCCAGTCGCAGCTGCGCCGCGAGGAGCTCGAGGGCCAGCAGGGGAGTGCGGCGCCCACGTCCGTCCCAAGTCCCGCGTCCGCCCCGGCTGCCCCGGCATCCACTTGCGCAAAGGAGGGCTGCTAAATGAATCCGTACACTTCCTCCGGTTCGGTCGCCACGATGACGGCCAACGTGTCCGGTAACGATAACCTCAACGACCTGGGCGACGGTCCGCGCCAGCCCGGCGATCCCGAGCGCTATCCCGTGGGTGCGGTGACCCGCCGCCTACTGGGCTATGTTCGCCCGCATCGCATTTCGTTTGTAGCGTCGTTTGTGAGTGCCGCCATCTCGGTGATCTTGCAGCTCTACACGCCCATTCTCATTGGTGAGGGCATCGATCTTATCGTCGCCGCCGGGCAGGTGGACTTCGATGCGCTGCTGCCACTCGTTACCAAACTCGCGCTCGTTGTGGTGGGCGCCGCGGCCTTCCAGTGGCTGCAGGGCTATTGCGTCAACCGCTTGTCCTACGAGACGGTGCGCGACATGCGCGTGGAGGCGAGCGACAAGCTCAGCCGCATGCCGCTCAGCTTTATCGACGGCCATGCCCACGGCGACCTCATGAGCCGTGTGGTCAACGATGTCGACCAGGTGGGCGACGGTCTGCTGCAGGGCTTTACCCAGCTCTTTACCGGCGTTATCACCATCGTTGGCACGCTTACGTTTATGCTCTCCATTAACCTGACCATGACGCTCGTGGTGGTGCTCGTCACGCCGCTTTCCATTTTTGCAGCCGGTGCTATTGCCAAGCTCTCCAACAAAAGCTTTACTGCGCAGCAGCGTATTCAAGGGCAGCTCGGTGGTCATATCGAGGAGTATGTGGGTGAGCAAAAGCTCGTGGACGCCTTCGCCTACGGCCCGCACGCTCAACAGCGCTTCGATGCCCTCAATGCCGAGCTCTACACCGCGGGCGAGCGCGCGCAGTTTATGGGCTCGCTCTCCAACCCCGGCACGCGCTTTATCAATAACATCATCTATGCCGTGGTCGCTGTGATCGGCTGCGTGGGCGTGATCACGGGCGTGCCGGCGGCGCTTACGGTGGGCGGCGTGCAGATCTTCCTGTCCTATGCCAACCAGTACACCAAGCCGTTCAACGAGGTCACCAACGTCATTACGCAGATCCAGACGGCGTATGCCTCGGCGCGCCGCATGTTTGCACTGCTTGACGCGCGCGAGCAGGAACCCGATGCGCCGGATGCCGTGGAACTTGCCGCCCCGAAGGGCGAGGTTTCGTTTGAGCATGTGGACTTTAGCTATGTGCCCGAGCGCAAACTGCTGCAGGACATCTGCATCGAGGCCAAGCCCGGCATGCGCTTTGCCCTCGTCGGTCCCACGGGCTGTGGCAAGACGACGCTCATCAACCTGCTGCTGCGCTTCTACGATATCGACGCCGGCCGCATTGCGGTCGATGGCCGTTCCTCGCGTGACTACACGCGCGCAAGCCTGCGCCGCGCCTTTGGTATGGTGCTGCAGGATACGTGGCTGTTCGAGGGTACGGTGGCGGACAATATCGCCTACGGTCGTCCCGACGCCACGCGCGAGCAGATTATCGAGGCCGCCAAGCGCGCGCACGCGCACAAGTTTATCGTGCAGCTGCCAGGCGGCTACGATACGGTGATCGGCGAGGACGGCGGCACGTTTAGCCAGGGCCAAAAGCAGCTGCTGTGCATCGCGCGCGTCATGCTCACCGACCCGGCGATTCTGCTGCTGGACGAGGCCACGTCGAGCATCGATACGCGCACCGAGCTGCAGGTGCAGGCGGCATTTGACGAGCTCATGGCCGGTCGCACAAGCTTTGTCGTGGCGCATCGCCTGTCGACGATCCGAAACGCCGACTGCATCCTAGTGATGCGCGACGGCGAGATTATCGAGCGCGGCACACACGACGAGCTGCTCGCGGCAGGCGGCTTCTACGCCGAGCTCTACCGCAGCCAATTCGCCCAGTGAGCAAGACGCGGGACATGTAACGCAGCGCTAGGGCGCGAGCGTGTCAACGGGGGCAACGATGATGCCCTCGGGCGTTGTGTGGACCGGCATGCCGAACCCGATGACGATGAGTTTGGCCGCGGGAGGCCTCTCGCCGCGTTCGACCAGCTTGCGCTCGAGTCGAAGCAGGTTTGCAGACGCCTCGGGGATCTGCGGGCTTCCGAGTTTTACTTCCACGGCAATCCAAGTTCCATCGCGCCTGTGTATAACGGCATCGACCTCGAGATCGTCGGCGTCGTGGTAGTGGGACACCGATGAGTCATTTGCGGCGGCATAGACCTTAAGGTCGTGCAGGACGAGGGATTCGAAGAGCAGCCCCAGTGTCTTCGGGTCGGATGCCAATGACTCCGGATTTGCTCCGAGCAGCGCAACGGCAAGCGAAGGGTCGGCGAGGTGCCTTTTCGCACTTTGCCGCAGCTTTACCGGCGACCTGAGCGCCGGATGCCAAGCCGGGATATCGTCGATGATGTGTATCCTGCGCAAGGCATCCGTATAGCGCCTCAGCGTACTTCTCGATACATCACCGCCGAGGTCTTTCTCAAGAGACTTTTCGCCGGCAAGAGTGGATTCGTTGCGCGCAAGCGAAGACAGAAGAGCCCTGACTTTCTCCGGGTCACGCTTCACGCCGTCAACCTTCGAAACGTCCGATTCGCAGACGCCATCGATGTAGGCAGCGGATATTCGCATTGCATCGGCAGTCGTCTTGCCAACCGCCTGAGGCCAACCTCCACGACATAGTAAATCGGCGATGCCGGCGATGCCGTTAATGGATCCAAGTGCCGCTTTGATGGCGCATCCGTTAAGCAGTGATTCGAGCGAGACCGCCCTTGTGGAAACTCCGAGTTCGGCCAGAGTCATTGTTTCCATGCGCAAGCGTGATATGCGCCCGATGCCGCTGTGCATCGGTTGGTCGGCATCATTTGGCGTTGCTGACCCCGTAAGCAAAAACTGCCCTGGCTCACCAGCCCTACGATCGCATTCAAAACGTATTGCGTCCCACAATTTCGGCTCTTCCTGCCACTCATCGATGAGTCTCGGTGTTGCGCCGACTATCGCTTGAGCCGGGTCGATCTTGGCAAGCTGCAACGCGGCAAAGTCTCCGGCTGGGTCGGAGAGAGACAGCGATGATTCGGCGAATTGCTGGGCCGTAGTCGTCTTTCCGCACCACTTCGGTCCCTGAATGAGCACGGCGCCAAAAATGCCAAGATCGCGTTCGATTGAGCGATCGATGCATCTATCCATATATCCATTCATAGAACTCCCCGCCAATCATAGAGCCGTCATGTTATATAGCATTCTACCAGCGCGTGAAACATTTTGACGACAATCTATGACACAATTTGACGATGTCTTGTGAAACAAATTGATGAAATTACGTGACACAATTTGGCGAAGTTTCGGAAACACTTTTAGGCCATCCGTGAAACACTCTGCGGCGGCATTAATCCAAGTGCGCGCGGTCTAAAACCCGTCCAAGGATGTCGCCTGTATCGCCAATCGGCAGAAGGTGGTTTACAACTGTGGTTTTAGTACTAAGATATGCTTCTAATAAATTGCATTAGTGGCTTTAGTTTTGGGGGAAACGAGCAACGTGACTATGACATGCTCTTTGGTGGTTAACAGCAAGAGCGGTAATACCAGGATGGTTTCGGGTGCAATCAAGCGCGCCCTGCAGGCTGCGGGCGTTGAGTTTATCCACGCCGCGGCGTTGAGCGACGATGCGGATGCGGATCAAGTTGCGCTCGAGGCGCAGGGTGCCTGCGCAGCCGACACGGTGCTTGTCGGTTTTTGGTGCGACAAGGGCGCGTGCACGCCTTCAGTCGCAGCGCTGCTCTCCGCCCTGCACGGCAAGCGCGTTTTCCTCTTTGGTACCTGCGGCTTTGGTGCCGATCAGAGCTATTTTCAGCAGATTATCGACCGCGTGTCGTCCAATTTGGCAGAGGATGCCGAGCTTGTGGGCTGGGCGATGTGCCAGGGCAAGATGGGCCCCGCGGTCAAGCAGCGTTACGAGGCCATGCTCGAGCAAGATCCCGACAATGCCCGCTTTAAGATGCTGCTCGACAACTGGGTTGCCGCAAAGGATCACCCCACCAAAGAAGACCTCGAGGACATGTCCGCCGCCGCCAAGAAGGCCGTGCTGGGCGCGTAGGTCCATCTTCTAAATGCAATGCCCGCCACCCGGGAGGGCGGCCCTTTATCGATGGAAGGCCTCATAAGCTGAAGTTCAATCCCCGGGATGCGTCCAGAATGGGACGTGCTTTCCCGATGGGCGGGGTTTCGGAAAGTGCGTCCCGGAATTTGAGCCTAGAGTGGGACATGCTTTCCCAAAGGCAGCTCAATGGGAAACCGCATCCCACTATTAGCCCGAGAAATGGGACGCACTTTCCCAAAGAGAGCCAACGGGAAACTACGTCCCACAATCAGCTTCCAGAGTGGGACACACTTTCCCGTTGAGGGTTGTTCCGGAAAGTGCATCCCGGAATCGGGGCTCAGAATGGGATGCAGTTTCCCGTTGGACTGTAAGGGGAAAGTGCGTCCCAGAATCGACGCTTGAAATGGGATGCAGTTTCCCGATGAGGCACTCGATGGAAAATACATCCCAGAAATGGCCTTTGAGCTGGGATAAGATTTCCGCGGCATCTCGGATTCTCAAAAATGAGACACGCCGTTGGCGAAAATGAGACACGTGATATCGGGCGTCGGACGTATCATTTGCAAAAATGAGCCGACTCCACTCGAGTAAAGCGAGGTCCCCCATGCACGTTCCACACCCCCACATTCGCCGGTTGTCGAAAATCCCGCTTGCCGGGACGGCGGCGCTTGCTGCGTTGATTGCAACGAGTGTCGTCTGTTTCACGGCGGCTCCCAACGTCGCCCAGGCGGCCGACACGCCTGAGATCACCGATATGACCGAGCAGGACTATAGCGATTTGGGCCTGGGCACGAGCGAGGACATTCCGGCCGATACCGTTGGCCCCTATTCCACTGATACCCCCACGACGTTTGCCACGCGCAGCGAGGTCTATATGGCAGCTAACGGTAGCCATGGCAATCGCTACACTCTGCGCGACAAGCTCGAGAACGTCGAGCGCGGTGACATTGGCGGCAGCAGCAAACTCACCGATGGCTATGGAAGTGTGTGGGGCGCCGCAAAGTTCTGGCAAAACGTCAACAACTTCGATACGAACAGCGATCTCTACAAGCATAGCGACTACGGTGGCGGCACCTGGTCGTACCTAAGCAACAATGAGTCCTCAACAGTACTCGCCAACGACAACAACGGTTTCTCGGGCATTCACGCCACGAGTGTTGAGTTCTGCAGCGACGCCAGCATGGGCAAAAAGAGCCGCGTTGCCGAGCTCCGTGCCTACGGCGACAGTTCCTCCACGACGATTGACGGCAAGTCATACGCCGGAAAGGTTGAGCTGGTCCTCTACTCGTTTAGCAACGGGCGTACGCGCACTCTCGACACACACCTGCCGGTGACGGTCAACACTAATATGATGTACGAAGGCCGTTTTAAGTACCTGGATGCCGGTTACCTGCAAGAGCACGACGCCGTCTTTGATGTCGAGGCGGGCGATGTCGATGGCGACGGCGTCGACGAGCTTTTTGTCTACGCGGGCTGCTATGTCGACGAGAACGGCGTGCGCAAGGCTGTAGTCGACATGTATGACTTGGAGGGCGGCAACTGGAAGCAAAGCGTCGTCAAGATCGATGCCGGTAACGCCGCGGACTACACCACGCACAACAAGGGCGGGAACGACTCCTGGACGCAGCTTCAGTTAGCTCCTGTCGTTTCGCTAGCGGCCGGCGACCTCGATCGCGATTTTTGCGATGACCTCGCCATCGTGGTCTCGGCACCCTACGGCAAGAAGAATATTGATAAGTCGACGCATTGCGAGCTGTTTTCGTGGGATGCATCCAAGGGTGCGCTCGTCCATGTCGATGCTCTGGGCGACGCGGGCGCAATCTCCCTCTCCGCGAACGGCAAGACCATGGTCGCTGCGAATGCGACGTTCGGCACGTTTGCCGCCTACGATGAAGAAGGAAAGAAGACGGGTGAAACCGTCACGGGCCTTATTCTTGCGGGCTATGACTGGCAACGCAGCGCTTTTGATTACGGCGCTTCTGACGGCAGCAAGGGGCTGTACGGCGCGCTGTACCGCTACGCGTATTTTGACTCGGAGTCTGGCGAGTTCAAGCTTTCCGATTGTAAGGAATACAGAGACGGGCTCCTCGCCTCCTATGGGCTGATGCATGTGCCCAACAGCGCATGGAAGGATAGCGCTCAGGATAAGCGCTATCCGTGCACCTTGGCGCCTATTGCCCTTGCCACTGCCAACCTTGACGGCCTGTCCGAGCAGCTGGCGGTTGACGAGGTGCTCGTGGGCGGCGATGTGTTCCGCGACTTTGCCTGCAACACGGCACAGAGCGGGGCTCAGGGCTTGGGGTCCATGGTCGGAACCATGAGCATGAGCGGTCAGCAATACAACAGCAGCAACAAGCATGACCACAAGGGTATAGAACAGGTGTGGATCAGCGACGTCAAGGCGGGCAGCGTCTCGGGTTCGGACCGCTATAACGAGAGCTTTATCGCCGTGGTGGGCAAGCACCGCGATGAGGACCTGCGCAAGAACGATGACTACTATTGGATGACCGCCTCGCATTTTTCGCTCGACGAGAACGGAAAGGTGCGCCGCGGCGAGGAGCAGGTGATTAGCGAGAGCAACCGTCGCGGCACTACCTACGGCACATTTATCTCGCTCGCGCTGCCCGATGTCGACAACGACAGCGTCAAGATTACGTACAAGGACCGCTACAAGGTCTATACCAACCCGCGCGTGCTCGCCGTGCTGCAGGATGCTCCCTATGTTGAGGATCTGGAGCAGGCATACGGCTATCTGGTGTTGGGCGGTACGGAATATGGCGAGGGCACGAGCACAGGGCAGATTCACGGCGGCACTATTGGCGCCGAGTTGGGCGTTGCCGTCGAGGTACAGACCGGTCCGCCCCTGGTGGCGATTAATGCTTCAGTCGATTTTGCCGCCGAGGGATGCTATGACTATCGGAGCGAGCGCACAGTGAGCGCCAGCGTAAGTTATGAGTCGCATGCCGACGAAGGCGACAAGGCCGTGCTCTACACGATTCCGATGGTCTATTACGAGTACGAGATCGAAAATGAGGAAACTGGCGGCAAGGGCGTGATGGCGGCGCCCGTGTCGCTCGGCGCGCAGACCTCGGTCGTTAATGTCGAGGCCTATGACCGCGTTGCCAAGCAGCACAACATGACGCCGCTCAGCTACTTTTTGACCAACCGGTCGGGAGAGCCCGACAGCTATTACACGGCGCTCAACGGTACGACTCCCGTGCAAGATTCCTTTGGTCTGGGCAAGCCCGGCGTGACGCGCGCTTACACGTACGATGTGTATAGCGGTGCTGTCGCGCAGTCGGGGGCGAGCACTACGCAGACCATCGAAGTCGAGGAGGGCGAGGAGCAGGAGTTTGAGTACGGCTTTACGCTGAACGGCAGCGTTGTCATGGGCGCGAAGCTTGCAAAGCACGAGTTATTTGGCGGCCTGTGCTTTGGTGCCAACGCCGGCTTTACTACGGGTAACTCCTCGAGTGAATCGACCGAATACGGCGGCACCGTCGACAACCTGCCCGAGGCCGCGAAGGATAAGTACGGCTTTGCGTGGCGCCTGGGCGTCAACGCGGTGGATGTCAACAAGTTCGAGGACGGCTCGGGCGACAAACTCGGCACCAAGGACACCGATCAGTTTTGGATCGTGGGCTATGACGTCAAGGATGTCGAGATGCCCGAGGCACCGGCCGTGACGGGCTTTACGGCAAACGCCGTTGATTCGACCAGTGTCGCGTTTAGCTGGGACGACGTGCTCGCAAACAGGGGTGGCTTTAGCTACGGCGTGGGTATGCTGCAGAGTAACGCGGCCGACGCCATCGTCAACAGCTGGAAGATCGCCGACAATACGCAGACCTCGCTTACCTGGGACGGGTTGCAGCCCAATACGGAGTATCGATTTGCCATTGCCGCCGTTAAGAATGGATCCACGACCGAAACGGGTATTCGCTCGGCAATTATTACGGTCAAGACCATGCCCGAGGGCATGACGATGAGCGTGAGCGGACCTGCGGCGGATGATGAAGAGGGGGAGAGTATCGAATACGATTCCTCGATCGAGCGCGCAGCGGGAAGCCGCCTGACGCTTTCGGCGATCGGCAACGTGACGCAGCTCGGTGCCGACGGTAGCGAAACGGAGCTGGCGCCGACATACATCTGGTACCGCAAGGGCCGTGGTGAGACCGAGTTCAAGCGTGTGGGTGCCGATGGCAACCTCGCAGCCGGGACGGCCTCGACGCTTGGGATTGACCTGACCGCAGATGATGACGGCGCGCAGTACTACTGCCATGTGGGTTACAACGATGTTGGCCTCGATACCGGTGTGACGCTCGTGAATATCGCGACCGAGGAGACAGCACCCACAACGGTGAATGCCACCCCGATCCGCACGCGCCGCCTGTTCTCACAGGCAAGTGCGGGCGCCAAGAAGTTCCTGGACCATACGCTGGTAAACACCGCCGGCCCCACTGATTCCGAAGGCTCGAAGGACCCCGAGACTCCGACAGCCCCGGAGACCCCGACGAATCCGGACAAGCCAAAGTCCGATAGCGGAACTAAGACCGACACCAAGACCAAGACTACGACCACGGCCAAGAACCTCGCAAACACCGGCGATCAAACATTCGCCCTAGTCGCCACCGCAGCAGCAGCGGGAGCAACGCTCGTAGTGATAGCCCTCATCATGCTGATCAAGCGCCGCAAGACCCACTAGTAGCCAGTCGAACATATCGACAACCCAAAAACCCGGGTAGCCAAAAAACAGGCCACCCGGGTTTTCTCTTTATTAGAAATCAGAGTCTTCAAGGCAAGAGCCCGATTCAACCAGAGACACTCCGAATACTCCCCATGACAAGCCGCGCTCCAACAACAAGGCGTCTGCCCGGGCGGCGCGGAATGTAAGGTTCATCGCGAGTTCCGCACGAGCCGGAGAGCACTTAATGTGCTCTCCGTGCGAGCAGGACTGCCCGAGCAGGGAACCTTACATTCCGCGCCGCCCGGGCAGACGAACCGGGATAGACCCGCAGCGACCCCCTACTTGATCTTGGTCGTGCCCGGTGCCAGGTTGGGATCGGTCTCGTTGGCCTCGGTCTGGAAGTGCTCGGTGTACACGTTCTTGCCGTCGCGGAACATCTCGTAGTACTGCATCTTGGCGTAATCCTCGCGCGCCTTGGTGGCGGCTGCGGCAGCGGCGTCGTCACCGGTGACGTTGGAGGAGAGCGCCCAGCGCAGGCTGGCGTCCTCGTAGCCCACCGAGTTGATGGCGGGCAGCGACTTACGCAGCGTCATGTGCGCTTTCTGGTAGTCGGTCAGCGGGGCGCCGATCAGCTGCATCAGCTGGGTGGACAGGTAGTTGGTGGACAGGTCGTCGACCTCACTCGTCTGGTCGCAGCCGGCAACGTCGTAGTTAGCCCAAATGATGTAGTCGGTCTGCCACAAGCGCTCCTGGTGGGTGGCGTCGTCCTCGCCGGTAAACCACTTATCGTTGAACTTGGACGGGAAGAACGGCTGGTGGTCGCCCCAGAACACCACGACCACCTTACGGTCGAGCTTGCTCAAGGCGTTGAGGAAGTAGCGCAGCGCCTGGTCGGACTGCTCGATGCACGAGACATACTCGTCGACATCGGACAGCGTGCCGTCCTCGACGGTCTTGGCGTCCAGGTCGGTCGTGTCGATATTCAGATGCATCTGCTTATCGACCGGCAGCAGGCCCGTGTCGTAGCCCGAGTGGTTCTGCATGGTCACGTCGAAGATAAACTGAGGATCGGCGTTCTGGTCGAGCAGCTCAAGAATCTTGTCGTAGGTAGCCTGGTCGGTCACCATCCCGCGCAGGGTATCGGCGCCCTGGAAATCGTTGATGGACAGGAACTGGTCAAAGCCAAAGTCCTTATAGACGTTTTCGCGGTTCCAGTTGGTGGCGTGGTTGGGGTGCATGGCCGTGGTGGAATATCCGAGCGACTTGAACTGCTCTGCCAGGTTCCCGGTCGTCTCCATGTTGTAGATGGTGTACGGATACACGCCCGAGCCCAGGTTGGCCATGGAGTTGCCGGTCATAAACTCAAACTCGGTATTGGCGGTACCGCCGCCGTAGGCGCTCACGTAGAGCTTGCCGCGGCTGAGGCAGTTGGACAGGTTCTTAAAGTACTGCGGGCCTTCGTAGCCGGCGCGCATGTTCTGGTAGATGGATAGGTCCGAGAAGGTCTCGTTCATGATGGCGATGACCGTGGGCTTCTCGCTATCGAACTGCTCCTTTGCGGCGGCGCGCTCGTCGCTCTTGGCCGCGTCGGACTTGTCGTAGGCCTTGGTGTACTTTTTGAGCGTGGCCTTGGCGTCGTCGACAGAGTAGTCGGCGGGTTTAGGCGGCTTGATGGACTGCGCGGCACTAATAAATGCGGGCAGGTAGCCCTCGCGCCAGTAGCTCTCGAGCGGGCGCCAGGTGTAGACGGTGATGCCGAGGGTGTTGTAGTAGTCGATGAGCGTGACGTGCGCGGTCACGCCGCCCAGGCACAGCACGGCCACGAGCAGGTTGGTGAGCAGCATGCGCTTGGCGTTGGCGGCACCCTTCTGGCGGTGCGGCGCCACGATGCCGGCGTACTCGCACAGCAGCATGCCGATGGCGGTAAAGCCTATCGACAGCACGCAGAACAGCGAGATCGAGAAGGTGTAGCCGTTGCCGGCGACCGCGGCGGCGGTGGAGATGGCCGAAAGGTCGCCCGGCTGGATGGGCATGGATTTAAACGTGATAACGAAGAACTCGGCAATGCCCAGGACAAAGAGGGCAAAGGCCAGGACCGCGGGAGCTGCGCCGTGGCGCTGGAATAGGAAGAACAAGCCGGTCATGAGCACGGTGATGATGGCCCACTCGAGCAGGATGCACAGGGGGTAGACCCAGGTAAAGTCGTGGTTGGACGAGACCTCCATGCCCAGCAGCGCAAAGACGCCGGCGAACAGCAGGCACAGGACGGCGGCGACGAGTGGTTTGCCCACAAAGGCGCCGCGCAGGCGGGCGAGCTTGCCGGTGGGGGCGGGGGCGTCGGGCTTGGCGAACGCAAAGACGCGCGGGGCGATGCGATCGCGGGCGATGCTTGCCCAGGCGCAGCCGGTGAGGATGGCGTTGGTCAGGATGAGCATCACAAAGGCGAGCGGCTCGTTCTGTGCCACGAGGCCAATAGCGCCCCAGACGGTCAAGAAGAGCTGGAACAGGCCGAAGGCGACGCTCCAGGCGATGGCGCTTTTGGCAACGGTGCCCGACTGAGCGCGAATGGCCTTGGCCTCGCGCAAAACAAGGTAGACGGTCGCCGCAAGACCGATGAGCGAGATGGCGGCTGCGAACATGCTGAGACTCCTCACAAACTAAAACCTACGAAAGCGGGGGTTTACCCGATTGTTACCAAGATATGCGCAGCGTTTGAGGGCTGCGCACAACAACCAGCCATATTAACGCGCACGTGCGGCGGTGTGGCGCAATGTAGTGGCGGCCTGCGCGATAATGGACGGAAATTACACGGAAACGTAAAGGCTTCTTAAAGAATTAGCGAGGATAGAGCTATGGGCGAGCAGGTTTGTATGACGGGCGCCGAGTACTGCGGCGGAGCTGTGGGCGTGGACGCGGGCGGCTATCCGGTCGAGACTACGGGCAACGCGGCGCTGGACATCTTGGAACACCGCTCGTCCACGCGTGCTTTCGCGCGCGATGACAGCGACCGCCCCGTGTCGGTGACCGACGAGCAGCGGGCGGCGATTCTGCATGCGGCGAGTCGCGCGCCGTCGGCGGGCGCCATGATGATGTATTCCATCGTCAGTATTCGCGAGCAGGCCACGCTCGATCGCCTGGCCGACCTGTGCGACCATCAGCCCATGATCGCCAAGGCACCCTGGGCACTTATATTTGTGGTCGACTATGCCAAGTGGATCGATCTGTTTGAACATGTGGGCTGCTTTGAGCCCGAGTTTGTAGAGCATACGGGCAAGGCGCCCCGCCGCGCGCCGGGTTTGGGCGACTTTGCCATCGCGGCCCAGGACGCCGTGATCGCCGCGCAAAACGCCGTGGTTGCCGCCGAGGCCCTGGGCCTGGGGAGCTGCTATATCGGTGATATCGTCGAGAATGCCGAGGAAGTTGCCGAGCTGTTCGATCTGCCGCCCTATACCATGCCGTTGTCGATGCTCATCATCGGCACGCCCCGCAAGGAGCGTCCGGCGATCGCGCACCCCGTGGTGAACCTGGTGCACGAAGAGCGCTACCGCCGCGCGGACGCTGCGACTATGGATGCGCAGGTGGCCGAGATGGACGCGATGTTTCGCCCGCATGCCCGCGAGGTGGGCGAGCGCGTGGTGGATATCTACACCCGCAAACACACCAGTCCCTTTATGGCCGAGATGAGTCGCTCCATGGAGTGGTGGTTCAAAAACTGGCTCGGAAAATGACGAATGTGACAAGGGGACAGTCCCTTTGCCACATTCCATATCGCCGCGGTAGCCTAAAGACTGTATAAATGTTTATCTAGCTGGGAAAACAGTGCATTAAAACATGGGCCGATTACCTATAATTCCTTCGAACATTAAAGTTGGGAGGAAACCGGCTTATGGAACAAAAGGCCAAGGAGGCAGCCTCGCACGCTGCGATTCCTGTGAGCATCTCGGCGATGCTCGTCACGCTGGGCGTGGTGTACGGCGATATCGGCACCAGCCCTATGTATGTAACCAAGGCGCTCGTTGCCGGCAACGGCGGCATCGGAAGCGTGACGGAGGAGTTCGTGCTCGGCGCGCTCTCCCTTGTCGTGTGGACGGTCACGCTGCTGACCACCATCAAGTATGTGCTCATCTCGCTGCGCGCCGATAACCATGGCGAGGGCGGCATCTTTGCCCTGTACAGCCTGGTCAAGCGCTGCGGCAAGTGGCTTATCATCCCCGCCATGCTGGGTGGCGCCGCGCTGCTCGCCGACGGCATCCTGACGCCGGCCGTTACCGTTACCACGGCCATCGAGGGCCTGCGCACCATCCCGGCGGTCCATGCCGTGCTGGGCGATGATCAGGGCCGCGTCGTCGCCATTACGCTCGCCATCATCATCGCGCTCTTCTTGGTACAGCGCATCGGTACGGCCAAGATCGGTCACGCCTTTGGCCCCATCATGACGCTGTGGTTCCTGTTCCTGGGCGGCACGGGTCTGTTCTTTGTCTTCCAGCACCCCGCCGTGCTGCTGTGCCTCAACCCGGTGCGCGGCATCGCCTTTTTGCTGAGCCCCAACAACCACGCGGGCATCATGATTCTGGGCAGCTGCTTCCTCGCCACCACCGGTGCCGAGGCGCTCTACTCCGACATGGGCCACGTCGGCCGCGGCAACATCTACGCTACCTGGCCGTTCGTTAAGTGCTGCCTGCTGCTTTCCTATATGGGCCAGGGCGCTTGGCTTATGAACAACGCTGCCAACCCCGAGCTCATGGGCATTGCCGATCTCAACCCGTTCTACCAGATGCTCGCCCCGGGCCTGCGCCCGTTTGCCGTAGGCCTTTCCACCGTCGCGGCCATCATTGCCTCGCAGGCGCTCATCACCGGCGCATTCTCGCTGGTGTCCGAGGCCAGCCGCCTGGACCTCATGCCGCACATGCAGGTCTTCTACCCTGCCGAGACCAAGGGCCAGCTCTACATCCCCATGGTCAACAACGTCATGCTTGTCGGCTGCGTCATCGTGGTGCTGCTGTTCCAGAACTCGGCGCATATGGAAGCCGCCTACGGCCTTGCCATTACGCTGACTATGATGTGCACCACGCTGCTGCTCTTCTTCTACCTGCACGAGGAGCGCAAGCTCAAGGTTGCTCCGTGGATCTTCGCGGCCTTCTTCCTTTTGCTCGAAGGCTTCTTCTTCGTGAGCTCGCTCACCAAGTTCTTCCACGGCGGCTACTTCACCATCCTCATGGCTGCACTCATCATGGGCATTATGGTGTGCTGGTACAACGGCACGGCGGTCGAGCAGCGCCAGTTTACGCTGCTGCCGCTGCGCAGCTACCTGCCGCAGCTCAAGCGCCTGCGCGACGACGACCGTTACGAGCGCATGAGCGACAACGTCGTGTACCTGACCAAGGACACCCATACCGACTACATCGACCGCGATATTGTCTACTCGATCTTGGACAAGCATCCCAAGCGTGCCCACGCCTGGTGGTTTGTGAACGTCGAGACCATGGACGAACCGCATACCTTTGCCTATTCGGTCGAGACGTTCGGCACCGACTACGTGTTCCGCGTGCATCTGTACCTGGGCTACAAGATCAACCAGCGCGTCAATGCCTACCTGCGTCAGGTTGTTCAGGACCTGGCTGCCACCGGCGAGCTGCCGCCGCAGACGCATGACTACTCGGTCTACAAGGATCCGGGTAACATCGGCACGTTCAAGTTCGTCCTGATCCGTAAGCTTCTGGCGCCCGAGAGCGACGTGGAACCGAGCGAGCGTACGGCCATCACGCTCAAGTACATCATCCGCCGTGCTGCCGGCACGCCCGCACGTTGGTATGGCCTGGAGAACTCCAACGTGAGCTTTGAGTACGTGCCGCTGTTCACCAAGTTCAAGGCCGTGAATAAGATGCAGCGCCTGGCTCCCAACGAGCGGCCGTAGGCACCGACGGGTTGCATGGAGTTGGTTGTCGATGGACAAGATTGGGGCCGGGGAGGCAAACATGGATGCAAAGATGCTTGATGGCCGCGAGGTGGTTGCCGAGATGGTGTGTGAGGCACGTGCCGACGCCGCCGAAGATCGGTTTTTGACGAATCGTGCCAACATGGACATGGCTGATCGCGTAATTTCGATCGTGGCATTGGTATTTGGAGCGGTGTGCGTGTGCGCCCTGCTCGCGCACGTGCTGTTTGTCTAACGACCGCCGGTTGCAAAGGCTATACACTTGGAACCACCACAAGGGAAACCACCACAAAGGTGCCTGTCCCTTTGTGGTGGTTTTTGTTTTTGAGAGAGGGGCGGGGCGCTGATGGACGTCCGTACGGACGGCGATATTGCCGATAGCTTTTGGTGGCGGCGCACAACGCTGACGCGCCGCGGCCCTCTGTATGACGCCTGCGTATCGGTGGGGCTGCTGGTCGCGGCGACGATTGTGGGCGCGCTGCTCGACCATCCGGGTCTCGCGCCGAGCATCATGATCGTCTATGTGTTCGCCGTTCAGCTGTGCGCATTCTTTACCTGGAGTCGCCTGTATTGCTTGCTGAGCTCGGCTGCCGCCGTGGCGCTCTACAACTTTTTGTTTGTCGACCCGCGCTACTCGCTGTCGCTTATCGACCGCGGCTATCCCGGCATGTTCTTCATCATGTTCGTGGTTTCGCTTGTGTCGAGCTCGATTGCGTTGGCCCTGCGCCGCGCCTTGGCACAGGCTGCCGCCAGCGACCGCCGCACGCATATGGTGCTCGAGACCAACCGCATGCTGCAGCGGTGCGCCGATCAGCATCAGATCGTTCACGCCATGGCCACGCAGCTGGCGCGTCTTTCGGGCTGTCCGGTTGTGTGGTACAGCGCCGACGCCGAGGGCGATGACCTGCTGCCGCGTGCGACGTACACGGCCGTGGGCGATGCCGCCCCGGTGCACGAGCTGGCGCCGCAGATGCCGCCGAGGCTCTCGGCGTCCGCCTACGTGGGAACGCCGCTCGACGCCACGTTTGGCGGTTCGGCGTTTTATGGCATCTACCTGACGGTTCGCACGGGCGACGGCTTCGTGCGCTCGGGCGACCCCGCCTCGGTGGTGGGCGTGCTGGCTATCGTTGCCGAGCCCGACGTGCTGACGCACGAGGAGCGGACACTTGCCGATGCCATCGTGAGCGAAGGCGAGCTGGCACTCGATCGCGCCCGCGCCATGGAGGCCCGCGAGGAGGCGGCGGTGCTCGCCAAAAACGAGCAGCTGCGCGCCAACCTGCTGCGTTCCATCTCGCACGACCTGCGCACACCGCTCACCAGTATTTCGGGTAATGCCGATGTGCTGCTCGACCAGGGCTCGACCGGCACCGCCGTGCTCGACGCCCAGACGCGCCGCGGCCTGCTCCTGTCCATTCGCTCGGATGCGCAATGGCTCAACGCCACTGTCGAGAATCTGCTCGCTATCACCAAGCTCGAGGGTGGCGGCATGCGCCTGTCGACCACGCTCGAGCTCATGGACGATATCGTCGAGGAGGCACTGCGCCACGTGAACCCTGCCGTGCGCGAGCACGACCTTAAGGTGGTGGCGTGCGATGAGCCGGCGCTCGTCAATGTCGATGCGCGCCTGATGGTGCAGCTGGTGGTCAATCTGGTGAACAACGCCGTCACCTATACGCCCGCAGGCTCGCATATCGTGATTTCGATTGGCGTCGACGGTGGGCACGTGACGTGCTCAGTGGCCGATGATGGCCCGGGCATTGCGCCCGAGGACCGCGAGCGGATCTTTGAGTCGTTCTACACCGCCAACCACGGTCTTGCCGACAGCCACCGTAGCGTGGGCCTGGGACTTTCGCTCTGCCGCTCCATTGCATTGGCGCATGGCGGTAGCATAGAGGTTGCCGCGGCGGACCCGCACGGCTCGGTCTTTACGATTGAGCTTCCCGTCGCCGACGTTTCGTTTGATAAGGAGTAGCGCTGTGCCGAACTCTGCCGTAAAACCGCTCATCTTGGTCGTTGAGGACGACCCCGCCGTTCGCAACTTAATCGTTGCCGCGCTCGAGGCGCACGGCTTGCGTCATATGGCCGTGGAGACCGCCCATGCCGCCATTGCCGCTGCCTCATCGCAGGCACCGAGCATTGTGCTGCTCGATCTTGGTCTGCCCGATATGGACGGCGTCAAGGTGGTGGAGTCGGTGCGCGCATGGTCGGGCATGCCGATCATCGTGGTCTCGGCGCGCAGTGAGGATGCGGACAAGATTCGCGCGCTCGATGCCGGCGCCGACGACTACCTGACCAAGCCGTTTTCGGTCGAGGAGTTGCTCGCGCGCATTCGCACGACGCTCAGGCGCCTTTCGTATGCACAAACGGGCGGCGTTGTCTCCGAGGGCTCGTTCGATACCGGCGAGTTGCATATCGATTTTGATGCCGGCATCGCCACGATGGATGGCGAGGAACTGCATCTGACGCCGATCGAGTACAAGCTCCTGTGCCTGCTGGCGCACAACGCCGACAAGGTGCTGACGCACCAGTTTATCCTGCACGAGATTTGGGGCACGGCAACTAAGAGCGATCTGGCGAGCCTGCGCGTCTTTATGGGCACGTTGCGCAAGAAGATCGAGTCCGACCCCGCGCACCCGCGCTATATCCAGACGCATGTGGGTATCGGTTACCGATTGGTCACCCAAGGCTAGATCGCCGGCCACCATCCCAATATGAGTTGCGGTGAAATACGGTCTAAATTTGCCTAATTCCAGGCAAACAGTCCGTATTCCACCGCAACTTTGTTATTTGCCCTTGGGCTTGCTGGCGTAGAACTTCTTCTTTTTGAGCTTGCCGGCGGGGGAGGGTTTGCCGTTGCCGTGCGACCCTCGGTCGCCGGCCTGCGCGTGCGCGGGCGCCGTTGCACGAGACTTGCGGGCCTCGGGGTTGCGCAGCTCCTCGGTTCGCTCGGCAATCTCCTCGGCACTAAAGCCGACCTCGGCCATGGCATCCTCGACGGGCAGGCGGCGCACGATATAGCAGTGGTGCACCTTCTGGTTGCGTGCGAAGTCCTCGGGGATGGTCTGCGCCGTAATGTCCTCCAGCACGACGCCCGCTCGTGCGAGCTTGCGCGTCTCGGGACGGAAGCCGCGCAGGTTGCAGCTAAAGATGGCATGTCCGCCCTGTGCGAGCAGGCGCGACACGCCGGCCAAAAGCTCAACATGGTCGCGCTGGACATCCCAAGTGCGGCGGCCCATCTTGGACGAGTTCGAGAACGTGGGCGGGTCGACAAAGATCAGGTCCCAGCGGTTGCGCGTCTGGCGCTGGTCGCGAATCCAGGCGAGCACGTCGTCGCGCACAAAGTGATGCTGCGGACCAACAAAGCCGTTCTGGCGCATGTTGCGCTCGGCCCAGTCCAGATAGGTGTTGGAAAGGTCGACCGTCACGGTCTCCTCGACGCCGCCGTCTGCCGCATAGCAGGTGGCGGTGCCGGTGTAGGCGAACAGATTGAGGAAGCGGCGCGCCTGTTTGGCGTGCTCGCGCACCAGGTTGCGGGTGACGCGGTGGTCCAGGAAGATGCCCACATCCAGGTAGTCATCAAAGTTGACGGCAAAGGTGAGTCCACCCTCTTCGATGAGCGGCAGGCGACGGCGCGCGATGTTGGCGTGCTCGCCCGATGCGCCCTTGCCGGCGCCCTGCTTGCCGTACTGCGAGCCGCCACGTGAGCGCATGCGGGCCTTGGCGTGCACATGCTCGGCGGGAACATCTAGGATGCGCGGCGCGATGGCCAGAATGTCGAGCATGCGGGCCTGGGCCAGTGCGGGGTCGATGGTCTTGGGCGCAGCGTATTCGGCGATGACGAGCCAGCGGCCCGGCGTCTGCGGGCAGCCCTCGTACAGGTCGATGGCGGCGGAGTAGTCGGGCAGGTCGGCATCGTAGACGCGGTAGCAGCTCACGCCCTCGCGCTTGGCCCACTTGCGGCGCAGACGGGCATTCTTGCGCAGGCGGTTGGCGAACTGCTCGGACTCGGGGATGAGCACGGGCAGCGGCTTGCCGTCGCCCAAGTCGAGCGTGGCGGCAGGTTCGGGCATGGCGGAAGCGGCGGCTTCATCGTTGACTTCGTTGGCATCCGCAACCTCGGCCTCGACATCCGCACTGGTCGCAGCTTCGAATGCTGCGGCGGCGTGGTCGAGCGAGGGCCAAACCTCAATAGCCGCCTCCTCGTTATTGGGCATAACGGCGATGGAGCGCGCGGGCTCGGCATGGAGCGCGCGGGCCATAAGGCCATCGCGGGTGAGTGCGGCGACCGGCGCCGCGGAAAGCTCGGGCGCGCGGCGCAGCTCGCCGACCAGCGTCATGGCGTCGTGCATGAGCGAAAGCGGGGTCTCGGTGGTGTCTGCGACCACGGCGGCACCGGCGACGGCGCCCGCATGGTCCAGCACGGTGGCGGGCTTGGCGGCACAAAAGTCGACAAAACGCTTGTAGCCGGCGCACTTGACCATGCGCTCGGCAGTCTTGCGAGCGGCGGGGTCGATGTCTACGGCCACGATGCGCGCCTGTCGCTCGCGCGCTGTCGCCTCGCGCTCGCGTGCCTCGGCAAGCAGCTGCTCCCACAGGGCGGCGTCGTGCAGCTGCCAGCCCTCAAAGCCCCAGCGCTCGCGTGCAGCGCCCGGGGCGCGGTCGGTCAGAATGTTCACGGCCTCCAGCAGCAGACCGCCGCCGGCGCACGAGGCATCGATCAGCGTGGGCAGGGCCTCGTTCTCGTAATCGTCGGCCGTCAACTCGCGCTCGCATAGCGCGGTCCAGCCGACCTGTGCCAGCACCAGTGCGGCGTAGTCGGGACGCAGCACATGGGCGCCCTCGCTGGCGCGGGTCGCGGCGGGCGGCAGACGCTTGAACAGCGGATCGCCCGAAAGGTCCAGGCTGATGCTCGCGCGGCGCTGACGCAGCGAAAGCAGCAGGTGAACGTCGGGGTCGGCGGCGTCAACGTCGGCGCGACGGCCCGTGGCCTCGGCCAGGCGATCGCACAGCGCGTCCTTGGCGCGCAGGGCGGAGAAGCGTGTGTTGCGCAGCTGCTCGGTCACGCCGCGGGCGGTGATGGCAATGGTGGCGTGCGCGCGGACGATGTTTTCCCAGGCGATGTCGTAGACGCCGTCGTACAGCTCATCGGCATCCTGCGCCTCAAAGCGCCCAAGCACCACGAACACGCGGCTGGCCAGGCGCGACCACAAACACGCGCGATACCCCTGCTCAAGCTCGCCCTCAAACGTAGCGCGGCCCTTCAGGCGGCGGACATGCGAAAGCCCGAGCCGTTTAAGCTCGTCGGCGAGTGCGGACTCAAAGCCCTCGGGGCAGCTTGCATAAAATTCCATGGGTGACCTCTCTGGTTGTGTCGCTCCATTATATGATGGATGCTCCGTTTGCCCTCGCCCTCGAAAGGAACCCATATGATTGATGCGTGCCCCGATTCCGCCGTGCTCTTTTTTGACGTGGACGGCACGCTGACGTCGTTCGATCCCGATGACATGACCGATAAGGATTTTTCGGCGGTCCGTCCTTCGCAGGCGGTAGTCGAGGCCTTTCACACGCTGCGCGATGCGGGCCATAAGGCGTTTATCTGCACCGGCCGCCCCTTGTGGCTCATCGCCGACAGTCTGCGCGAGCTGGATCCCGAAGGCATCGTTGCCATGGCGGGTGCCACGCTCGAGGTCGAGGGTCATGTGGTGCACGAGGACTGCTTTGACGACGATGTCGCCGAGGAACTTGCACGCCGCATTATCTCGGTAGGATTCGAGGCCTTTTTCGAGACCAATGGAGCAACCTTTGCTCTGGAGCCTGCGGGTGTTGAACAGTCGTCTCTGATCGGTACTACTGTGGTGCATGGCGCCGAGGAGATGCGCGTCGACGGTCGTCTGCGCGTGGGCAAGGTGTGCCTGAACGCGCCCAACTTGGCGTGCGTGGCCAACGACGATGGTTTTATCGAGCGCAACTTTGAGCTGTGCAATACCGGCGGCCAGAACCGCGAACTGAGCCCCAAGGGCATCGACAAGGGCGTGGGCGTGGCGCGAGTGCTGGAGTATCTGGGTCGCGCCGGCAACGTGCGTACCTTTGGCTTTGGCGATTCGGGCAACGACCTGGGCATGCTCGCCGCCGTGGAGACGGCCGTGGCCATGGGCAATGCTATGCCCGAGGTCAAGGCAGTCGCCGACTACGTGACCGACGACGTCGCGCACGATGGTACCGTCACTGCCATGCGCCACTTTGGTTTGATCTAACGCTGCGCGCGTCCCAGGTACCGCATCTCGCCGCTCAAACCGTCGCTGCGCGCGTCCCAGGCACCGCATCTCACCGTTCAAGCCGTCGCTTGCGTACGTGAAGTACGCTGCGCTCCTCTTTCGCGGCGATCTGCGGCACCTAGAACACGCTCGCTCGACCTGTGGACTTATTGGATTTGCATGCTCAATCGATTTATCAAACCAAACGGTAAAGTGTTTATACCGTTCACCGAGAAGGTAAATAACTGCAGTTCACGCCTTGATAAACATAGGTAAAGTGTTTAGCAGTTTACCGGCCTTATGCAAACGGAAGGAATCAGGCAGATGGCAATCAAGGTGTTCGCTGACGGTGCAAACCTCGAGGGCATGCTCGATATGTACGAGAACGGCAACGTTCAGGGCTTCACGACCAATCCGTCCCTCATGAAGAAGGGCGGCGTGACGGATTACCGCGCGTTTGCCAAGGAGGTCCTGGCCCACATCACCGATGTGTCCGTGTCGTTTGAGGTTTTTGCCGACGACGTTGAGACCATGGAGGTCGAGGCGCGCGAAATTGCCACCTGGGCCGATAACGTCTACGTCAAGATTCCGTGCGTGACCACCAAGGGCGAGTCCACCGCCGAGCTGGTCCGCACGCTTTCTGCCGACGGCATCAAGGTCAATGTCACCACCATCTTTACGCCCGAACAGGTCGACGAGATGGTCGAGGCCGTTGACGCCGAGACCCCGTCCATCATTTCGCTCTTTGCCGGCCGCATCGCCGACACCGGCGTCGACCCCATTCCGTTTATGACGGAGTCGGTCGAGAAGGCCGCCGCCAAGCCCAACTGCGAGGTCCTGTGGGCGTCCACGCGCGAGCTCATCAACATCTACCAGGCAGAAGCCTGCGGCTGCCAGATCATCACGGTGCCCAACAGCATCCTGGCCAAGCGCAAGAACATCGGCCGCGACCCGTACGAGGTCTCGCTCGACACCGTCCGCGGCTTTGCCAAGGATATCGCCTCGCTCGGGTTCCACATTCTGCCGTAGTCCGTACTCCTAAGATGGACACCAGCAAAAATCGAGTTATTCGGCCTGTTGGTGTCGCCTGCACCGCTTAATTGGCTGGGAAGCGCCCTGTATCGCACCTCTGTGGTGCCGATACAGGGCGCTTTTGGGTTGTTTGAAGCTTCGAGGGGCGTTATCGCGGTTCATTCAGGCCGAATAACTCAAAAAATGTTGGTGAGGCTCAGATGCCAAGATCGCGCCCAAGCAGAAAATCGACAGCTGAAACAATTCTGATGCCGTCTATGTCCGTAGGGTGATCGCCGTGACGGACAACGAGGATCTTCTCGTAACCGGCAGCGACCTTCTCGAGCGATTTCAGCTCGAAGGGGCGCAGCTCGCGCTCGCGCGTGGCTTCCTCGTCAATAGTGTCCGTGACCTGGATAAACTTGCGGTCCGCCCCGTCGCCGATAGCGACGAAATCAATCTCGGCATTCCGCATGTGCCCCGTGAAAACCCGATACCCATCGATGACAAGGCGGTTATATACGGCGTTTTCGAGCACGCGCCCGCTATCACTGCCGCGATAGCCGTCGAGGTGGGCACGGAGCCCAAGGTCCTCGATGTAGTATTTTCCCCCGGTTTTGAGCACCTCGCGCCCTTTGATGTCAAAGCGACGGGCATGGGAGAAGATATAGGTTTCCTCGAGCGACGACACGCAGGTGTCGATGACGCCGTGCGAAGTTTTTGTTCCGGTCTCGTTCAAAGACCCGACGATCTTGTTGATCGATGTCGGGTTTGAGATGTTGTCGGCCAAATAGGCGCAAACCCTGTCGAGTAGGTCTCTGCTCGTTACGGCCCTCCGTCCTCGGCGGGCCTCCCGGGTCAAGATGTCGCGACCAACAATGGTTTGATAGGTGCTCCAGATGTAGTCTTTCATCTCCCGTTCGGGCAGGCCGGAGATCGCGAGATAGGGGAGCCCTCCAAATTTCAGGTACCGGTCGAGCAGCTCGTCGAGCGGGGTGATTTCTTCCCTCCCAAAGACGGCATATCTGCTCGTGACTTCGGTCGGACCAAGGAAGTCGAGGTATTCGGAGAAAGACAACGGGTGCATTCTGATCTCGACGTATCTTCCCGAGATCAGGGTCGCTATTTCGCTTGAGAGCAAAAACGCATTCGAGCCCGTAACGTAGATGTCGCAGTCTTTGTCGACGCGAAGCGCGTTGATGGCTTTCTCCCAGTTGGCAACTTCTTGCAGCTCATCGAAGAAGAGGTAGCACCTTCCGCTCGACGGCATCCGCTCGACGACATGGCGGTAAAGCTCGCGCCAATCGCGAACTCCCTCGAGCTCGAATGATTCCATTCGAAAGGAGAGGAGGCGTTCGGTCGGCACGCCGTTTTTGGCAAGATAGGAGCGCATCATGTCGAGCAACGTTGATTTGCCGCACCGCCGCATGCCGGTGACGACCTTGATAACATCTGAATCGCGAAAAGCGATCAGCTTCTTGAGGTAGTTATCCCTTGCTACGGGCTGCCCGTTCATCGTTCGTCCAATCTGCAAGTTTTTCTCAGAGCGTAACAAAAACTTGCAAAGTTTGCAAGTTTTTCCCATCTGGTGAGAAAAACTTGCAGGTTCGACGATGGATGGCGGCGGCTCGCCCTTCTGTTACTTCCCCTGCACCATGGTGAGGGAGATTTTCTTGCGGTCGCGATCGACCTTTTCGACCCACACCTTTACCGTGTCACCGACGCGCACCATGTCGCTCGGGTGCTTGACGAAGCGGTTGGCCAGCTTGGAGATGTGTACGAGGCCGTCCTGGTGCACGCCCACATCGATGAAGGCGCCAAAGTCGACGACGTTGCGTACCGTGCCCTTGAGCTCCATGCCGGGCTCCAGGTCGTCAATAGAAAGTGCCGAGCGGCTAAAGACCACCTCGGGCGCATCGTCGCGCGGGTCGCGGCCGGGCTTCTTGAGCTCGTTGACGATGTCGATGAGCGTGAGGGTGCCACAGTCCAGGTCGCTTGCCAGCGCCGAGATGCTGCCCAGGCGGCGCTCGATATCGGGCACGCCGCCGCGGCTGAGCTCGCTGGCCGCCACGCCGGCGCGCTCCAGGACGGACGTCGCCACCTCGTAGCTTTCGGGGTGGACGCTCGTCGCGTCGAGCGGGTTTTTACCGCCGCTGATGCGCAGGAAGCCCGCGGCGTTGAGATATGCCTTGGGTCCCAGCTTGGGGACCTTCTTGAGCTGGCGGCGATCGGTAAAGGCGCCGTTTTCCTCGCGGTAGGCAACGATGTTCTTGGCCACGCTCGGCGTGATGCCCGACACGTAGCCCAGTAGGCTCGCGCTCGCGGTGTTGACGTCGACGCCCACGCGGTTGACGACGTCCTCCACCACGTGGCCCAGCGTGCGCGAAAGCTCGGCCTGGTCAAGGTCGTGCTGGTACTGGCCCACGCCGATGGACTGGGGCGGAATCTTGACGAGCTCGGCCAGCGGGTCCTGCAAGCGGCGGCCCAGGCTCATGGCGCCGCGCACGGTGACGTCCAGGTCGGGATACTCTTGGCTCGCGAGCTCGGAGGCGGAGTACACCGACGCGCCGGCCTCGTTCACGATGGTGTAGCGCAAGCCGGGCGCCTGCTCGGCAATGAACTCCGAGACGACTTCCTCGGTCTCGCGGCTGGCGGTGCCGTTGCCGATAACGATGGTGTTGACGCCGTCCTTTTTGACGAGGCGGGCGAGCTCGCGCTTGGTGCCGGCGACGTCGTGGCGCGGCTTGGTGGGGTAGACCACGCCGTGGTCAAGCAGCTTGCCGGTCTCGTCCATGACGGCGACCTTGCAGCCGGTGCGGTAGCCCGGGTCGAGCGCGAGCACGCGGGCGCCGCGGACGGGGCGGGCCGAGAGCAGGCCCTCAAGGTTCTTGGCAAAGACGTTGATGGCCTCGGTCTGAGCACGGACGGTGAGCTTGGCGCGGGCCTCGCGCTCCAGCGAGGGGGCCATCAGGCGCTTGTAGCCGTCGGCGATGGCGGCGTCAAAGACGGGCGCGAAGACGCCCTGGCGGCGGGGCCAGCGGCTGCCGAGACGCGCCGTGGCGGCAGCGCCGTCGACGTTTACGCGCACGCGGAGCTTGCCCTCGCGCTCGCCGCGGTCGATGGCCAGCACGCGGTGGTTGGGGATGCGGCGCAGCGGCTCGTCAAAGTTGTAGTAGGGCTCGTAGGGAGTCTTCTCGGCGGGGTCGGTCGCCTCGACAACGATGTCGGCGGTGTTTTGCGTAAAGGCGCGCAGGTCGGCGACGTTCTTGGGGTCCTCGGCCACTGTCTCGGCCACGATGTCGGCGGCACCGGCGAGCGCCTTCTCGGCGGTGTCGAAGCCGGCGTCCTCGTTGATATAGGCCGCGGCGGCGTCGAGCGCGCTGCCCTTGGCCGAGGCCTGCATGATGATCATATTGGCGAGCGGCTCCAGGCCGGCCTCGCGAGCCTTCTGCGCGCGGGTCATGCGCTTCTTGCGGTAGGGCTTGTAGAGGTCCTCGACGCGCTGGAGCTGCGTGGCCTCGCGAATCTGCTGCTCGAGCTCGGGCGTGAGCTTGCCCTGGGCGTCGATGAGCAGGATGACGTCCTCTTTGCGCTGCTCAAGATTGCGCAGGTAGGACAGGCGCTCGTCGAGCGCGCGCAGGGCGACGTCGTCCATGCCGCCCGTGGCTTCCTTGCGGTAGCGCGAGATAAAGGGGATGGTGTTGCCCTCGTCGATGAGCTTGACGGCCGCTTCGACATTGGCGGCCTTAAGGTTGAGCTCGCGGGCGAGCTGGGCGATAAGATCCATGGAACTCCTTGCGTTTAAGGTGCGTTTGCAGCACAGGGCTACCAAGGATACCACCCGTCCCAAAAGACTGTTTTGAGGCCGCGCCACGAAAACGGCCCATCTACTACGTTTGACCCGCAGGGGGCGACCATACGCTGGTTTTTCGAAAATCGGCAAGCCGTCTACCTGCGGTTTTAATTTTGCGATTCTCGGTGTGGTCGGGGGTGACCGGTTAAACGTAGTAGATGGGCCCATTTCGTGGCGAACGGATTAAGTTGGGGCGCAAGATAGCCGGTGTCCCAGAAAAATCATCGGGCAGATGTGGCAGTAAAGTAGCTAAAAAGCCCCGCGGACAGGAGGCTGCTCGCGGGGCGAAGAAGAGGGGCTTATTTGTGGCGGGTCGAGGGGTTCGGCGTGGGGTTTGCCGCGATCCGCCCTAAATCTTTACAGCTCGACGAGGTTGCCGGTCTCGGCGGCCTCCTTGACGGCGTTGAGAAGCGTGAGCGTCTTGACGTTGTCGGCGGGGGTCACGACGGGCTCGACCTCGCGGCGGACGACCTTCACAAAGTGCTTGAGCTGCATCTTGTGCGGCAGCGCCGGGTCCACGGCCGGGATCTCCATCTGCAGCGGCTTGTGCCAGTTAGAGGCGCCATCGTAGGAGAACTGGTGCAGGCGGGGCAGCGACAGGGCGCCCTTGGTGCCGCCGATAAAGTAGGCATCGGCGTCGAAGGGGCGGTACTGCGGATCCTCGCGAGCGGTGGCCTCCCAGTTCCAGGGGCTGGCGGTGGCGTCGGAGATGGTCATGCTCGCAAGCGCGCCATCGGCAAAGCGCACGTTGACCACGGCGGAGTCCTCGGTCTCAAAACCGCGGGCGGCGCTGGACTGCATACCCTGGACGGCGACGGGCTCGCCCAGCAGGTAGCGGAGCAGGTCGACGTCGTGCACCAGGTTGACCAGGATCGGGCCGGCACCCTTCTTGCGGCGCCACTCGACATCGAAGTACTCGTCGTTCTTATAGATCATGTAGTGGAAGCTCGACACGGTGAGCTTGCCCAGCTCGCCGGACTCGATGATCTCCTTGGCCTTGTTGACGAAGGGGTTGTGGCGACGGTGCTGACCCACGAGCACGGGCACGCCGGCGGTCTCGGCCTCGGCGGCGAAGGCCTGGGCGTCCTCGAGGTCGTTGGAGATCGGCTTTTCGACCAGCGGCACGATGTTGCGCTTGACGGCCTCGCGGGCAACGCCCAGGTGTAGGTCGTTGGGCGTGGCGATGATGACGGCCTCGGGCTTGACCTCGTCCATCATCTGGGCGGGATCGGTAAAGAACGGCACGCCGGCGGCCTCGGCCGTGGCGCGGGCGCCCTCAAACGCGTCGGCGATGGCGACGAGCTCGGCCTCGGGCTCCTCGGTGACAAAGCGGATGTGGTTGCGGCCCATGGCGCCGGCGCCGATGACGGCAATGCGGACGGGATTGAGCTCAGACATTTCGACTCCTTAATGGTGGTGGCGGTGAATGTGACAAAGGGACAGTCCCTTTGTCACATCGGCAATTACTAAGCGGACTTCTTCTTGCTGTCGGAGACCATCATGTAGACGGTGAGCACGACGGCGATGGCGGCGATCACGATGGCGCCGTAGAAGGACTGCTGGTAGGCGGCGCTGCCGGCCTCGGCGTGATACAGCATGGCGGTGATGGGCTGGCTGATCCAGGTGGAGGCGGCGTAGCCCAGGAACATGATGCCGTAGTTGACGCCGATGTTGCTGGTGCCAAAGGCGCCACCGGTGAGCGGCGGGTAGATGACGAGCAGGGCGCCAAAGCTAAAGCCGAGCAGGGCGAGTGCCACAAAGAACATGCTCTGCATGAAGCTCATCGACATGATGACGAGCGCGACGATGGTGACGACAAGGCTGATGAGCAGCGACTTATAGGCGCCGAGCTTGTCGATGATCTGGCCAAAGGACAGACGACCGACCAGGTTGGCGCAGGTGTTGACGGAGACGACCACACCGCCGAGGGCGACGGCCGCGGCGCTCGTGGGGTCGGCGAAGAGCTGGACGGCGGCGATGGAGGCAACCTTGCCGACGAGCAGGGTGCCCGCGGTGGCGGCAAAGGCGAAGGTGACGATGAGAACCCAGAAGCGCGGGGTCTTGACCATCTCGCCCGGAGTGAGGTCACCGAAGGTGCCGGCATGCGCGCCACCCTTGGGGGCCTCGAAGCCCTCGGGCAGCCAGCCGGCCTCGGGGGCCTTCAGGAACAGGGCGGAGGCGGCGATCGTCACAAAGAAGATGACGCCGAGTGCCTTGAGGGCGCCAAAGATGCCCAGGCTCGGGATGAGCAGCGAGGCGAGTACCGGGGACAGCACGGCGGGACCGGCGGTCGAAGCGGCCAGGGTGATGCCGGAGGCGAGACCCTTCTTGTCGATGAACCACTTTTGGCCGGTGGTGAGCGCCGGGTTGTAGCCCAGGCCGTTGCCGACAGCGGCGACGAGCGAGAACCACAGGTAGAACTGCCACGGCTCGGTGACGGTGCCGGACATGAACCAGCCCAGGCCGTAGCACACGGCGGCAGCGATCACGACGTTGCGCGGGCCGATCTTATCGGAGATGCGGCCGGCGAAGATGCCCGTCACGGCCATGATGGTCTGGAAGACCGGGAAAGCCCAGGTAAGGGCGCTGGACCACTCGGGGTAGACGGCGAGCAGGTTCTTGCTCACGACGGAATACAGCGCGATGGAGCTGATGAAGAACATGGTGACGCACGCGGCGGAAAGCACGACGGCGCGACCCTTGTTGGAGTTGGTGGAAGCCATTGGACTCTTTCTAATCGATGCGGGGAGGGGAGGGGTTTGTTCCGCGCCCCTCGCTAGCGGGCTGGTTTACTGGTCGGTCGGCTTGGCGACGCCGGACTCATCGGACCAAAGCTCGACACCCTTGTTCTTGAGGTAGTTGTCGGCATAGGCGCGACGGCCGCCGGGCTTGGCGGTGAGGTCGCCCATCATATTGGAGAAGCCACCATCGACCTTGATGGCGTCGCCGGTGGTAAAGTCCGAGCGCTTGGACGCCAGGAACATGACGGCGTTGGCGATATCGCTGACCTCGCCGATGCGGCGCGTGGCGATCAAGCGGCTGCGGCTCTTCTCGACCTCGGGGTCGGCGTAGAAGTTGGCCGACATGGGGGTCTTGACGAAGCAGGGCTCGACGCAGTTGGAGCGCACGCCGTAGGGGCCCCACTCGGCGGCAAGCATCTTGGACATCATGTTGACGCCGGCCTTGGTGGAGCTGTACACGCCCGAGAACGTCTCGGGGGAGTGGCTGGCGACGGTGGAGATGTGCACCAGACGGCCCTGGCCGGCCTTGATCATCTCGCGACCAAAGCGCTGCGAGGTGATGAAGTAGCCGGTGAGGTTGACATTGAGCACCTGCTCCCAGTCGCTCAGTGGCAGGTCCTCCATAGCGGCGAAGCGCAGGATGCCGGCGGTGTTGACGAGGACGTCGACGCGGCCGAAGTCGGCGATGGTGGCATCGACGGCGGCCTGAACCTCGGCCTCGTCGGTGGCGTTCATCTTGTAGCCCTCGGCGTGGATGCAAAACTCGGCGGCGAGGTCGGCGGCTGCGGCCTTGACCTTTTCCTCGTCCAGATCGAGCATGACGACGTTGGCGCCATTGCGGGCGAACTCGCGGCAGATCTCGGCGCCCATACCGCCGAGTGCGCCAGTCACGGCGCAGACATCGCCCTCGAGCTTAAGCCAATTGCTCATAGGAACTTCCCTTCTTGTGCCTCCCAGTGGGTCGCTCCCATTAACCGACCCACGTGGTTTTCGCAGGTTATCGTATGCTTTGCATTTGCGCAGGTGAATTGCATATTTGTTAGAATGGCGTAAACCAATGGTTTATAGCTCGCAAGAAGATTTGTCCGTAATTGAGTGCGTGACCTGCCAAAATGACCCCCTACGGCCACGCATGGGCGTACGTCTGGAAACGGGAGATTGACGTGTACGATCGACGACTCGAGGCCATAACGGCCGCCGCGGAGCTGGGAAGCTTCTCACAGGCGGCGGCAAAATTGCGCGTGTCGACCCCGGCGCTCGTCAAGCAGGTGTCGGGCTTCGAGGCCGAGTTTGGCATCACGTTGTTCGAGCGCTCGCATTCTGGTGTTAAGGTGACGCCGGCAGGTGTTCTGCTGGTGGACGATGCACGTTCGATCATGCGGCAGTCCGAGGACGCGCTACGCCGTGCCCGACGCGCGGCGGGCGATGGCGGTGCCGTGCGTCTGGGTGTGTCGATGATGTGCCCGGGGCGCCAGGCGCTGTCGATGTGGTCGGGCATCCACGATCTGGAACCGTCGCTGCGGTTTGAGATTGTGCCGGTAAGTGACCTCTATGACGAGCGCGAGACTGTCATGCGAAGCCTAGGTCGCGAGGTCGATGTGGTGCAGTCGAGCTTTTCGACCCCACGCTGGGGCGACGCATGCCAAAGGCTCCGCATCGTCAACGTGCCGTTTTATATCGACGTGCCGCGCACGAGCCCGCTTGCGCGCAAGACGCGTATCACGGTTGCTGACCTGGAGGGCATGCGCCTGCGCGTGCTCCGTCACGGCAACGACGCTATGGACAGCCTGCGCATCGACCTGTTAGCCGACGGCGGTGTGGATGTGATCGATGTGGATAGCTTTGACTTCGCGCTCTTTAACGAAGCCGAGGAAAAGGGCGATGCGGTGCTCACCTGCGGAGCGTGGTCGGGGGTGCACCCGGCCTTCGTGGGCGTGCCGTTCCTGTGCGGGCGAGAGGTGCCGGTCTTTCTGCACTACCCGCTCGAGCCCACCCTCCAAGTCCAAAAATTCGTCAACGCCATGGCACAACTTCTCAAATAGCTCATTTGGGACGGGTTTAGCGGTCCTCGCGTTGCAGCCCGGCTGCCTCAGCTGTCTTTACGCGGTTCTTGTCGATGTACATGTTTTTGTCGGCCTGGGAAAAGAGCTCGCGCATCGTAGGCGGTTCATCAAAATCACTGGAAAGCGCGTAGCCCACCGCATAGCTGATAGGCATGTCGGGGTGAGCCCCGGAATACTCGTTCACGTTCGCACGAACCCGAGCGAGACAGGATTCCACAGCGGCTCGGTCGGCATCCCACAGCACCGCGATAAACTCATCGCCGCCGTCGCGACCCACAAAGCACGTCTCCGACGCCACACTTCCCAGTTGTTGGGCAAAAGAGCGAATGTATTCATCGCCCTTCTCATGGCCGAAGTTGTTATTGACCATATGCAGATTGTTAAGATCGAAGACGCACAGCGCAACGGGCGCCTCCGCGGAGACAGGCCGCTCCTGCCCCAAGATCTCCTCGCACTTATTCATATTGGGCAGTCCTGTGGCTTCGTCGAGATAGACTTTGCTCTGCAGCTCGCGGTTGAGCGCGGCAGTGCGCACCGCGCGAACAAGTTCGACCGCAAAGGTCGCCACCAAGCCCACGATGTCGATGATCACCAAGCCCTCGAGATAGTTGAGCGCCGACGCCTTCTCCTGAGAGTAGTCCTCTGCGAGTCGCGTAGCATCGTCGCAAATGCCAAAGAACTCCTCGCTCATGGAGATGATGTCGGTGCTCTCGTAGCCGACTTCGCGCACGCGGCTAATCTCGGCGCAAAGCTCATCATAATAATTTGCAAGCTCGGTCATCTTTGCCTGATACTCATCGTCGTCGAGACGGACGAGGTTGAGGTCGTCACTTCCGTAACGCAAGCCGTTGATGTATGAATCCACGGCTTTGAGCAGGTCATCTTGAGGCTGGCCCGCGTCCTCGAGCTTAACGATTCGCTGCGTGGTACCGCGCACCAGACCGGCGTAATTGACCACGCGCGCCGTGCCCTGGATATCGGAGACGAGCAGCATAACATTGATGAAGAAGAAGATGAGAACTGCCGTGAGCACCATCATGAGCAGGCGCACCGCCTGGCTGGCCTTCTTGGCGACAGAAGTATTCACAAGTTCACTCCCCTAAATGACAAAAGAGCAGGTAGCACGCAGTGTGCTGAAATTCATGGGTGGTTAACTCTACCATATGGGCCAGCAGCCTCAAACTGCAGCAGACGCTCGTCCAAATTGGCGTGACGCTTGCCTTGTTGTTCTTGACCTGGCTGCGCTATCGGACATGCTTCTGGTCTTGGATCACCATGGGAAAGCTCATCCCGTTTTGTGCGTCTAGAGTGGGATGCGGCTTCCCAAAGGTGCCGTTAGGGGAAACTACATCCCGGTTTACTCCCTTGAAATGGGATGCCGTTTCCCGGAGGGGGTCCAGCGGGAAACGGCATCCCATTCTGGGCCCGAAAAGTGGGATACGGTTTCCGGCTGGCATGAAAAAAAGCCCCCACAGCTCATATGAACTGCGGGGGCTTATGCGTTGCGGCGTAGTTCCGGGTTGCCAGATCTACTCCAGCTCAAACGCTCCGGTATAGAGCTGGTAGTAATACCCGCGCTTGGCAATCAGCTCGTCGTGGTTGCCGCGCTCGATGATGCGGCCGTGGTCCAGACAGATGATCGCGTCGGAGTTGCGCACGGTGGAGAGACGGTGCGCGATGACAAACGTCGTGCGGCCCTCCATGAGCTTATCCATGCCTGCCTGCACGATGGCCTCGGTGCGGGTGTCGATGGAGCTCGTGGCCTCGTCCAGAATCATTGCCGGCGGATCGGCGACGGCAGCACGTGCGATCGAAATCAGCTGGCGCTGGCCCTGCGACAGCTGTGCGCCGTTGCCGGTGAGCATCGTGTCGTAGCCGTCGGGCAGGCGGGTGATAAAGTCGTCCGCGCCGGCGAGCTTTGCCGCCGCGATGCACTCCTCGTCGGTGGCGTCTAGGTTGCCGTAGCGGATGTTGTCCATCACGGTGCCGGTGAACAGGTTCACGTCCTGCAGTACCACGCCCAGCGAGCGGCGCAGATCGGCCTTGCGGATCTTGTTGACGTTGATGCCGTCGTAGCGAATCTTGCCGTCGGCGATGTCATAGAAGCGGTTGATGAGGTTGGTGATGGTCGTCTTGCCCGCACCGGTGGCGCCGACAAACGCGACCTTCTGGCCCGGCTTGGCAAACACGGACACGCCGTGCAGCACCTCGTGGTCGGGCGTGTAGCCAAAGTCGACGTTGTCCATGACCAGGTCGCCGCGCAGCGGTACGTACTCGATCTCGCCGGTTGCGCGGTGCGGGTGTTTCCATGCCCACATGCCGGTGTGGTGGTCGGCCTCCTCGAACTCCCAAGTCTCGGGGTTCACCTGCGCGTTGACGAGCGTCACGTAGCCTTCGTCGGCCTCGGGCTCCTCGTCGATGAGCTCAAAGATGCGGTCGGCGCCGGCAAGGCCCATGACCACGGCGTTGATCTGCTGCGAGATCTGACCGATCTGTCCGCAGAACTGCTTGGTCATGTTGAGGAACGGCACCACGACGGCGATGGACAGCGTCATGCCCGAGATGCTCAGGTTGGGCACGCCCAGCGCCAGGAAAATGCCGCCGGCAAGGGCCACCAACACGTAGAGCAGGTTGCCCAGGTTCATAAGGATAGGCATGAGGATGTTGGCGTACATGTTGGCCTTCTGCGAGACCTCGAAGAGCTTTTCGTTGCGCTCGTCAAAATCGGCCTCGGCGGCAGACTCGTGGCAGAATGCCTTGACGACCTTCTGGCCGTTCATGACTTCCTCGATATGGCCCTCGACCACGCCGAGCTCGGTCTGCTGCGCAATAAAGAAGCGCGCGGAGTTGGAGCCGAGCAGCTTGGTCATAAAGGTCATAAAGGCGACGCCGGCCACAATGACCAGGCACATCCACACGCTGTAGTACAGCATGATAAAGAACACCGTGACGATGACGATGGTCGTCATAAGCAGGTTGGGCAGCGACTGGCTGATCATCTGGCGCAGCGTGTCGATGTCGTTGGTGTAGTGGCTCATGATGTCGCCGCGCTGGTGCGTGTCGAAGTAGCGAATCGGCAGGTCCTGCATGCGGTTGAACATCTTCTCGCGCAGCTTCTCGAGTGAGCCCTGCGTGACGATGGCCATGGCGCGGTTCCAGAACAGTGAGGACAGGATGCCGACGCCGTAGATGCAGGCGAGGGTGGTCACGAGCTGTGCGATCTTGGGCTGTGCGGCTTCCCAATCGCCCGACTGCCACGATTCGCTAATAATCTGCAGGGCGCTCTGAAGGAAGGTCGCGCCGATGGAGTTGATGATGGCGCAGAGCACCACGCCGACGACGACGAGGGGCAAAAGCACGGGGTAGAAGCCAAAGAGCGTCTTGATGAGGCGCGACATGGTGCCGCCCTTGCGGTTGAGCGCGCGCTCGGCGGTCGTTGCCTTACTCATGTGCCTCGCCTCCTTCTTGGGTCTGAGCTTGCGTTGCGGATGCCTCGGTGTCGGCCTCGACGGCCCCTTCGCCCTCGGCAGACATCTTGTTTTGCGAGGTAAAGGTCTCGCGGTAGATCTCGCTCGTCTTGAGCAGCTCGTCATGGTTGCCGATCTGCGCGATACGGCCACCCTCCATGACGATGATGCGGTCTGCGTCCTGCACGGAGCTAATGCGCTGGGCGATGATGAGCTTGGTCGTGTTGGGCAGATAGCTTGTCAACCCTGCGCGGATCTTGGCGTCGGTCTTGGTGTCGACGGCGCTGGTGGAGTCGTCCAGGATCAAGATCTTGGGGCGACGCAGCAGGGCACGCGCAATGCACAGGCGCTGCTTCTGACCGCCGGAAACATTGGAGCCACCCTGCTCGATCCAGGTGTCGTAACCCTTGGGGAAGCCGTCGACAAACTCATCGGCGCAGGCCAGATGCGCTGCCTCGCGGACTTCCTCGTCGGTGGCGTTCGGGTCGCCCCAGCGCAGATTCTCGGCGATGGTGCCGCTAAACAGCACGTTTTTCTGCAGCACCATGGCGACCTGGTGGCGCAGTGCGTCCAGGTCGTAGTCGCGCACGTCCATGCCGCCCACGCGCACGGTGCCTTCGGTGGCGTCGTACAGGCGGGCGATGAGGTTTACAAGCGTGGACTTGGCCGAGCCAGTGCCGCCGATGATGCCGATGGTCTCGCCGCTCTTAATGTGCAGGTCGATATCGTCGAGCGCCTGGCGCTTCGCATGCGCGGAATACTTAAAGCTCACGTGGTCAAAGTCGATGGAACCGTCGGCAACCTCGAGCACGGGCTCGGCGGGATCGGCGATCGTGGGCTCGGCGGCCAGCACCTCGGTAATGCGGTGCGCCGATTCGTCGGCCATGGTCACCATGACAAAGATCATCGACAGCTGCATCAGGCTCATGAGGATCTGGAAGCCATAGGTAAAGATCGAGGAGAGCTGGCCCACGTCGAACAGCGTGCCCTGGCTCGTGATGATGAGCTTGGATCCCAGGTAGATGATGACGACAAATGCGCCGTTGACGCAGATGTTCATCATGGGGTTGTTAAAGGCGAGCAGCTTCTCGGCGCGGGTGAAGTCCATCTGGACGTCGCGCGCGGCGGTGGCGAACTTCTCCTTCTCAAAGTCTTCGCGCACGTAGCTCTTGACCACGCGCATGCCGGTGACGTTTTCCTCGACGGACTCGTTAAGGGCGTCGTACTTGTGGAACACGCGCGAGAAGATGGGGCGTACCTTAAAGATGATAAAGAACAGTCCAAAGCCCAGCAGCGGAATGATGACCAGGTAGACCATGGCAACGCTGCCGCCCATGATAAACGCCATGGTAAAGGCGAAGATCAATACCAGCGGCGCACGCACGGCGATACGGATGATCATCATAAAGGCCTGCTGCACGTTGTTGATGTCGGTGGTCAGACGCGTGACGAGCGAGGAGCTCGAGAACTCATCGATGTTGGCAAAGCTGAACGTCTGGATTTTGTAGAACAGGTCGTGACGCAGGTTCTTGGCGAAGCCGCAGCTCGCATGGCTGCAGGTGACGCCGGCAGCGGCGCCAAAAGCAAGCGACGTCAGCGCGATGAGCACCAAAAAGCCTGCGGTGGGAAGCATCTCGGCTACGGTGGTGCCGTCTTTGATGGCGTCGATCAGGTTGGCGGTGATAAATGGAATCAGCATCTCGCAGAGCACCTCGCCAAGCACGAGCAATGGCGTGGCAACAGCGACTTTCATATAGTCGCGGATGCTGCCCATGAGGGTTTTAATCATCCAGTTCCTCCCAGGTTACACGGATTTTCTCGAGCATTTCGGCGAGCTGCTCGCGCTCGTCGTGAGTGAGGGCACTAAAGGCCCGTTCTCTAAAGCGGATGCGGGCCGCCTGGTCGATGCGGGCGTTTTCCCGGCCGGTTTCGGTCAGGCGAATGGTGAGTTGCCGTCGATCCTTGGGGTTACGGCTGCGCTCGATGAGGCCGTTGACCTCGAGCTTGGACAGGATCTCGGAAAGCGACCCCGGCTTGAGGTCAAAGTGCATGCCGAGTTCCTGCTGCGACATCTCGCCGCCGGGCTGCTTGGCCAGCAGGCAGATGATGGGCGCCTTGCCGGACACGCCTCCGCCATGAAAATGCATGTAATGGCCGCAAAAACCCAGGCCGCTCAGGATGCGCTTGGCGAGTTTGTCTTCGGCGCTGACCGCTTCGGGTATGTCTACCGGTTGCGACGGGTCACCGCCGGGCTCGTGCGAACAAAGGTTAAGAGGTTCATCGCACATGAATTAGTGTTGCTCCTTTCTTTAGTTAGGTAGTGGAATTGTTTTGTGCCTAACTAATCTAGGAGTGCCATACAGAAATGTCAAGGTACCAAACTTATATAGTTACGGCGTTTTACCAAACGCCGTAACCGGCCGACGCTGCAAACGTTCCTAAGCGGCAATCTGGCGTTCAATCGTCGGGCATGGCCACAAGGCCTATGCCCTCCTCTTTCACGCCACCTTGCTCGCTTAGGAGCGTTTTCGCTGTCCGTCCTCAACCTGTGATTCCGCTACGGTCCGCTTGGGTGCATGTGATCCCTTGGGGACGGAGGAAAAGGGATCATTTTCCGAAACCTTTCCGCAACAATGCGCTCTTCGCGGCCCTGGCGCCTGCTCGCAACGGTCCCTGCGCTACACTTAGTCGCACTGTGGCGACTTTGCGCCGCTCCCGACCCAAGGGGGACACTCATGAAGAACACTCAGCTGCTGCTGATCAACGATATGTGCGGCTACGGCAAGGTCGCGCTCTCTGCCATGCTGCCGGTGCTGTCGCACATGGGCTACCGTATCCACAACCTGCCGACGGCGCTTGTGTCCGATACGCTCAACTACCCCAAGTTCTACATCCACGACACTACGGAGTACGTGCGTCAGAGCCTCGCCATCTGGGAGGAACTCGGCTTTGAGTTCGACGCCATCTCGACTGGCTTTATCGTGACCGAGGAAGAGACGCGTATCATTTCGGATTTCTGCCACCGTCGCGCGCAAAAGGGCACCAAGGTGTTCGTCGACCCCATCATGGGCGACAACGGCAAGCTTTATGCCGGTGTGCCCGAGTCCACGATCGGCCTCATGAGGCACCTGCTCGAGTGTGCCGACTACGCGGTTCCCAACTACACCGAGGCCTGTCTGCTCACCGATACGCCTATTGCAGAGCAAATCACGCCCGACGAGGCCCGCGTCCTTGTGGACGCCATGCGCACGCTGGGCGCCAAGTCGGTGGTCATTACGAGCGCTGTGGTCGGCGGCGCGAACGCCGTCATCGGCTACGATCACGTGGCGGGGGAGTACTTCACGATTCCCTTCGACCTGATCCCGGTTTACTTCCCGGGCACGGGCGATACGTTCTCGGCGGTGCTCGTCGGCCGCGTGATGGCCGGTTGGAGCCTGCAGCGCGCAACGGCCGATGCCATGCGCGTGGTGGCAGAGCTTATCGAGCGCAACGCCGACCAGGAGGACAAGTCCGCCGGTCTACCCATCGAGGCCTGCCTGGATGTGATCGACCATGAGTAGCGCCGGCGAGAGCCGCCCCGAGCCCGCGAGCGAGAACAAGCCGCTTGGTGCGCCGCGCGGCAAGCGCCCGCGTATTCGCATTAGCTGCGTGGACCAGCTGGGTACGTGTCGCTGCCACCATGGCCACAAGCCGGGCGACGTGTTCGACTTCGACCGCGACCGCGGCAAGATGTGCTCCATGGCCTGCCATGTGGGCTTTCCCTATATCGACATCCTGCGCTACGGCGGCACCGTGCCCGGCAACGAGCCCGGCACGGCAAAGTTCTGCTGCCCCGAGGTCGATACGCTGAACGTTTGGCTCGCCGAGATCGTCGACGAGTAATTGAGCGTGGATAATCTCCCGTTTAGAGCGCCGTTTCGCGCTCAAAGCGGGAGATTATCCACGCTCAATTTGTAAGCGGGAGAAAATCCACGCTCGTTTTATGCCGATGGTATGGCTCGTGAGCCCGCGCGTCCGTGTGGTTACAGCTGCTCGAGCATAGCGGTGCAGCCGGCGAGCACGTCGCGGTAGGTGGCGTCGAAGTTGCCGGTGTACCACGGGTCGGCGACGTCGCCGGGGCGATCGGTCCAATCGAGCAAGCGCGTAATCTTGCCGTCGGCATCGTCGCCGAAGATGCGACGCAGGCCGCGCGCGTTCTCGGCATCCATATAGACGATGTGGTCCCAGTCACCATACTCCGCGCGACGAACCTGGCGCGCGCGGTGCGCAACGACGGGAATCCCGACCTCGCGCAGCTTGGCGACGGTGCCATGATGCGGAGGGTTGCCAATCTCCTCGGTCGAGGTCGCGGCAGAATCAATGACGAACTCCGCCTCGCGCCCAGCACGGCGCACCAGCTCGGCAAACACCGACTCAGCCATCGTCGAGCGACAGATATTCCCGTGGCAAATAAACAGTACGTGCTGCATATGATGGTTCCTTTCTGGGCGGTCGCGCGGGGGTTACAGACTGCCCTTGAGGCAGTTTGCTCCGATAAAGCCCGCTGCGTACAAGGGGAGATGGCGCAGCTCGCGTCCGTCATCGGTTTCGCTGCGGGCAAAATTGTTCTCGGACAATATGTAGGCATACGGCGACCGGGCTTTTTCCATAAACGACCCGAGCGTTCTCGCGCGCACGTTGCGTGCGGATTTTACCTCGACGGGAACGATCTCCATACGGTCGGTCTGAAGTAGAAAATCGAGCTCGCCGTTCGTCTTCCAAGACGACGGTGGCATCCAGTAATACGTCTGCAAACCATTGCCCGAAAATGCCTGCATGACCGAGTTCTCCGCCAAGGCACCTCGAAAGTCGGAAGACAGCGCAATGGCGGAATCCTCTTTGAGGTCGAGCCAGAGTCGCGGGTTGATACCGAGTTTGTAGAACATGAGGCCCGTATCGAGAAGATAGACCTTAAAGAAGCTCCCGTCTTCGTCGTCGAAGGGGACGAGGGGAGGTTCGATGCCTTCGGTCAGGTTGTTGACCGATATGATGCCGGCGCCCTCGAGCCAGTCGAGTGGCTCGATGAGCTTTGAGCGTCGGCCTCCGCGTTCGACCTCGGAGTACTTGAATTTCTTGGTTGAGGATCGTAGCAGCTGGGATGGAATGGAGCGCCAGACCTTGCGCGCTGCTACGCCGCTGATCCCGTTTTCGGGGTCGGTCATATCGGCGGTGTAGGTCTCGTCGATTTCGCGCTGCTCGACGCGCGCGTCTTCGATGGAAAGCGTCTTGCGATATGCGTTGACGGCGGCGGGCATGCCGCCCACGATTTGGTATCGATGAAACAGGTTGAGCGCGGCTTGGTGTGCGGCGTAGGTCTCGAGCGTGTCGGCGTGGGTACGAACGGCATCGGCCATCTGCTCCTCGCCGAGCGCCCAGAGAAACTCCTCGAACGACATGGGATGCATGGTCTCTTGGCGGACGCCGCTGGGAAAAGGCAGCTTGCGCTTGCGCGTGGCGACGCCGAGCTGACTGCCGGTCGCGCATATGCGCCAGCCCGAACCCGAGAAAAAGCGAAGCGAGTTGAGCGCCCGTTCACAGAGCTGAACCTCGTCAAACAGGATGAATGCGGTTTCCTTGCGAATGGGGGTGCGTTTATAGTCTGAGATTCGTGCCACGATGGTGTCAACGTCGTCGGTGGGGCAGTCGAACAGCGGGGCAATCAGCTCAAGATCGGTCTGAAAGTCGAGTTTGACAAACGCATCGCCGGCGATTCGTCTGCCGATTTCCTCGGCAGCGTACGTTTTGCCCACGCGTCGTGCGCCACGGATGAGGAGGGGGCGCGAGGCGTCCTTTGTCGCCCATGATTCGATAACGGATTCGATTGATCTGCGCATGGGGCTGCCTTTCCAATTTCATGTACTTCAAATACATAGTTTAGTACGATTTCGTGTACTTGAAATACATGAAATCGTGGAAAAACGTGTATTTCAAGTACACGAAATTGAACCGCTGGAGCCTGCGGGCGGATAAACGCTGCTCGTATGGTGTGGTTTTCATCGGACGCCCGCTGCGCTGAGCTGTACTTGCGCCTGCCTCGATCCCACCCCTATGCCTGCATCGAAGATTGTGCTGCCCGCTTGCGCTCCCAGCGTGCCAGCTTGATCGTCACTAGCGTGAGTATCCAGGCTACGAGCGAGAATGCGGCGCCAACCGCGCCCACGTAGGCAATGCCAATCCCGCTTACCACGGCGCCGCCCACCGCGGTGCCAAACGAGATGCCGACGTTAAACGCCATGGGCTCCACCGAGCTCGCGAGCACCATCGATTTGGGGTGGCGGCTGCGGGCCACGTCCATAAAGTGCGTGATGCACGAGACCGAGAACAGATACATGAGCATCGCCAGACTAAAGACAAAGGCAAGCGCGAGGGGCATGGTGCCGCCAACGGCAAACAGCCCAAACAGAGCCGCGGCCTGCAGCGTAAACGTCACGAGCAGCGCCTTCATGCCAAAACGCGCGTCGATCCATCCGCCCAAGATGTTCGAGATCAGGCAAAACACGCCGTAGGCCATGAGTGTAGTGCTTGCCTGGACGGTGCCCATGCCCAACACCTGCTCCAGATAGGGCGTCACGTAGCCGTAAAACACGTAGACCGACCCCACGCCAAACAAAAAGATGAGCATGCCGGTGATAATGCTCGGCTCGCGCAGAAGCCCCGCCTGCTCGCGGAATGTGGCAGGCTCATCGGTCTGTCCGGCACGCGGCATAAACGCCACGAGCGCAGTACAGATCAGAACGGCGAAGGCGAGCGTACCGTACATGGCAACGTGCCAGTCGAGCGTATCGGCCACAAACTTGCCGATCGAGGTCACAAAGACCATCGCCACGGAGAAAGCGCCGTACACCACCGAGATGGCGAGCGAGGTCTGCTGCGGAGACAGCAGCTCGGGGATATACGTCACGCCTACGGCGAGCAGTGCGCCCGAGACGGAGCCCAAGATGATGCGCGAGGCAAACAGCACTTGGAAGTTGGGCGCCAACGCCATGACAAGATTGCCGAGCACAAAGACAATGCTGTAGCACACGAGCAGCTGGTAGCGGCGGAAGCGTCCCGTGCTGAGCGCAAGCACCGGCGTCGCGATGGCGTAGACGAGCGCGAACACGCTGATGAGCTGGCCTGCGGTGGCAAGTGAGATGCCGAGTTCCGTCGCCAGGTCGCTCTCGATGCCGATAACCACGAACTCCGAGCAGCCGAGCGAAAAGCCCAACAACACGAGCAGCGCCGGGCAAAGGTTGGTGCGCGCGGGTGAAAGCGCGGCGGCGGTCGATGCTGTTGCAGACGAGGTTGTGGCGGTCAAGGTTGTCACTCCAATGTCGCATGAATAAGCGGGATTCAATCCCTGCAACTCTAGCAGAATGTGGCAAAGAAGCAGCGCCTTTGTCACAGTCTGCGCTTGCCTGTATAGTCGCAATGCAGGCGAAGATGGTCTCAGGTACATCGCGGGCGACAGGAGATCCCATGGGTATGCACACGACAAAGGTTGCAGTGGGCGAGGGCAAGTTTACGCTCGAGGCCCAGTTGACGGTGACGCCGCGAGGCATGGTGGTGTACGCCTGCTCGCCGGAGTTCGCACATCTGGGCGCCACGGCGCAGGCCATTCCGTGTCCCGAGCCCGGACGCACGGCGACCGTGAGCATCTTGGCCGTTCCGTGCCATCGCGACGAGATCCCGGCGCACGACATTGCAGCGGCACTGGCCACGCGTTTTGGCGTGCCGGTGACCGCAAGCACGGGCTTTCATGTTGAGCAGGCGAGCAAGGACGATCTGCAGCGCGTGCTCAACACCACCAAGGAGCTCATCGCCGCGCTCGAAGAAACCGCGGCCCGCATATTGCGTGCCGGCTGGGACGAGGGCGGTGCGGGTGCCGAGGTCGTGGCGGTCGATGCCGCGACCGGCGAGGTGCTCACTCCTGTCGATCGCATCAAAGCCCATACCGGCGAGGGCATTCTGCACCAAGCATTCCTGACGCTTCTGGTCGAGGGCCAGGGCGAAGACACTCGTCTGCTGCTCTGCCGCCGTAGTCCGCTCAAGCGCCTGTGGGGTGGGGTGCTGGCCGATAGCTGCGCCGGCCATCCGCTCCCGGGGGAGGACGTCGCCGCTGCGACGGCGCGTCGCATCAACGAAGAGCTTGGCATCACGCGCGAGCCCGGCGAGCTCAAGCACCTGGGGCACGTGGTGTACCGCGAGGATCACGGCGACGGCCGCTGCGAGTGCGAATGGTGCGAGGTCTATCTGGCTCGCGTCGAGCCGGGCGAGCTACATATCAACCAAGAGGAAATCTCGGAAGTACGCCGCGTGGCGCCCTCCGAGCTCGATGGCTACCTGCAAGGTCATCCCGAGCAGCTAGCCCCCTGGCTCCGCGAGGCCCTCAGCGACCCAACCATCCGCGCGGTCCTTGCGATGTGATCGCCACCCCAAACCGTCTCAACATTCGATGAAAATCTCGAAATCGAGGAAAAGCGCCGAATGTTGGGACGGTTTTCCTATCTGTGCCAGCGAGCTCTCGTGCGATCTGCGGGTATAAGACTGGCAAGTGTTTATTTGCGAGGCCAAGGGGGCGCCCCGTATGGATATCGATAACTTTGAATGGTGGTATAGCGAGGGCGAGGCTCCGGACGAGGAGTGGGACGAGCCCGCGCCGCGTGACGTGTCGAGCGCCGATGCTGAAACCGGCAACGACGTCGCCGCCGAGCCTCAGACCTTCGAACAGGCCTGGGCCCAGGCCGAGGCCGATGAGGCTAAGGCCGATGCCACGGCAACGCTGGGTGAGCCAGCCGACATGTCAATCTCGCCGGCAAAGACGCCGCAGCCACGTCATACCATCGACCCCGACAGCACGGCATCCTTCAGTATCCTCGACGTGCCCTCGCAGGGTGCCCAGGCGCCCGCCCCCACGCATCGCCCCAACCTAGCTCGCGAGGAAGACGCGGGCCACCGCTCGCCACTTGGCCCCATCCTCATCGCCTTTATGGCCGGCGTCATTGCCTGCTCGGCGATCGGCAGCGTCTGGAGCCATGTGGAACAACAGCGCGAAGATGCCGCCAAGGTCGAGATGTCTGTCGAGCAATCGCTCAGCCGCACGCGCTCGGTGCATGTGTCGGTCGAGGTTAAAGACGGTGCGACGTGGGACACCGCGCGCGGCGACAGCCAAATGCTCATCCATATCGTGGGCCGCACGCTCAAGGGCCAGGCAGTCGACGAGTACCAATACGTCAATTCCGATGGTGACGGCATTGAGCTCAAGCCCGGCGACTACGAACTCACGGTCGACGAGCCGCCTGTCGCCACCGACGGTACGCGTTTCCGTGCCTCAAAGCGCATGGTTCCCGTGAGCTTTAACTCGCAAGCACCCGATACGGTCGACAGCACGCCGCAGGGCGGGTTTGACCTGTACGTGGACACTCAATAATTACGTGCCGCCCCGTCCCGCGGCCAAGAGTGGGACAATAGCCCTCGACACTGTTGTTTACTTTTGGAGGAAGTAGCATGTCCACCGTCACCACCATCAAGCGCGGCGGCCTCACCGCGGCCATCGATTCCATGGGCGCCCAGCTCACGAGCCTTGCCCTCAACGGCAACGAGTATCTGTGGCAGGGCGACTCGGCCTTTTGGGGCAAGCACGCGCCCATTCTGTTCCCCATCGTGGGCTCGCTGCGCAACAACACGGCAACGTCTGCGGCCGGCACCTGCGAGATGGCACGCCACGGCATCGCGCGCATTGTCGAGCACAAGCTGGTCGAGGTCTCCGAGGATGGCTCCTCGGTAACCTACGAGATCACCGACACGCCCGAGTCGCTCAAGGCCTTCCCCTTCCACTTTAAGCTCAATATGACCTATGCGCTCACCGGCGACGCTACGCTCACGCAGACCTTTGCCGTCGCCAACACCGGAGACGTGGACCTGCCGTTCTCGGTGGGTGGCCACCCCGCGTTTAACGTGCCTGCCCCCGGTGCCGATGGCGAGGCGTTCGAGGATTACGAGCTGGCATTTACCGAGGCGTGGACCAACGAGGCTCCCATCATTACGCCCGATGGCCTCATGACGTTCGAGGGCAGCTATAAGGCGCCCGATAATTCGGACGTGCTGCCCATCACGCATCGCAGCTTCGATAACGACGCCATTATGTTCACCGACGTTTCCGGCTCTACGCTCACGCTGCGCGGTCGCAAGTCGGGCCATGGCGTCAAGATCGACTTTGAGGGCTTTAAGTACATCGGCGTGTGGTCTGCCGCCAACGACGCGCCGTTTGTGGCGCTCGAGCCCTGGACCGGCCACACCACCATGGACACCGAGGACGACGTCTTCGAGCACAAGGTCAACACCATCACCTTGGCGCCGGGCGAGACGGACGAGCGCAGCTTTAGCGTTACGCTGCTCTAGGGGTTCCGCCGTTCTGGGCGGTCATAACTTGAGCGTGGATAATCTCCCGTTTTGATTTCAAGACTTTAGTCTGCTGGGCGCGCAGCGGCCAGCTTCAACCCACCCGCTATGCGGTTGGAGACAAACGGCTTTACAAAGCCACCCCTCCGACCGATATTGACGATTGTTCAGGCCGTCAAGAATTCGAGTCGAAGGGGTGGTCGCCATGGCCCAGAAGGCCTACAGCCTTTCCCACACGAAGTGGATGTGCAAGTACCACATCGTGTTCACGCCGAAGTATAGGCGCAAAGTGATCTACAACCAAATCAGGAGCGACATAGGGGAGATCCTCAGGAAGCTGTGCGAGTACAAGGGGATCGAGATAATCGAGGGGCACCTGATGCCCGACCACGTGCACGTGCTGCTGGCGATCCCGCCGAAGTACAGCGTCGCGAGCGTCATGGGCTACCTGAAGGGGAAGAGCTCGCTGATGATATTCGACAGGCACGCCAACCTCAAGTACAAGTTCGGCAACAGGAAGTTCTGGGCGGAGGGCTACTACGTGTCCACCGTCGGCCTGAACGAGGCGACGATCGCCAAGTACATCAGGGAGCAGGAGTCCCACGACATCGCGCTGGACAAGCTGAGCGTGAAGGAGTACGAGGACCCCTTCAAGAGGAGGTGACCCCGCCGGTTTGACCGGCACGCCACGGGTCAAGATGCACTAGGCCTGGACGAAGTCCGGGCCCGCGCCTTTAGACGCGAGCCCGGGGCCCGTGGGTTATACCCTAAGAGCAAACCACCCTTTTTAAGGGTGGTTCTGATCTCATGTGCGAGCCAAAAGTGGGAGATTTTCCACCCTCATTTCGATGCATGGGTTAGGGTAGCTAATTTGGGACGGGGCTATTTTGACTACTTTGCATGTGAAAGTAGTCAAAATAGCCCCGTCCCAAATTAGCTACCCCTGCATCAATCTGTCATTTTCCAGTTCGTAAACTTGTATGTATGCATACAAGTGGATAGCGGCGTGCGGTATCCTGTTGAGTCGTCAGCATACGATTCAACAGGGAAGGCAGATTATGCATTCTCCCCAACAGCGCGATGCGCAGCGCCAACCGGTGTGCAGCCGCCGCATCTTTTTGGGTAGCGCCCTCGCCGCGAGCGCTACCGTCGTCGCCGGCGCGCTCGCCGGCTGCCAGCGCCCCTCTACGCTGGAAGTGGTCCAGCCTACGACGGGCGGCGGTCGCGACGACCTGTCCGATTCCGTCATCGGCAAGGACAAGATCCGCATTGGCATGGAGGCGGCCTACGCCCCGTACAACTGGCAGGTCTCCGAGGCCAGCGAGTTCACCATCCCCATCGATAACGTGCAGGGCGCCTATGCCGACGGCTACGACGTGCAGATCGCCAAGATCGTCTGCAAGGCCCTCGGCGGCGAGCCCGTTGCCGTCAAGCAGAGCTTCTCGGGCCTTATCGATTCGCTCAACAACGGCCAGATCGACCTCATCATTGCCGGCATGAGCGCCACGCCCGAGCGCGAGGAGTCCGTCGGCTTTTCCGACCCGTACTTTATCGGGTACTTTGGTCTGTTCGTAAAAGAGGGCTCACCCTACCAAAACGCGACCAAGCTCAGCGACTTCAGCGGCGCCACGGTGCTCGGTCAAAAGGACACCATGCTCGATACCGTCATCGACGAGATCCCGGGCGTCGTCCACAAGAATCCGGTCGATTCGGTCCCCACGGTGTTCTCGAACCTGCTGCAGGGCACGTGCGACGCCGTGACCTACAACACCGAGAACGAGAAGGGCTATATGGCCCAAAATCCGGGCATCGTGCCGATTCAATTTGCCGAGGGCGAGGGCTTTAAGCAGGAGGTCACGGCAAACGTCGGCTGCCGCAAGGGCTCGGACAAGCTGCTCAAACTCATCGATAAGACGCTCAAGGGCGTCAGCCAGGAGGAGCGCGACCAAATGTGGGACGCGTGCCTCGACCGTCAGCCGGCATAGGGAGGCAGCATGAAAACTATCAATCGCCTGGTCTCCTTTATCGAGGCCGATCATCGTTACGTATACCTGGGCACGAGCGTCATCGCGGCGCTCGGTCTGGCGTTTAGCCAGCGCAACCCCACCCCGCTGAGCTTTTTGGCACCCACCGGCATCTTCCAGGATTGCCTCTGGGCGATCCTTTGGGCCTGGCTCGTCGTGTCTGCGGCGGCGCTCGTCACCAAGCTCATGCACTGGAACGACTATCGCGAAAAATCGCCATTCGCATCCGAGCGTTTCCGTCGCGGCGCGCGCCTGGGCAGCTATGTCGTCGTCGCCATTGCAGCGATCTTCTTTATCGACCGCTGCGTCATGTCGTTTATCGACCTGGTACAGGTGAGCATTGTCTCGGACTCCAATCCCAGCGACTTTTTGCCGAGCCTGGTCTACATGACCTATAAGAGCGGCGACTTCTTTATTCGCGGCATCGAGATCACCATCGCGCTCGCATTCTTTGGCACCATCATCGCCTTCTTCCTGGCGCTGTTGCTGGTGTTCCTGCGTATCCAGACGTTCGACCGCGTGGACAATGACCTCACGCGCTTCTTTAAGAGCATCGGCCGAGGCTTTGCGACCGTCTACTCCACCATCGTACGCGGCACGCCCATGATGGTGCAGGGTCTGCTCATCTACTACGCGGGCTTTACCGTTCTGCGCGGCATGGGCTTCGAGACGGCGCAGGCCAACCAGATCTGGAGCACCTTTACCGCGGGTCTCGTCACCATTTCGCTCAACTCCACCGCCTATATGATGGAGGTCCTGCGCGGCGGTATCGAGTCCATCGACCCCGGCCAAGCCGAGGCGGCGCGCTCGCTGGGCCTGTCGCAATGGCAGGCCATGCGCAAGGTCGTGTTCCCGCAGGGCATTAAAAACGCGATCCCCGCGCTCACCAACGAGCTCATCATCAACATCAAGGACTCGTCAGTGCTTTCGGTCATCGGCGTGTTCGACCTCATGTACGCCACCACCACCGTCGCCGGCGTGTACTACCGCCAGATGGAGGTCTACTGCGTGGCGCTCGTGGTCTACCTGATCCTGACGCTCGTGGCGAGCCGCCTGCTCGAGGCCTTTGGCAAAAAGCTGGGCGCCGAGGCTCCGGCCACGCTGCCCAGCTCCAACTAGGCGCAAGACGAGGAGATTCATCATGGCAGATACCGCCACTACCGGCGTTGCGGCCGCGCAAACCAAAGAGCCGCTCATCCGCGTTGAGGGCCTGCACAAGAGCTTTGGCTCGCTCGAGGTGCTCAAGGGCATCGACCTGGCCGTTAGCCCCGGCGAGGTCGTCACCATCATCGGCGCCTCGGGCTCGGGTAAGTCCACACTGCTACGTTGCCTCAACCTGCTCGAGACTCCGGACACGGGCCACATCTGGTTCCACGGTCAGGATCTCACGGCCGAGCGCTGCAACATCAACAAGCTGCGCGAGAACATCGGCATGGTGTTCCAGGGCTTCAACCTGTTCAACAATATGGACGTGCTCGACAACTGCACGCTCGCACCCGTCACGCTCAAAAAGATGAGCAAAGATCAGGCCGAACAGGTCGCGATGGAGCATCTGGCGAGCGTGGGGCTCGAAAAATTCGCCCATGCCGCGGTTGGTCGCCTGTCCGGTGGCCAAAAGCAGCGCGTTGCCATCGCCCGCGCCCTGTGCATGAACCCGCAGATCATGTTGTTTGACGAGCCTACCTCCGCACTCGATCCCGAGATCGTGGGCGAGGTGCTCGACGTTATGCGCAAGCTCGCCGCCGATGGCATGACCATGGTCGTCGTTACCCACGAGATGGCCTTCGCGCGCACCGTGTCCGACCGTGTGGTCTTTATGGACCAGGGCGTGGTGCTCGAGGACGCCGCGCCGGCTGAGCTCTTTGGCAATCCTAAGCACCAGCGCACCCGCGAGTTCCTCTCGCGTTATCTCAACGACAAATAATGCAAGGGAGCGTGGCAAAGGGACCGCCTCTTTGCCACGCTGTTTTTGGAGGAAGGCATGGCCGAGGTTTGGCGCTTCTTTGCGCACGAGGATGATTTTGCCGACATCGACGAGGTCGGCGCGTGCGAGCGCCTGGGCCGCGTGCTGTCGTTTCCGACGATTTCGAGCATGGATGCCCAGACGGTGGACTGGCAGACGTTTGCCGACCTGCGCGCCTATATGCAGCAGGCCTGGCCGCGCGTGTTTGCGGCGGGCGAGGTCGAGCTCATCGACCATTCGCTGCTCGTGACGCTTGCCGGCGCCGACCCCGCCCTCAAGCCGGTCATGCTCATGGGCCACATGGACGTGGTCCCCGTGGTGCCGGGCACCGAGACGGGCTGGACGCACGATCCCTTTAGCGGGCACGTGGACGACACCTATATTTGGGGTCGCGGCGCCATCGATATGAAAGACCAGGTTGCGGGCATCCTGGAGGCCGTTGAGTATGCGCTGGCGCACGGCTGGCAACACGAACGAACCCTGCTGCTGGCCTTTGGCCAGGACGAGGAGACCACGCAGTACGGCGCGGGCGCCATTGGTCGCGCGCTCGAGGAGCGTGGCGTTGAGCTTGAGTACCTGATCGACGAGGGCGACTATCGCATCGTTCCGGCTGCCGAGTACAGCGCGGGTGAGGGTTGGCTTATGCATGCCGATCTTGCCGAGAAGGGCTATGCCGATATCGTGCTCAAGACGAGAAGCGAAGGCGGGCATTCTTCCAACCCTTACGGTGGCACGTCGCTCGAAGTGCTCAGCCGCGCTATTACCGCGATTTGCGATATCGAGTGGCCGGCGCGTGTGACCGATCTGCTTGCCGCGCAGCTCGTCGAGCTGGGGCTTTATACCGCAGACGAGATTGCTACCAGCAAGGATGCCATCGTGCGCGACTGCCTCGCCAGCAAAAAGCTGTACCCGCTTGTGACCACCACCTGCGCGCCCACGCAAATCGAAGGCGGCAGTACCGGTGCCAACGTAATGCCGCAGGATATGTGGGCCAATGTCAACTTCCGCATGCTCGAGGGTACGAGCGTGGCCGATGTCGTGGCCTGCTGCCGCGAAGCCGTTGTCACCGCTGGGCTCGCTGGCCGAGTCGAGGTCGAGCTGGGCCCCGGCAGCTCCGAGCCCTCGCCGTCCCCGCGCGTGGGCGGTCCGGGGCTCGAGGCCGTCCGCGCCATCGCCGCCCGCTATTTCCGTGATCCCAAGGGGACGGAGGAAAACGGATCGTCTGCGGTGGGCCAAGAGCCGATGAGCATTGTGCCCTCGACCGTGATTGGTGCAACCGATGCCGCCAACTACCAGCGCATTTGTCACGAGTGCATCCGCTTCTCCGCCTTTGTGGTCGACGATGACGAATGTGACCGCGGTGTCCACGGCACCAACGAGCGCATCACCCGTCGCGCCTACCTCCAAGGCATCCGCTTCCTCATCGCCCTGCTCCACACGCTCTAGAATGTGACAAAGGGACTGAGCCGATTTCATCGGTAATGAGACAAAAACTGTCATAGAAAAAGACTAAGATATCTTAAGAGACATATGCTGGGGTTGGTATTCCTTGAACGACTGCGGGCATGTGCCAGACTGCCTCGGCCCCCCGGGGAGTGCCCGGGCAGGTCGCCGTGTGACTGGGGAGGAAATTATGCAGGAGCTCAGAGAGATGACGTCTCGACTCGTGAATATTGCTACCAGGGGGGGGTGTCTAAGCAGGGAACTTCCTGGTAAACATCGGCCGCGCGAGCGGTGGTCCGTCATGTCTTATGGCCGTCGCCGCGGGCTGTGCCCGGTCTCGCCATATGCGATTGTTCTGGTCCTCGCCGTCGCGCTGACGGCGAGTTTCTTCCTGCCGCTTCGTGCCGAGGCGGCAATTTCGGACCACACGGTTCCGACGATTTCGCCTTCGGGGACAACAATCAACTTGTTTGATTACTGGGTGAATTCGGAGGATCACCTGTCGGTCAGTGGATCCGACGGCATCAACAAGGGCCACCGCTTCCAGTTCAAGGATCAGGGAGCCAGTGATGATCTCAATCAGTATACGGGCGGCCCCTCTCCTCGCTTCGGTATCGTGAACAAAGTTCTTACCGGCGGTTACCCGAAACTCACCGACAGCTGGGGCGGAGAACCCCTCGGCTACCTGTTTGATTCCTCCACCCAGACGGGCAAGATATCTCATATGGGTGTGACAGGTCTGTTGCAGGTCAACAAGGACGGCTACTACGAGTATGACAGCTCGCAGAACTACGCGGCGTACAACGCCAATAAGAATGCATTTGATGTCTACAATGCTGCCGGCGTTATGCAAGCGGGGGCTGAGCCTCATACAGTAGGCCAGTTCTTCCCCTTCGATGCGGCCGATGAGGTATTCAAGGAGGAGAGCGGCAAACTCGTCCCGAACGGCATTACGTCGCAGAACAACGGCAACTCGAATTATAATCACAGCAAACCCCTCAACCATTATTTCGGCCTCTCCATGTCGTCGCGCTTCGTGCAGCCGACGGGTGGTAAAACGAATGCTGACAAGCCCATGACCTTTGAGTTCGCCGGCGACGATGACGTCTGGGTGTTCATTGACGATGTCCTTGTGGGTGACATTGGCGGCATCCACACCAGTGCTAAGCTGACCATTGACTTCCAAACGGGCGAGATTAAGGTTAACGATTCCCCAGACGGCACGCTGTTAAGCAAGTTCCAGGAAGCGAAGCGGGATACTACTAAGGGCTTCACTGACAACACCTTCGCTAACGACACCAGCCACACGCTCAAGTTCTTCTACTTGGAGCGTGGCGCCACCGACTCCAACATGAAGCTCGAGTACAACCTCGTGACGGTTCCCGAGTCCGACATTATCAAGTTCGACCAAGATGGCGGTCTGGTGGAGGGCGCTCAGTTCGCGCTGTACAAGACAGACGAGAACTTCACTGACACGACCGCTAATCGGGAAAACCTACTTGGCTCCGGCACCACGGACGCGGATGGACAACTGACGCTCAGGAATGTCAATGACAACGGCGTCATCAACTTCGACGATCTAGGTCACCAGTACTACCTCCTGAAGGAAACGGGGGTGCCCAAGGGATACCGCTCGAGTCTCACGGCGACGGATGGCAGCATGCAGTTCGAGTATGTGCCCACGAGCGACAAGAATGGCGCGGGCGGCGTCATCATCAACCGCGGCGGTATGGACAAGGACAGCGTCGTGTGGAAGAACGGTGCGTTCGCTGGCGCGAAGGAGACCATCACCGCGCCTACGACTGTGTACCAAGCAGACGATGACTTGATGAAGCCAGGCAATACTGTTGACATGAAGCGCGGCATCCTGTTCGCAGTAGTTTTCAAGCGCGATAAAAGCAAGAACGCCTGGTACGCCGTGTCGGGCGACCCGACGAAGGGGTATACCCTCGCCAAAGACCAGGGCAAGGCCGGCGCCATCGAGGCGGCGAAGGCGGAACCGCATGTCTTCACGCTTAACACAAGCGGCCAATATCAGGTGGAGATTCCATACATGCCCGGCGACATCTCCAAGTACTACTACCTGCTGAGCGGTGATGCCCGCAAGGATGCCGAGTACACGGTGGCCATCTACCACACAATGGCGAGCTCGATCGGCGACGCGACGCCTGAGAACACCGTTCACGTGTACAGTGACGACATCGCAGACGGCACGAACTTCAAGCGACAGTTCGCCACGCGCTTGCTCGTCACGAACATCCAGAATCGCCTGTTCGTGCAGAAGACCGATACCGAGGGCAAGCCCGTTGACGGGGCGACGTTCGGCTTGTACAAGGCCGATCAGGTGACGACGGACGAGAGTGGCAAGGTCGTGCTCAAGGGTGAGCAGACCCCCTATGACACCCTGAAGACGAGGTCGGTCGACAACCCGGTCCCGCTCGAAGGTGCGGGCATATTCCCGAATACGAGCGATGATAACAGGCCGCTCGTGAATGGAACCTACTTCCTAAAGGAGGTCTCGGCGCCCAAGGGCTTCCTGCTTAACGACACGCTCACCAAGGTGATTGTGGACGATTACGGCGTCCATGCCGATGCCGGTACGGACGATGACGGCGTTTCGACGTTCGTGGGCCCGGGCGCGCTCATGAAGAGTCTGGGCCAGTTTGGCGCAGAGGGCGACATCGACAACACGCTCACGTGGATCAAGGGCCAGCGCCAGACGTCCGACGGGACGCTCGACGGCAACGACAACCTTTCCTGGAACAATGACGCCAAGGGCGGCGAGGATGAGGTGCACCTCAAGTACGGCGCCAACGGACGTGTCTACCAGTATGGGCCCACCGAGGAAGGCAAACCTTATCGCTTGGAGACCGAGACGGGCTGGATACGTATGGGCATCACGCAGGACGTGCCTGGTGACACTAATGCGAAGGGCGCCCGTGCCAATCTGGACGACATGAATTTGAACGCCCTGTTCACAGGTGCCACCTGCGTGCGCGTGGCGAACGAACGCGAGGCGAGCCTCGAGGTGACGAAGAAGGTTGCCCTGCCCGATGGCCTGACGGGCAATAAGGACGCGGAGTTCACCTTCAAGTTCACCGTGCCCGAGGGGAAGACCTACAAGGCTGCAGTGTTCAAGAACGCTGGGGCCGGAAAGCAAGCCGGCGACGTGTTCGATTTGAAGAACGGCGACACCCATGCTATCAAGGCCGACGAGACGATTCGCGTGTACGGTCTTGGCGAGGGCGACGAGTACGCGGTGCAGGAGCTGACCGGCGCAGACAAGATGCCCGCGGGCTATAAGCTGACCGGCCGCAAGCAGGGTACCACGAATCTGACCGGCGCAGGCGATAGTATCACCGGTGAGATCGAGAAGCAAAAACCCGACGGCACGTTGGCCGAAGCCAACAAGCTGGTGTTCACAAACACCTACAAGGCGGAAGCTAGCGACGAACTGACCCCGCAGGTAACGAAGAAGGTCTCCGGTGTTGAGAGCACGGAGAAGGCGTTCTCGTTCACGCTGACCGCCACGGAAGAGACGCAGAAGCAGATCGATGATGATGACCTCAAAGTCTCGGATGCTCTGGCGGGCAATGAGCATGCCGAGTCCAAGGCCACGAGTGGCAAGATCATCAAGGACAAGGGCCAGACGGTCGACTTCTCCGGCATGAAGTTCAACAAGGCCGGTACGTACACGTTCACGCTCACCGAGGCGCACGACGCCGACGACGAGGCGGCGGTGGACGGCGTGCAGAACTCCGGCTGGACGATGGACGCCTCGACCTATACCGTCACGGTGAGGGTCGAGGATAAGAACGCCAAGCTGACTGTCACAGGCGTGACGGTGGAGAAGAGCGGCGATGACAAGCGCGAGACGCTTGAGGTCAAGAACGGCAAGGTGAACCTCGCCACCTTCAACAACAGCTATGCTGCGAAGGGTTCCGTGACCCTGGCGGCGAAGAAGCAATTTACGGGCGGCACCCTTGAGAACCAGCAGTTCTCATTCCAGGTGAAGGAGGGCGATAAGGTTGTCGCCGAAGAAAAGAACGATGCCAATGGCGACATCACCTTCCCGGCCATTGATTACACCGAGGCTGGTGAGCACGACTACGCCATCAAGGAGGTCGAAGGCACCGACCCGACTATCGTTTACGATGGCAAGACGGTGAAAGTGCACGTTAGCGTCACCGATAACAAGAACGGCACGCTGAGCGCGGCCGCCACCTACGACGGCGAGAAGGCCGTGCCGACCTTCACCAACTCGAAGCCGACGGCCGACGCCACTATCGAGGCGACGAAGATCCTCAAGGGCAAGGACCTGACGGCTGGTGCGTTCACTTTCGGCCTATATCAAGGCGACACGACTACGGTTGATCCCATCCAGACTGTCCAGAACGACAAGGACGGCAAGATTAAGCTCATCCTCACCGGTCTGACCATAGGCGAGTACGACTACACGCTCAAGGAGGTCGCTGACAGCGATTCGACCATCACCTACGATTCCACGGCGGTGAAGGTCCACGTCTCGGTGAAGGCGGACGGTGACAAGGCAAAGGCGACTGTCACCTATGACGACAAGAATGATGCCCCGACCTTCACTAACAAGTATCAGCCTGCCGAGACCTTGGCTACACTCACGGCGAAGAAATCGTACGTGAAGTCCGACAACACGCAGGCCACGCTCAAGGGCGGCGAGTTCACCTTCGACCTGTACGAGGGCGACCTGACGGCTGAGCAGCTGAAGGGCAAGCAACCCATCCGGAGCGCCAAGAACAGCGAGGACGGCACCGTCACCTTCCCGGCCATCGACTACACCAAGGCCGGCGAGTACAAATACACCGTCGCGGAACAGGAGGGCGACCTGTCCCACGTGACCTACGACGCTACGGTGCACCATGCCGTGGTGAAGGTCATGGACAATGCCGGCAAGCTGGACGCCGCTGTTACCTACGATGGTGACAAGGCCAATGCCCCCACCTTCACGAACACCTACACCGCAAAGGGATCCGTGGAGCTGACGGCGACCAAGATCGTTGCGGTCGCGCCGGGCTTCACGCACGACACCAAGCTGAAGGGCGGCGAATACACGTTCGAGCTGAAGGACGCCGACGGCAAGGTGCTCGGCACCACGACGAACAAGGCCGATGGCACGGTGAAGTTCACGCGCAAGTTCACGCTCTCCAACCTGGGCGGCGCTGCGAGCAAGGACTTCACCTACACCATCGCGGAGAAGCCGGGCACGGAGCCGGGCATGGTCTACGACACCCATGCGCTCATCTACAAGGTGACGGTCGCGGACGATGGCACCGGCTCGCTGACGGCCACACCGCAGGTAACGAGTGGAGACAAGACCTTCACGAACACGTACCACCCGAAGGAGACCTCGGTAACGCTCAAGGCGACGAAGCGCTTCACGGGTGGCGAGCTCGCAGGGGGCGACTTCACGTTCCAGCTGCTCGACAAGGATGGCAACGTGATCCAGACCGTCCAGAATGACAAGGACGGCAAGGTCGCCTTCCAGGCAATCAGCTACGACACGCCGGGCGATCACGACTACACCATCAAGGAGGTTGCCGGCAACGACCCGACCGTCGTGTACGACACGAAGGACGTGAAGGTCCACATCAAGGTCTCCGATGAGAAGGGCGAGCTAAAGGCGACCGCCACCTACGACGGCGAGGCCGACGTTCCGACCTTCACCAACTCGAAGCCGACGACGGACGTTACCGTCGAGGCGACGAAGATCCTCACGGGCAAGGACCTGACGGCCGACGCGTTCACCTTCGGCCTGTACGACCAGGCCGGCAACGAGGTCGCCAAGGGCACCAACGACCGGGGCGGCAAGGTCGAGCTGGCCGTCAAGAACCTGAACCTGGGCGAGTACGACTACACGCTCAAGGAGGAGAAAGCCGGCCAGACCGTCGACGGCGTGGCCTACGACGCCAAGGAAGTCAAGGTCCACGTCAAGGTAGAGCAGAACCAGGGCGACAACAACAAGACGAAGGTGACCGTCACCTATGACGGTGCCGCTACGGCTCCCACCTTCAACAACACCTACGACGCAAAGGGTTCCGTAATCCTGACGGCGACCAAGACCATCAAGGTTGCGGACGGCTTCGACCACACGACGAAGCCCGCGGACGGCGAGTTCACCTTCGACCTGAAGGACGCTGCCGGCAACGTGCTCGACACCGCGAAGAACGATGCAAACGGCAAGGTCAGCTTCACGCGCGAGTTCCAGCTCTCCGACTTGGACGGCGCCGCGAGCAAGGACTTCACCTACACCATCGTGGAACAGTCGGGCACGGAGCCGGGCATGGTCTATGACAGCCATCCCCTCACCTATACGGTGACGGTCACGGACGGCGGGAACGGAGCACTGAATGCGAAGGCGATCGTGACGAGCGCATCCGGCTCGGATACCTTCACCAACACCTATCAGCCGGCCGCGACCGGCCTGGCCCTCGGTGCGCAGAAGAGCTATGTGAAGAAGGACGACAACACGCCGATCGTCCCCAAGTGCGGCGAGTTCACCTTCGATGTGTACGAGGGCAACCTGACGGCTGAGCAGCTTGCCGGGGCCAAGCCCGTCCGGACCGCGACCAACGGCGCGGACGGAAGTGTTAACTTCGATGCCTTCTCCTACGCGAAGCCGGGCACGCACGAGTACACCATCGTGGAGCGGAAGGGTGATCTGGCCTACGTGACCTACGACGCCGCGGTGCACCATGCCGTGGTGACGGTTGCGGACAATGCCGGCACGCTGCAGGCGAGCGTCGCCTACGACGGCACGAATGTCACGAAGCCCAGCTTCACCAACACCTACGAGGCACAGGCGACGGACTCCGGCGCGATCGCCCTCACCAAGAGCGTTGACGTGCACGACGGCAGCTATCAGCTAAAGGCGGGAGACTTCGCCTTCGAGCTGGTGGGGTCTGACGGCTCGGTGATCCAGACCCAGAAGAACGATGCGCACGGCAAGGTTGCCTTCGACAAGCTGACCTTCGACCATGCGGGCACCTTTACCTACACGGTCCGCGAGGTGCAGCCGACGGGGGACGCGCCGGGCGTGCCGGGCGTGACCTACACCGGCAAGACGTACACCCTGACCTACGTGGTGAAGGACAACAACGACGGCAAGCTGGCGGTAGAGAGCTCCACGGCGAAGCCGAGCAAGGGCACCGAGAACGGCGTCACCCCCAACACCATGACGTTTGCGAACAGCTACCAGCCGGGCGCGACCTCCTACCAGATCTCCGGCATCAAGGTGCTTGAGAATACCGATTCGGCCACCATGCGGACGCCCGCCGATGGCGAGTTCACGTTCGCGCTGATTGACGCGGCCACCGGGCAGGAGATTGACCGGACCACGAACGCGGGTAACGCGTTTACCTTCAAGGCCATCTCGTACACTGCGACTGGTTCGCATACGTACCAGGTGAAGGAGGTTGCGGGCCAAGATGGCACCATCACTTACAGCGATGCGGTGTTGGATGTGACGGTGAGCGTGACCGACGACGGCAGCGGCCAGCTGACCGCGACGGCGAACAAGACGGCCGCGGATCTGACCTTCACCAACACCTACACGCCGACGGCAACGACGGCGACGATTACCGGAACGAAGGCCCTGACCGGCCGCGACCTGGCCGAGGGCGAGTTTTCCTTCGACCTGAAGGACGCCGCCGGCAACGTGGTCCAGACGGTGCAGAACGGCGTCGACGGCACGTTTAACTTTGCGCCGCTGCAGCTGGACAAGGCGGGGACGTATGTCTATACCGTCTCCGAGCAGGTCGGCGCGGCGACGAACGGCGTCACCTACGACACGACGGTCTTTACCGCGACGGTGACGGTGACGGAGAATGCGGAGACGCACGCGCTGGAGGCGCAGGTTGCCTACAGCACGGGCGGCAAGGCTGCGGATGCGGTGGCGTTCAGCAACAGCTACGCGCCGGCCGCGACTGAGGTGAAGCTGGGGGCCTCCAAGGTGCTGAGCGGCAAGGACCTGAAGGAAGGGCAGTTCTCCTTCCAGCTGAAGGATGCCGACGGCAAGGTGCTGCAGACCGCCAAGAACGCGGCGGACGGCACGGTGGGCTTCAAGGCGATCTCGTACGACAAGCCCGGGGCGTATCGCTACAGCATCTCCGAGGTGAACGACGCTCAGAAGAACGTGACGTACGACGCGGCCGAGCACCAGGTAACGGTGACGGTGACGGACGACGGCGCGGGCCATCTGGTGGCGACGGTAACCTATGACGGTGACGTGGCGCCGGTGTTCAAGAACACGTACACGCCGCCAACCACCCCGCCGGTCAACCCGCCGACGGAGCCGCCCACCAACCCACCGGTGTCGAAGGAGGAGAAGCCGGGTCTGCCGAACATGGGCGATACCAGCTTGTCGCCGATGGCCCTGGGTGGCATCGCGGGCGGCGCAGTGGTGCTGATCGCCACAGGTGTGATCCTGCGGCGCCGGAACCGGTAGCTGCGGCTGCCGAGAAGGGCTTTGATTGAGGGCGGGTGGTCGCAGGGCGCGGCCGCCCGCCCTTTTCGGTGAAAGGCTATGTTAGCCCGCCGTTTGCACGCGATTATGATTCTGCAGCTCCTAAGCGCGCCGCGCCCTCTAGAAGTCCGGAAAAGCTGCACGAAGCGGCTATCTGGACCCGGAAAAGCTGCAAATCTAGGCCAAATACACCCGGAAAAGCTGCAAAAGTTGGTAAAATCCATCCTGAAAAGCTGCAAACAGCAGGTGAAGGATGGTGCGTAGTGTGCTGAAGCGAAAGATGCTCGACACCCTCCGTTCGTGGCGGGCGGAAAAGGGCGCCGAATGCCTTCTCATCAAGGGCGCGCGACAGGTTGGCAAGTCGTACATCGTCGCCGAGTTCGGGCGGCAGGACTACGAAAGCTTCATCTCCATAGACTTCATTGGGTCCCCGGACCTTAAGCGGGTGTTCGATGGCCCAATCGATGCCGACTCGATCTACCGGCAGATATCGCTCGTCGTGCCCGGCGTGCGCTTTGTTCCAGGACGAACGCTTCTTTTCCTCGACGAGATTCAGGAGTGCCCGCGTGCTCGCGCTGCGCTTAAGTATCTCGCTCTCGACGGCAGGTGCGATGTCGTTGCGTCGGGCTCGCTTCTGGGCATTCGGTTCAAGGAGGAGGCTGCGCTCGCCTCCATTCCCGTTGGGTACGAGCGAGAGGTCGAAATGGGCCCCCTCGATTTCGAGGAGTACCTTTGGGCGCGCGGGTATGGGGAGGACGATATCGCCAATTTGCGGGAATACTATGAGTCGTTGATGCCCGTGCCCGTTGCGGTGAATCAGAAGATGATGCAGATGCTGCGCGAGTACCTCGCGGTCGGCGGTATGCCTGCGGTGGTGGACGCCTTTGCGCGGACGGGCAACTTCGTCGTTGCTTTCGACGAGCAAAGCAGGCTGCTCGCCTCGTATCTCGACGACGTGGCTCGATACGCGCAAGCCCCCGAGCGCGTGCGCGCGCGGGCGTGCTTTGAATCGTTGCCGCGCCAGCTCGCAAAGGAGAATACGAAGTTCCAGTATTCCGTGGTCGAGAACAGGGGAACGGCGCGCAAATTTGGCTCGTCCGTGGATTGGCTCGTGGGAGCAGGTATGGTGCGACGGTGCCAGTCGGTGAGCGCCGCCCAATTCCCTCTTGCCGCCTATGAAGACGGGACGAAGTTTCGCCTCTATGCTGCCGATACGGGCGTGCTCATGGCCATGTACGGCTTCGAAATGCTGGAGGCGGTGGTGAACAACAAGCTCGCGGGTCCCATGAAGGGCGGCCTCTACGAGAACCTGGTCGCCTGCATGCTTGCGGCGCGGGGTGTGGCTCTGCGTTATTGGCGGTCGCAGAAGGGCGATAGGGAAATAGAGTTTCTCGTCGACTCGCCCGACGCGAGCGTTGTGCCCATTGAGGTGAAGGCCTCGCGCGGATCTACGGTATCGCTCAACGACATGCTCGAGCGGCAGGACGTGAACCTTGGGTACAAGCTGATAGACGGTAACGTCGGCCGAGACGGCAAAAAGGTGACGCTTCCGCTATATATGGCCATGTTCTTGAAGTAGAGCCTTGCGTTGGCGGACTGACCCTTTGTCACATTCCGTGCGGGTTATATGCAGGTATGCCTGCGCACGCTATCATGTATGGGTTAGACCGCAACTATGTACCCCATACGCGAAGGGATGCGCATGTATCTGAAGATCGACATGTTCTAGCTGGGCTTACCCCCGCAGTGGCGCCGCGCGCCCCATTAACTCTGCCGATTTTCGCCTTCACGCACATAAAGGAGTCCCACCATGCGCGACAAGCTCGAAAAGATCATTAAGGCCTACGAGGAGCTCGAGAAGAAGCTTTCCGACCCGGCCGTCGCCTCCGACATCAAGGAGTTCACGCGTCTCAACAAGGAGTACGCACACCAGTCCGACCTCATCGCTGCCTCGCGTGAGTACATCGGCGCGCTCGATGACATCGAGGCCGCCAAGGAGATGCTCCGCGACACCAGCGATGCGGACGAGAAGGAGATGCTCCAGATGGACATCTCCGAAAACGAGGCCAAGCTCCCCCAGCTCGAGGAAGACATCAAGTACATGCTCATTCCGAGCGACCCCAACGACGACAAGAACACCATTGTCGAGATCCGCTCCGCCGCCGGTGGCGACGAGGCTGCCATCTTTGCCGGCGATCTGTACAAGATGTACCAGCGCTTCTGCGAGTCGCGCGGCTGGAAGACCACTGTGCTCGATTCCAGCCCCAGCGAGGCTGGCGGCTTTAAGTCCATCGAGTTCAAGGTCGAGGGCGACCGCGTCTACTCCGTCATGAAGTACGAGTCCGGCGTGCACCGCGTCCAGCGTGTCCCCAAGACCGAGTCCCAGGGCCGTATCCAGACTTCCACGGCTACCGTCGCCGTGCTTCCCGAGGCCGAGGAGATCGACGTCCAGATTAACCAGTCCGATCTGCGCATCGACACCTACTGCGCTTCCGGCCCTGGCGGTCAGTGCGTTAACACCACCTACTCTGCCGTGCGCATCACCCACCTGCCCACCAACACCGTGGTGCAGTCGCAGGAGCAGCGCTCCCAGATCCAGAACCGCGAGGTCTGCATGCAGATGCTGCGCGCTCGTCTGTACGAGATGGAGCTCGAGAAGCAGCAGGCAGAGCTCGGTGCCGAGCGCCAGAGCCAGATCGGCCACGGCAACCGTTCCGAGAAGATTCGTACCTACAACCAGCCCCAGGATCGCGTGACCGATCACCGCATCGGCTTCAACTCCACCTACAACGGCGTGCTTCTGGGCGACCAGCTCGGCACCGTCATCGAGGCCCTCGCCGCCGCCGAGCGAGCCGAGAAGCTGGCACAGGCTGTTTAGTAGGTTACGCGGTTTTGCCAAACCGCGTAACGGCTTGACGCTGCGCGCCGCCCAGAGCGACAATTTGTCATTCAAAAGGCAAGGCATGACCAGAAGGTCTATGCCTTGCCTTTTTCATGCCAACTTGTTCGCTCTGGACGTCGCTCGCTGTCCGTCCTCTACATGCGGCGTTGCCTTGCTCCGGATGCGGTATGCTCAACCTGCGGCGCCTTAGAGGTAGTCATTGGGGACGTTCTTAAATGACTAGGTTGGGTAAATTACTTTTCGAGTTTATTTAATCTGTTTTGTTAGAAATTAAGCTGCCTACCTGCTCAAAGTAATTAACAGCCTTCATCTGCTATTGAAAATATTGCTCGAATAATCGTCCAAGAAGACGCAGTGCATTTTTTGATGCGTCGCGCGTCAAGTGATTTGGCAAGTTCTTGGTTAGATATTGGTCAGTTTTGGGTCAACCTTGCCAAAAGCTTGACGAATGCAGATTTTGACGTCGACGAATGAGCACTTTGAGCAAGCCCGGTGCAAAATTCTGGGCTGATTCTCGATAATCGCCTTCAATCGTCCCTTGCCAAGCGCTGGCCTCGCGTACAATCTGCTCCGACATTCGCGCGCCGTCCGGCGCTTAAGAGGGGAGGACCCCATGGCAAACGAGATCTGGACCATCAAGCGTTGTCTCGAGTGGACCAAGGAGTACCTGGCCGAGCGCGGCGAGGAGCATCCCCGTCTTTCTGCCGAGTGGCTGCTGTGCGCGGCTACGGGCCTGGCGCGCATCGACTTGTATATGCGCATGGACGAGACGCTCGACGCGGCCCAGCTCGAGACCATGCATGCGGCTGTCGTCCGCCGCGCCAAGGGCGAACCGCTGCAGTACATCACGGGTAGCACGCAGTTCCGCATGATCGACGTAGCGTGCGCCCCCGGCGTGCTCATCCCGCGCCCCGAGACCGAGATGCTCGTCGAGGAAGTTCTGAACTATCTGGATGCCGAGGTGCTGAGCCCCGAGGCCGCCGCCCGTCAGCGCGTGGAGTTGCCCTGGAACGATGAAGTCGAGCAGGCCCGCAAGGCCGAGGCAGCACTGGCCGATGAACGCGCGACTGCCGAGCGCCGTGCCGCCAACCTCACGGCTGCCGACGAGGCGGCGCTGGGCAGCGACGTACTTGGCAGCCGCGCCTATGCTGAGGAGCTGGCCGATCGCGAGGCCGAGGAAGCCGCCGCGCGGGCAGCAGAAAGCGAAGCAGCAGAAGCCGAGGCCATGGAAGCCCCCGAGCCCGAGCTCGACGAATACGGCATTGCCATCGAAGGCGACGACCAGGAGACGACCTCCGCGCAGAACGCCGCCGAGGCCACCGAGCCCGCTCCCGCCGAGCCCCGCGTCGCCTGCGTCCTCGAGGTCGGCTGCGGCACGGGCTGTATCTCGCTCTCGCTTGCCTGGGAGCGCCGCGGCCACGTCACCTGCACCGCTACCGATATCGAGCCGCGCGCCATCGACCTGGCAACCAAAAACCGCGACGCCCTAGGTCTCACGGCAGACGAGGTCGCATTCAGCCTCACCAACCTGGTAAGCTCGATTCCCCGCGAAGAGTGGGGCACCTTCGACGTCCTCGTCTCCAACCCTCCGTACATTCCCACCGACGTCATGCGCTCGCTGCCGCACGAGGTCAAGGATTTTGAGCCCGACCTGGCGCTCGAAGGCGGTGCCGACGGCCTCGACATCTTCCGCCGCTTGCTCAACGCGGCGCCCTACATGTTGCGCGCCGGTGGCCTCTTTGCCTGCGAGCTCTACGAGGGCGCTCTCGACGCCGCCGCCGAGCTCTGCCGCCAAGCGGGCCTGTCGGATGTGCGCATCGTCCGCGACCTCACCGATCGTCCCCGCATCGTCCGAGCCGTCGTCACGGAGCCCAAACAGCGTCAGTAATATTTATTAACTGATTCATTTCTAATTATAAAGCAATTTATAATTATCTCGGTTGGTAGCTGGTAGCCGAGGGGGTCATAATGAAACAACGATTTACCTATGACTGCGTTCTCATAAAAGAAGACGACGGTTACTGTGCCAGCTTCCCGCAGGTCCCCGGGGCCTTTGCCGATGGCGATACACGCGAAGAAGCAATAGCTCATGCCATCGAGGCGCTGATGGCGTTTTTGGCCGACGATCTTAACAATGGTCGGGCTCCGGCTGGGTACGAGCGTTCGGCCGAGGTCGTGGCCCTTTCAGTCGAAATCGACCACGAGGACGCTCGGGAAGCGGCGTGTCGAACGTTTAAGGACGCGGCGGCGGACCTCAGGGTTTCCGCACCGCGAATCACTGCGCTGGTCAAAGCCGGCAAACTCGATGTTGAGCTTGTCGACGGCCGTCGGATGATTACGATCGACAGCATCGAGCGTTACGCCGCTCAGGAACGCCATGCCGGCAGGCCAAAGAAGTTCGTCGCAGTCCAATAACCCCTCGTTGCCTACTGATCTCGGGCTTCACTTCTGCAAAAAAGACCCTTCGAGCCTATTTCCGCTCTTGCAATATACCGTAAAACTTCTACTATAGAAGGAGAAAGGTATGTCAAATCAGCTGCATCGGTACCGTATCGTGCTTGATTACATTGAACCTTGGCTTGATGAGCAGGATGAAGCTACGCTGAAGCAGATTTATGCAGACCTTTTGGTGCTCGAGAAGGAAGGTCCCAGCCTTGGTCGTCCGCTGGTTGACCGCGTAAAGGGCTCGAAGCTTCATCATTTAAAGGAGCTGAGAGTGACGTCGTGTGGTGGGCAGATGATTCGCATCCTCTTCGCCTTTGACCCCAAGCGCCAGGCGGTATTGCTATTGGCGGGTGATAAGTCGCGAGCGGGATCGTCAAGGGCAAAATGGAACGGTTGGTATGCGATCAACATTCCAAGGGCCGAGCAAATATACCGTCGCCACGTAAGGAGGCTCGATCAAGATGGAGCTGCATGAGTATATGGAATCACGCGGGATAGCGCGTGAATCTATTGCCGCCGAGCAGGAGAAAACTCGTGAACGTATCGAAGCCTATAAGCTCGCTCAAATTCGCAAACTAAAGGATCTGACGCAGGCCTCGGTGGCCCAGTCGATGGGTGTTTCTCAAAAACGCATATCGGAGCTCGAGCGCGGGGAGCTGGGATCAATGAGGCTCGACACGCTGAGCAGGTACGCAGAAAGTCTCGGCGGAAAGCTTGTCGCAAGCATTGAGTTTCCCGATCGTACCGTTACGCTTGCTCGCTAAAAATCTGCAATAACCCCCTCACTTTCACCGACTACTACGGCCGCTCACCAAACCAACATGCGCTCTGGGCAAATAGGTTGAACGTTTCGTGCGAGAATGCCCCACAGTAAACAAACTTGCACCAGAGCGTAAGGGGCTGGCATACACATGCAGACGGTCTATCGGGTATACGAGGGAGCGCGCGAGCCGCATCGGCTTGCCGTCGAGCGCACGGCCGAGGTGCTCGGTCGCGGCGGTCTGGCGCTGATCCCGACCGAGACGGTCTACGGTGTCGCCGTGGCGGCTAATGCCTTCTCGGATGCAATTCCTCAAGATACAAGTGGGCCCAAGCCGTGGCCGCGCGACCCGCAGGCTGCCGTCAACGGTGCCGCGGTCCCCGCACTCGGTACCGGCTATCGCCGCATCTTTACCCTTAAGCAGCGCGAACTCACCCAAACGGTCGCCTGGCTGGTTGATAATGCCGAAGCACTCGACCGCTATGGCGTGGATATCCCGGAAGAGGCCCGCGTGCTTGCGCGACGATGCTGGCCGGGCGCCCTGACTATCGTGGTCAAGGCGGCCCCCTGCGTGCCGACCTTTATGCGCGCTGCCGACGACACCGTGGCCCTGCGCGCTTCGGCCTCTCCCATGGTCCAAGCGCTCATTCGCGCCTGCGGCAGTCCCCTTGCCTGCACGAGCGCCAACACGCACGGCGCGCCCTCGCCGGCAAGCTTTGCCGCCGTCGAGGATCGCATCCTGGAGGGGGTCGATGTTGCCGTCGATGCCGGTGAGACCCCGTGTCGCGACGCCTCGACCATTGTGTCGTTCCAGCACGGCGGGCTCCAGATCCTGCGCCAAGGCGCACTTCCCGCATCAGAGATCGAGCGGGTCCTGTCCGACCCGATGCAATAGAAAGGTGTAAGCGATGTCGTTGAATCTGGGCAGCCTGGGCATGGAAGATGCCTCGTTTGACTTTGGCGGTTCCTACATCATGGCGCTCGACTGCGGCACCACCTCGGTACTTGCGACCATCGTCGACGAGTATGGATGCATCGTCGCGCAGGCACGTCGCAGCGTCAAAACGAGTTTTCCGCGTCCCGGTTGGGTAGAGCAAGACCCCATGACGGTCCTTGCCAGCCAGATTGCCGTCATGATGGAGGTTCAGTTTAAGAGCGGCATCCATTCTGACCGCATCGCCGCCATCGGCATCTCCAACCAGCGCGAGACCACGGTGGTCTGGGACCGCGTGAGCGGTCAGCCGATCTATAACGCCATCGTATGGCAGTGCCGCCGTACCGCGCCGGCAATCGACGCGTTGGTTGAACAGGGTTGCGAGGAGTTGGTGCGCTCCCGCACGGGACTCACGCTCGACCCGTATTTCTCGGCCTCCAAGGTGCAGTGGATTCTCGACAACGTCGACGGCGCACGCGAGAGCGCGGCGGCGGGCGACCTCATGTTTGGCACCATCGACACCTGGCTCATCTACAACCTCACTGGCGGCCAGGTCTTTGCCACCGACTACACCAATGCCAGCCGCACGGCACTCTTTAATATCCATACGCTCGATTGGGACGACGACCTGCTGGCGCTCTTTGACGTTCCACGTTCCATGATGCCCGAGGTTCGCTGGAGCTCGGGCGACTACGGCCGCGTCGCGAGCGACATCATGACCAACATGCCGCCCATCATGGGCGTGGCGGGCGACCAGCAGGCGTCGCTGTTCGGCCACTGCTGTTTCCGTCCCGGCCAGACCAAAAACACCTATGGCACGGGTTGCTTTATGCTCATGAACACCGGCGACGAGATCGTCGAATCCAAGAACGGCCTGGTCTCCACCATCGGTATCGCTGCGAACGGGAAGATCAGCTATGCACTCGAGGGCTCCATCTTTGCTGCCGGCTCCACCATGAACTGGCTTCGTAACAACATGGGCATCATCTCGAGCGTGAGCGAGTCGGCACAACTCGCCGCTTCGATTAACGACAACGAGGGCTGCTACTTCGTTCCCGCCTTTGCGGGTTTGGGCGCTCCCTGGTGGGACCCGCATGCCCGCGGTATCGTGTGCGGTCTGACCGGCGCCTCGAGCCGTGCGACCATCGTGCGCGCCGCCTGCGAATCCATGGCATATCAGAGCTACGACGTGCTGCGCGCCATGGAGCAGGACGTGGGGCTTTCGATCGAGCGCCTGTCTGTCGATGGCGGTGCCTCGCGCAACGAGTTCATCATGCAATTTCAGGCCGACCTGCTGGATATCCCCGTGCTGCAATGCGAGACGGTGGAGACCACGGCAATCGGTGCCGCGTACTTGGCGGGTCTTGCCGTCGGCTATTGGGAAGACCTGGAAGAGCTGGAGCAAAATGCCCAGATCGTTAGGACCTTCCTTCCCCACATGTCCGCCGTGCGCCGCGAGCAAAACCTTGCGGGCTGGCGTGATGCAGTCAAGCGCTCGCTCAGTACCGCACAGTAGGGCCGCGGTGGGCTGCTCGATACAACAAACCGCTAAACTAATGCATGGCGTGCGGTGGCGACATTGCTGCGCGCCTTGTCAGCAAGGCCGTTTTGCGGCCGCAACGAAAGGGGCAATCAACCCATGACCGTCACCTACGATGCGTCCCGTGTGACGCTTGTCGATCATCCGCTCGTTCAGCACAAGCTGTCGATCCTGCGCGATAAAAACACCGGCACCAACCAGTTCCGCCAGCTCGTGCGCGAACTCGCGCTTTTTGACGGCTACGAGGCCATGCGCAACCTGCCCATGGAAGACGTCGAGGTCGAGACCCCCATCACCACCGCCACGTTTAAGCAGCTTGCCGGCAAAAAGCTCGCCATCGTTCCCATCCTTCGTGCAGGCCTTGGCATGGTCGACGGCATTCTCGACCTGGTACCCTCTGCCCGCGTGGGCCACATCGGTATGGAGCGCGACGAGGTTACCCACGAGCCGCATGAGTACTACTGCAAGATGCCCAAGGATATCGACCAGCGTATCTGCCTGGTCGTCGACCCCATGCTCGCCACGGGCGGTTCGGCCGAGATGGCCATCAGCTACCTGCGCGAGCGCGGTGTCAAGGACATCCGCATGCTGTGCATCGTCGCGGCCCCCGAGGGTCTCAAGTCGCTGACCGAGAAGGACCCAGATGTGCATATCTATACCTGCGCTATCGATGACCATCTCAACGAGGCTGCCTACATCGTTCCCGGCCTGGGCGACGCCGGCGATCGCATCTACGGCACGCTCTAGTCGCTGGGCTAAGACGGCCGCGGCTGCAAATAGGAAGAAATGGTGCGCGCGGGCAAGTAGAAGACGCCTGTGCGCACCTTTAGTTAATGGACGTTTTGCCCTGCAGGGTTCGAGAAAAACGTATTACCGTACCTGCGGCATAAAGAAGGTCTTAAGAAAACGAACAGGTGCGTATTAACCGATGCTTTTTCGGTTGTACTTTAGCGATTGGCTCGTACAATAGTCACCAATGTTTGGCGGGAACTGTTCTGTGAGGCGTTAAAAAAGGAAAGTGAGGACGCCAATGTTTCAGATAGCCGATCTGCTCGCTATCGTTGCAGGCGCCATCGCGGGCGCGGTCGCCTTTCTTCCCTTTGTCTTTACGCTCAAGCCGGTTCTTGACGATAAGCAGAATGCGGACATGCTCAAGGGTATGGTGAGTCTGGCGGTCTCGGCGATCGCCCTGCTCGTCTTTACCTTGGTTGTGTTTGTGTTGTTCGGAGAGGCATTTCGCATGTTCCTCCTGGGCGAGGCGATCGGCTTCGTGGCCTTTATGGCCGCCTGCACGGTTCGTGTCGCCAAGGCGCTGCGAGATCCTCATGAGGTCGAAAGGTAAGTCGTGGAAATTTTTGAAAAGCTGCCTGATGAGATTAATCATCTGGTCAGCGAGTTCAGCTCCACCCCTGTCGTGGGCGATCTGAGCTGCGGCATCACGCAGTACTCGTTTTGGCTGATCGTCTCCACGATCGTGCTCCTGATCGTCCTGGCCGTGTTCAAGAAGAAGCAGACCCTGGTTCCCAAGGGCTTCTTCGTCAACGGTTTCGAGTACATCATCGAGTACGTCGAGAACGATATCGGCAAGGGCGTCGTGGGCGAGAACTGGAAGAAGCACTTCCCGTTCCTGTGCTCGCTTTTCCTGTTCATCCTGATCAATAACATGATCGGCCTGATCCCGGGAATGAAGCCCGGCACCGGTGCAATCGGCTCCACCGCCGCGCTCGCCATCTTCGCCTTCGTGTACTTCATCTACTACGGATGCAAGGCTCACGGCGTGATCGGCTACATCAAGAGCCTCGCCCCGCAGGGCGTGAGCTTCCCGATGAACGTGCTCGTGTGGGTCGTCGAGCTTTTCTCGACCTTCCTGCGCCTCATCACGCTCGCCGTCCGTCTGTTCTGCAACATGTTCGCAGGACACGTGGTCATGGGCTCGTTCGCCATCATGGCGAGCATGTTCATGCAGCCGCTGCTTCAGCAGGTTTCCGCGGCCCACGCCGTCGGCGCCCTGCCTTCGCTGGCCTGGCTTGCCATCCTCATCCTGATCTATGCGATCGAGCTTGTGGTCGGCGCCATCCAGGCTTACGTCTTCACGGTCCTTACCGCCGTGTATGTCTCCGAGGCAGAGGAGGTCGCGGAGGAGGAGTAGTCTTCCGTTCGCGCCTTAAAGGTAAGGCAATTCGTTAAACCGCCGGTGCTCGTACCCATGGAGCCCGGCAGTTATAAAAAGGTTATCCTGCGTGAAATAAGACACGCACGACAAAGGAGGAATCGTGGGAGTTATCGGTTACGGTCTCGGTGTTATCGGCGCTGGTCTTGCTATCGGCCTGTCTGCTCTGGGTGCTACGGGTGCTATGGCCCGTCAGCCTGAGGTCCAGGGCCGCGTGTTCACCGTCTTCATCATGGGCTCCGCCTTCGGCGAGGCTCTGGCTCTGATCGGCTTCGTTGTCGCGCTGATCGTTAAATAGCACGGAGCGTCAAGTATGAATCTTTCATCCCAGAAGAGCGCGATCGCACTCTCCGCGTCCGCGGCCGCGCTGCTCATGCCGGTTTCCGCGTTCGCCGAGGACGGCGCCGCCGGTGCGGACATCCTCATCCCTAAGATGGCGGAGTTCATCCCGGCGCTTATCGCCTTCCTGATTATCTGGATCGTGCTGGCCAAGGTCGCCCTGCCGGGCATCATGAAAACCATGGAGGAGCGCGGCAAGAAGATCGAGGAGAGCCTCGACGAGGCCGAGAAGACCAAGCAGGAGGCTATCGCCAAGCGCGCTGAGTCCGACTCGATCGTCACCGACGCCCGTCGTCAGGCTGCCGACATCGTTCTCGAGGCCCGTAAGGACGCCGAGTCCGAGCGCGCCCGTATCATCGAGGCTGCTCACAAGGAGGCCGAGGAGATCATCGCCAAGGCCCATACGACCGTCGAGGACGAGCGCAAGTCCATCTACGCCGGTGCCGCGAACTCCATCGCCGACCTGTCCGTTGCCGTCGCCACCAAGATCGTGGGCGAGGCACTCGAGAACGAGGCCGAGCAGAAGAAGCTCATCGAGCGCTACATCCAGGAAGCAGGTAGCCTGAATGCCGACTAGCCGCTATCAGGACAAAGTGCTCGAGACCTACGCGCGCTCCCTTCTGGAAGCCGCCAAGGCCGAGAACCATGTGTTCGAGGACCTCGAGATGATCGAGCGCTTGGCTTCTGCCAACCCCGAGATCATCGCCGTGCTCGACACCATGTCCAAGCGCGACCAGCTCGACCTTCTTCCCAAGGTGGCAGCTGCCTTTAAGTATGTTGCCGAGGAAGACGAGGATGTAGTGGGCGTGACCGTCACCACGGCGATCCCGCTCGACGACGAGCTGCGTCAAACCATCACTAAGAAATGCGAGCAGGACTTCGGCCGCAAAGTATTCCTTATCGAGCAGGTCGACCCGTCTATCGTGGGCGGCCTGGTGCTCGAGGCCCGCGGCGAGCGTCGTGACATTACCGTCAAGACGCAGCTGCGCATCGCGCAGGAGACCCTCGCAAACTCTGCTAATTCGTACGGAGGTGAAGCCTAATGTCCGAAACCCTCAATGCCCAGGATATCGCCAAGAAACTGCAGGAGCAGCTCACGAGCCTCTCCGCGACGGTCGATACGCATGAGGTTTCAACGGTCGACGAGGTAGGCGACGGCATCGCGCGCGTCTCCGGCCTCAAGAGCGCCATGGCAGGCGAGCTTCTGGAGTTCAAGAGCTCCGATACCGGTGAGACCGTCTTCGGCCTTGCCCAGAACCTTGACCGTGACGAGGTCGGCGCCGTTCTGTTTGGTGCCGTCGACTCCATCAAGGAAGGCGACGAGTGCCGCACCACTGGCCGCATTATGGATATCCCTGTGAGCCGCGCCATGCTCGGCCGCGTCGTCAATCCGCTCGGCCAGCCCATCGACGGCCTGGGCGACATCGTCGCCACGCACCGTCGTCCCATTGAGTTCAAGGCCCCCGGCGTCATCGACCGTACCCCGGTGTGCGAGCCGGTTCAGACCGGCCTGTTGGCCATCGACTCCATGGTGCCTATTGGTCGCGGTCAGCGAGAGCTCATCATCGGCGACCGTAAGACCGGTAAGACCGCCATTGCCATCGACGCTATCCTCAACCAGCGAGGCAAGGGCATGGTCTGCATCTATGTCGCCATCGGCCAGAAGGCCTCCACGGTTGCCAACATCCGCGAGACCCTCGCTCAGCACGGTGCGCTCGACTACACCATCATCGTTTCGGCCACCGCTGCCGATTCCGCCCCTATGCAGTACATCGCGCCTATGGCCGGTGCCGCTATCGGCGAGTTCTTCATGTACAACGGCGAGGACGGCAAGCCCGCCAGCGAGACCAACCCCGGCGGTCACGTGCTCGTCATCTACGATGACCTGTCCAAGCAGGCTGTGGCCTACCGTCAGATGTCGCTGACGCTGCATCGTCCGCCCGGACGCGAGGCCTATCCTGGTGACATCTTCTACCTGCACTCTCGTCTGCTCGAGCGTGCTGTCAAGATGTCCAAGAAGAACGGTTACGGCTCCATGACAGCTCTGCCGATCATCGAGACCCAGGACGGCGACGTCTCGGCCTACATTCCGACCAACGTCATTTCCATTACCGATGGTCAGATCTACCTGCAGTCCGAGCTCTTCTTCCAGGGCCAGCGCCCGGCAGTCGACGTGGGCATTTCCGTGTCCCGCGTCGGTGGCGATGCGCAGACCAAGGCCATGAAGCAGGTCGCCGGCAACCTCCGTCTGGACCTCGCTTCCTATCAGGAGCTCGCTGGCTTTACGCAGTTTGGCTCCGACCTTGACGAGGCTACTCAGAAGCAGCTGACCCATGGTGCCCGCATGACCGAGCTCCTTAAGCAGCCGCGCTACAAGCCGTTTGAGGTTGGCGAGCAGATCGTTACGCTGTTCGCTGGCAACGAGGGCTTCCTGGATGACCTGGAGATTGCCGACGTGCTGCCTTTCCGTGCCGAGCTCATCGAGTACATGGACAATGGCTTTGGCTCGCTGCTCGACAAGGTTCGCGCCAAGAAGATCGATGATGACACCAAGGCTGAGCTCTTGCGCGTCATCGGCGACTTCAAGCAGCAGTTCATGGCCAAGCACCATTCGGATGTTTCTGGATCAGAGGAGAACTAAGCCCCATGGCCAACCTTCGCGACATTAAGAAGCGAATCTCCTCGGTTACCACGACCAAGCAGATCACGCGCACGATGGAGATGGTCTCTACGGCCAAGATCCGTCGTGCTCTCGATCGATCCAAGCAGGCCGAGCCCTATAAGGAGGCGCTGACCGACGTCATGTTGACGGTCGCCGGCGACGCCTCCTGTTCGGGCACCGATCCCATGCTGCAGAAGCATGAGAGCGTCAAGCATGGCCTGATTGTCGTTATTGCCTCGGACCGCGGCCTTGCCGGCGGTTTCAATACGACGGTGGAGCGCACGGCCGAAAAGCTCGCCGCTTCTTGGGCGAACGACGGCATCGAGTGCGAGATCATCACGTGTGGGCGCAAACCGGCCACGTATTTCCGTGACCGCGCAAACGTCGTCATGCACTTTGAGGGCAACTCCTCTGAGCCCGATTTCAATCAGGCCCGCATGATCTCCTCTCATATCTGCGATGCGTATCGTGCCGGTGAGCTTGACCGTGTCGAGCTTGTCTACCACCACGCCAAGAACCGCGTGGATCAGGAGCTTCGCGTCGAGCATCTGTTGCCGCTCGACCCCGAGATGATCGCTATGGCCCACGGTCCGCGTAAGAACGAGACCGACGCCCCTAAGCGCATCTCGTCCACGTTCGAGTTCGTGCCCTCTCCCGAGCATGTTCTCGGCAAGCTTGTGCCGTCTTATATCCTGACGGTCATCTACCAGGCCCTGATCGATTCGGCGGCTGCCGAGCAGGGTGCACGCCGCAAGGCCATGCACTCCGCGACGGAAAACGCCACCGCGATCATCTCGACCCTTACCCGCACGTATAGTCGCGTGCGCCAGGCTTCGATCACGACCGAGATTAACGAGATCGTCGGCGGAGCCTCAGCATTGGAGGAACAGTAATGGCTAATAACACCGTAAAGCTTGCGGTCGAGGAAGCCACCAAGAAGACGACTGCCGGTGATGGTCGCATCGTGCGAATCATCGGCCCTGTCGTCGACGTCAAGTTTGACGGCGCGGTGCCCCCGATCTACAACGCGCTCACGGTCGAGGCCGAGACCCCGATCGGTCATCTGAGCACGATCCTCGAGGTCGAGAGCCAGCTTCCGGGCGGCGTCGTCCGCACGGTCGCCATGTCCTCGACCGACGGCCTGCAGCGCGGCCTCATCGCCACCGATACCGGTGAGCCCATGAAGATGCCCGTTGGCCCCAAGACGCTCGGCCGCATTTGGAACGTCATGGGCAAGCCCGTCGACGGCAAGCCCATGCCCGAGGTGGAGGAGTTCTACCCCATCCACCATGCAGCGCCCCGTTTCGACGAGCTCACCACCAAGACCGAGATCTTCGAGACCGGCATCAAGGCCGTCGACCTGCTCGAGCCCTACATCCGTGGCGGCAAGACAGGCCTGTTCGGCGGCGCCGGCGTTGGCAAGACCGTTCTGATTCAGGAGCTCATCAACAACCTCGCCCAGGAGCACGGCGGCACCTCGGTGTTCACCGGCGTCGGCGAGCGTACCCGCGAGGGCACCGACCTGTTCCTCGAGATGAGCGAGTCTGGCGTTATTGACAAGACCTGCTTGGTCTATGGTCAGATGAACGAGCCGCCCGGAGCGCGTCTGCGCATCGGTCTGGCCGGCCTTACCACCGCTGAGTATTTCCGTGATCGTGGCCAGGACGTTCTGCTGTTCATCGACAACATCTTCCGCTTCTCCCAGGCAGGTTCCGAGGTTTCCGCACTGCTGGGCCGTATGCCGTCCGCCGTTGGTTACCAGCCCACGCTGGCAACCGAGATGGGCGACCTCCAGGAGCGCATTACCTCGACCAAGACGGGCTCCATTACCTCCGTCCAGGCTGTCTACGTCCCCGCAGACGACCTGACCGACCCGGCGCCTGCCACGACGTTTACGCACCTCGACGCCACCACGGTTCTTTCGCGTAGCATTTCGTCGCTCGGCCTGTTCCCGGCTATCGACCCGCTCGCGTCTTCCTCCGACGCTCTCGATCCCTCGATCGTCGGCGAGGAGCACTACCGTGTCGCCGTCAAGGTCCAGGAGCTCCTGCAGGAGTACTCCGACCTTCAGGACATCATCGCCATTCTGGGTATGGACGAGCTGTCCGAGGAGCAGCGCCTTACGGTCAACCGTGCCCGTAAGATCCAGCAGTTCCTCTCGCAGTCCTTCCACGTCGCCGAGAAGTTCACCGGCAACCCCGGTGTCTACGTCCGCGTCGAGGATACCGTCCGCTCTTTCGCCGAGATTGTCGACGGCAAGGCCGATGACCTGCCCGAGCAGGCTTTCCGCTATGCTTCCACGATTGAGGACGTGCGCGAGCGCGCCCGCAAGATGGGGGAGAAGTAGGTTATGCGTATCCGCATCGTGTGCCCCGTGAGCTGCGCCTATGAGGGCGACGCTGCGTTTGTGTCGATTCCGTCCACGGATGGCGAGTTTGGCGTTCTGCCTGCTCACTCCAGCGAGATCTGCACGATCGACCGCGGTTACGTTCGCGTTTCCGATAAGGCCATGGGCACTGTCGACCACACGTTTGCCGTGGCCGGCGGCTATGCCCAGGTTGCGGACGATGTCGTGACCGTTCTCGCCGAGCGCGCTTGCGATTTGGCGACCGTCGATGCCGACAAGCTTAAAGCTGATATTCAAGGTTTTGAAGAGAAGCTGGGTAATTTGTCGGAGGATGATGCACGCCGCGCCTACCTCTATAATGAAATCGCATGGTGTAAGCTCAAGCTTGCCCAATAGTCAAACGATTTAGCGTTCGACCATTTGCGAACACATCATGCCCGGGATGGCCCAGCCATCCCGGGCATGCTTTTTGAAAGGGTAGACCTTGGATATTATCCGCGTTGAGGGTGGCCACGCCATCGGAGGCTCCGTGCCCGTTTCGGGCGCCAAGAACTCCGCACTCAAACTCATGGCGGCAACGCTTCTGGCGCCGGGCAAGACGACGCTGCAGAACGTGCCCGATATTTCCGATGTCCACGTGATGGGCAAGGTGCTCAAGGGCATGGGCGCTACGATCGATGTTCTCGACGAGCATACGCTCGAGATTGATACCTCTCAGGTCGATTCTTGGGAGGCCCCCTACGAGCTCGTTGCCAAGATGCGTGCTTCCACAGCCGTGATGGGACCCCTGCTGGGCCGTTTCCATCGTGCCAAGATAGCCATGCCCGGCGGCTGCAACCTGGGTGCTCGCAAGATCGATATGCACATTCTTGGTCTTGAGGCCCTGGGCGTTGAGTTCGATACCGCCCACGGTTACATCAACGCTAATGCGCCCCAAGGTCTGCGCGGTACCACCGTCACGCTCGAGTTCGCCAGCGTCGGTGCGACCGAGAACCTCATTATGGCATCCGTGCGCGCGCAGGGTACCACGGTTATCGACAATGCCGCCCGCGAGCCCGAGATCGTCGATCTCGCTAACATGCTCAACGAGATGGGCGCCAAGATTGTCGGCGCGGGTACGCCCGTCGTGACTATCGAAGGCGTGGAAGAGCTCCATCCCGTTACCCATCGCGTGGTGGGCGACCGCATCGAGGCCGGTACCTTTATCGTTGCCGGTGCGTTGATGTCCGACGATCGCGGTGTCGATGTCACGGGCTTTTGCCCCATTCACTTGGGCATGGTGCTCAAGAAGATGGAGCTCATGGGTATCGACTGCGAGCGCGTCGAGGATGGCGTCCATGTAAACCGTGCCGAGCGTATCAAGCCGGTCGACATCCAGACGCTTCCGTTCCCCGGTTTCCCGACGGACATGCAGGCGCAGATTATGGTGCTCTCCGCTCTCGCCGACGGCAGTTCCGTTATTACCGAGAACATCTTCGAGAATCGCTTTATGTTTGCCTCTGAGCTGGTGCGCATGGGTGCCGACATTCGTATCGAGAGCCATCATGCCATGATTCATGGCGTCAAGGGCTTCTCGGGCGCACAGGTTACCTCGCCCGATCTGCGTGGCGGAGCGGCCCTCGTCGTAGCGGGCTTGATCGCCGACGGGACGACCGAGGTTTCGGCCATCCATCACATCAAGCGCGGCTACGAGCAGTTTGTCGAAAAGCTGCAGGCGCTCGGCGCGCATGTCGAGCATGCTTCCGTCCCCGATCCCGTCATCTACTAATACAGGTTGCCTATGTTTAATAAAAAGCCCCTCGCGGATACCACCGCCCGAAGACCCTCAACTGGTGCACAGGCCAAGATCTACAGTCGCGATAACGTGGCTCGCTATTCCGAGCGCGCTCGCCAACGTCGTCGTAGCCACACGATTCGTCACGTCGCGCTCATTGTCGTGCTTGGCGTGCTGCTGAGTGCTACTACCGCTGCCGGCCTGTGGTTTGCCACCATTATGGGCAAGCTCGGCGATTCTAATGTCATTACCGACAATCTGCGTCGGGTTCTGGTTGACACCGATGAGGCAAAGGATCCGTTCTACGTGCTGCTTCTTGGCACCGACGGCCGTCCGGGCGAGGATACGTATCGTGCCGACTCGATTATCCTGGCACGCATCGACCCCACGCAAAAGCAGGCGACGCTCATTTCCGTTCCGCGCGACACCAAGGTCGAGTACAAGGGCGAGACCATGAAGATCAACGCCTGCCATACCGTTGGCGGCGCCGAGGCCATGGTCGAGGCGGTCAACGAGCTGTGCGGTGTTCAGATTTCCCACTATGCCGAGGTCAGCTTCGACGGTATGCAGGCGCTGATTGATTCGGTTGGCGGTATCGACATTAACGCAACCGATGATGTTGACGACCCCGAGCACCTGGATATTAAGATTACCGCTGGCCAGCAGCATATGGACGGTGCCACCGCCCTTACCTATGCCCGCTGCCGCTACACCTATGCCGACGGCGATTACACGCGCATGCGCCACCAGCGTCAGGTGCTTGGCGCCCTTGCCAACCAGATTCTCAATAACTTCGATGCCACGAAGATTTTTGGCCTGGTTAATTCGCTGTCCGATATGCTCGTAACCGATATGAGCGTTCAGGATATCGTGGCTACGGTCAACGCCATGCGCGGTATGGATGTCGACGGTATCTACTCGGCCAACCTGCCCTCGTACGCCGACGACAGCACCATGATCGACGGTGTGAGCTACGTCTTTGTCTACGAGGACGAGCTCAAGGAAATGATGGAGCGCGTCGATGCCGGCAAGGATCCCAAGGGTCCCAACACTATGGGTCTTTCCGACGGTTCCAGCTCTACGATCGGCGACCTGAACAACAACACGTCTGACGACTACGCAAACGGTACCGCAACCTCATCGGTCAGCTCTGACGATTCCGATGACTCAAGCGATTCGAGCGATTCGGACTACTACGAAGAGCCCACCGGCGACGGCAACGGCTACGAAGCCAACTACTAAGTTACGGCGTTTTACCAAACGCCGTAACGGCTCGACGCTGCGCGCCGCCCAAGGCGACAATTTGTCATTCAAAAGGCAGGGCATGACCAGAAGGTCAATGCCCTGCCTTTTTCATGCCAACTTGTTCGCCTTGGACGTCGCTCGCTGACGTTGGCTCAACCTGCGGTGCTGACTACTCCCCTTGCACCAAAAACCGCCCCGTTCTCGGTTTTGAGGACGGGGCGGTTTTGCTTACCTAGATTGTTCGAGTTCCCTATGCAAAGCGGGCGACGAGCTCCTGGAGCACGTCGGTCATCTTGACGAGCGAACTGACCGGGACGAACTCGTTGACGCCGTGGTAGCAATAGCCGCCGGTGGAAAGGTTGGGGCAGGGCAGACCGCGGAACGACAGCTGGGCGCCGTCGGTGCCGCCACGAATTGGCAGCACTTGGGGCTCAACGCCGCAGGCAAGGTAGGCTTCCTTGGCAACATCAATAAGCTCGGGATAGTCACGAACGATCTCGGCCATATTTCGATACTGCTGCTTAATCTCGACCGTCACGCGCTCCTCACCCAGACGCTGGTTGAGCATCGAGGCAGCGGCATCAATAAGGTCGAGTTTCTGCTGGAACTTGGCGGCGTCATGGTCGCGGACGATATAGCGCGCTGTGGCGTGATCGACGGTCGCAGATACACCCTCAAGGTGATAAAAGCCCTCGTAGCCTTCCGTATACTCCGGGCGCTGTACGTAGGGGAGCAACGCGTTGAAGTCGCAGAACAGATTGCCTGCGTTGACCATACGGCCCTTAGCGTCGCCCGGGTGGATGGACTGGCCCTCAAAGCGGACGGTCGCCTCGGCGGCGTTAAAGCACTCCCACTCCAGCTCGCCGATGGGGCCGCCGTCGACCGTGTAGGCGTACTTGCAGCCAAAGGTATCGATATCCAACAGCTCGGCTCCGTGGCCGATCTCCTCGTCAGGGCAGAAGCAAATGCCGAGTGCGGGATGGGGCAGAGAAGGGTCCTGAGCGATACGCGCGACAAGCGACATGATCTCGGCGACGCCTGCCTTGTCGTCCGCGCCCAGCAGCGTGGTGCCATCGCTGCAGACCAGGTCCTCACCCGCGAGGTCATTCAGGGCGGGAAGCTTGGCGGTACTCATGGCAACGGGCTTACCGTCAACCGTGCCGCAGACCAGGTCGCCGCCTTCGTAGTGTACGATGTGCGGCTTCACGCCGGCGCCCGGTGCAACTTCGGTGGTGTCGAGATGGGCGATCAGGCCCAGGGCGGGCTTGTCCTCAGCGCCCGCACTTGCGGGGATATGCGCGCAGACATAGGCGTGCTCGGTCACGTGGGCATCTTCCGCACCAAGCTCGCGCAGCTCTTCAGCCAGCACGTTGGCAAGGTCAAACTGAACGGCGCTCGAGGGTACCTGGTCGCAGTTTGCATCCTCGGACTGCGTGTTGATCTGGACGTAGCGCAAAAAGCGTTCGAGGACATCGGGGCTCGTGGTGGTGTTTTCCATAAAGACCGCTCCAATCTTGGTCGTCGTGTGCAACAAGAACTCTAGCACGGTATGCCACGGCATACCACGACGCTTGGATGGGGTAGAATCAGCCATTGAATGCAGAAGGGACGGAAGATCATGGATACGACAAATAGCTCGCGCGAACTACATCTGACGGTGGCGAACGAAGACTACTTGGAGTGCATGGTTCGCATTGAAAGCGAAGAGGGGGAAACCAACGGCGTGCGATCGGTCGACATCGCGCAGCGCCTTGGCGTCTCCAAGGCATCGGTCAATAAAGCGGTTTCGGCGCTCAAGGCATCCGAGCTTGTCGAGCAATCGCACTACGGCAAGGTAATCCTGACCGATCGCGGTCGCGAGGTTGGCACGGCTATCTGGTACCGTCATCGCCTCATCCGCACGTTTTTGGTTCAGGAGCTCGGTGTCGAATTTGAGCGAGCCGATTCCGAGGCCTGCATGATGGAGCATGCGCTATCCGAGGACACGATGAGCCGCTGGCTCGCCTATCTTGAAAAGCAGGGAATCAGCGTCGAGGAATAGCGGGATATATATGGATACGAGTTATTACAACCGCTTTGGTGCCGAGGAACTTACGCGCCGCTTGTCGAGCGAGACCTTGTTGGCGCAGGGCCCCATGGGCAGTGTTCTGTTGAGTGAGTACGATGCCGCCGACATTCCACCGGCGTTTTGGAATCTGGCAGAGCCGCAGACCGTTTCTCGTATCCATCGCTTGTATGTCGCCGCCGGCGCGCAGGTGCTCATTACCAACACCTTTCAGGCATCGAGCTATGCCCTCAAGCACGACCAGATTGCGCCGTCCGTGGCGGAGGTCAATCGCGGGGCCGTCGACGATGCCCGCCAGGCGCACCCTCAGCTGCTGCTAGGCTCGATGGGCCCGATCGGTATTGAGTGGTTTGCCGAGGACTCTGCCGAGTATCGTGAAATCCGAGGCATTGCGCGCGAACAGGCGCACGCCTTGCTCAACGCCGGCGTTGACGGTCTGCTGATCGAGACGGTGACGTCTATCCGTAATTTGCAGCCCATGCTTGCCGGCGCCCGAGATGCCGCCGATGGCATGCCTGTTCTGGTGAGTTTTGTCGTTGACGATAAAGGCGACCTGTTGGGCGATGGCCTCAACATCGAGGCAGCCGTTTTGTACGCCGAAAAACACGGCGCAAATTCGGTTGGTGTTAATTGCTGTTCGCTTGCGGCCGCGAACGCGGCGGTGCCCAGGATGGTTGCATCGGCGACTACTCTCGTCACGGTGCGTCCCAACGTAGGCGATCCGGTCCAGACTCAGGATGGCCCCGTATGGCACGAGAACCCCGAAGCTTTCGCGCGCGCATGCATCGAATGGAGACATGCCGGCGCCGCAATGGTGGGCAGTTGCTGTGGAACCACGGCAATCACTACGGCAGCGATGGCCGAGGCGCTCGATATATAAAGGGCAAAACCGCTCCATACGGGGCGGTTTTTTTTATTGCTTGCATGTCCTCGGCAGCATTTGCCCAAATGGTGAATGCTGGTGCCGGCAGGTTGCTGAGTGCGTGTTGCGGGTATACCTCACGCGTACCATGATCCAAACACTGTGAGGTGTCTGCGCGTGTGCGCGATAATTCATTTTGGAACTGACGGTTGGCGCGCTCGCGTCGATGAGGACTTCACTGCCGATAACGTTGCCCGTATCGCCGATGCCGTCGGCGAGTTGTGGCAAAAGACCAATCCGGGCAAAACGGTATATATAGGGTTCGACACCCGGCCCCTGGCGAGCGAGTTCGCTGAGCTTGCGGCGGGCGTGCTAGCAGCGCACGGGCTGGACGCCGTGCTCGCTTCGCTACCTGTTCCGACCCCTGCCCTTACGTGGGCGGCGGCTTATGACGGTGAGGCGTGCGGCGCGCTCATGGTGACGGGGTCCCATCATCCGCAGGGTTATCTGTGCCTCAAGATTCGCATGGGTGACGGCTCGACCGCCAACCAGGATGTCATCGAAGAGCTCGAAGAGACCATGGCTCCCGAGCCAATGGGGATCGAGGGGCAATATCGCACCGCGGATATCATTCCTGACTATATGCAGGCGGTGGCATCGTTTGTCGATGCCGAAGCCATCCGCGGCGCGCACCTGCGCGTGGTTGTCGATCCCATGGGCGGCGCAGCCCAGGGTTATCTAGCCGACTTGCTGCGCGAGCTTGGCGTTGAGGTGCACGAGATTCACGCCGGGCAGGCGTCTGACCAAGAAGATATCTGCCCCGACCCCGTTGAGCCTTGGGTGGACGCTTGCGAGCGCACGGTTATCGATGACGGAGCTTGCGCTGGTCTGGTGACCGACGGCGACGCCGACCGTATCGGTGCGGTTGACGAGCGCGGCAGATATATACATCCGCATCAGATCATGGCGCTCGTTTTGGGCGACTTGGTTCAATTTCGTAATTTGGAGGGGCGCGTCGTCGTCAATCTTTCATGCTCAACGCTCGTGCGTCGCATTGCCGAGGCGCTTGGCTGCCGCGTGACCGTCAAACCAGTCGGTTTCAAATATATAGCGGCGGAGATGAAGAAGGGCGGCGTCCTCATAGGCGGTGAAGAAGCCGGTGGTATCGGCATCGCCGCGCATATGCCCGAGCGCGATGGAATCCTCGCCTGTCTGATTCTGTGTGAGCTTATGGCTAAGACGGACGCGCCTTTGGGCGTTCTGGTCGACCAACTCGAGGACAGTTTTGGTAAGACGAGTTACGGTCGACGGGATTTGCGCCTTGAGGCCGAAGATGCCGAAACGTTACGAACCCTGCTGCCGGGCGTAAACCCCAAGTCGATTTGTGGCAAGGTGCCGCAAAACGTTAGTCATATGGATGGCTTGCGTTTGGCATTCGAGGATGACACGTGGCTGCTGGTTCGTCCTAGCGGGACCGAACCAGTGGTGCGCGTCTACGCCGAGGGGTTCTCGGTGGAAGAACGTGATGAGTTGCTCGATGCTGGCTGTGCTTTAGCTAGGGGGACGTATCCGCTTTAACCATGAGACTGCCTTATATAAAGAGATGCTCGGCGAGCGGTAGGTAACGGCTGGCAAACGTTAGTCGGATCCCAAGATGTGTAGGAAATGTGTACGCCCAGATTCCCGCCCCCGGGGCCCCTCCGGTCTGGCAATATATCTCCTTGCCGCGCGGCCCGGTCGGACCGGATGAGCCGCAAAGCGTGCACCTTGAGAACCGGATACTGCGAGGATGGACACTTACTTCAGTGTCGCATCCGGGCAGACATCGAACCATTTGAAATGGTCTAACTTGGATTTGTT
>CABRHX010000002.1 GCA_902470805.1 uncultured Collinsella sp. | reverse complement strand
GTCCGGCTGAGTCTGGGAAGAGGTGCCGGGCGGCGGGCGGAGCATGGCCACCGGATCTATCGAAACACATCTCCACCGTTCCATCAACTGGGAAAACGGCGCCCCCGGACCCCAGGAGGGGCCGCGGGGGCGTTCGGCTAACTGCGGGAATGGCCTATTTGCTCAATGTGTTCGGCTGAGATCGGAAATCAACCCGCACTTACGGGTTTTCCTGGGACGGGGCAGAAATAATCACTCTTCGAGCGCTTATTTCTGCCCGCCGTCCCGATAAAACCCTGATGTGATAGATTTTACTTGTAGAGGTAAGCGATGGCGGTGCCGGTGTGGACTTGGATCGTGGCTGTTGACCTGACGACGTTGCTAATGCCCGTGTCGGCCAGCAGGCCCAGGGGGGTGTGGTCTAGCTCCCACTCTAGGCCGTGTTCGCTTACTACTGTTCCAGGGGCAACGGCGATAATGGAAAAGGTGCTGCCCTCGTGGCCTTCGATGATCCAGGATTCGCCTCCGCGCAGGATGCGGGCCGTGGTTTCGTCCTCGGCGATCCAGACGGGGGCGTCCACATAGCCTGCCAGTAGCCCTAACACAGACAAGGACATGTCGGGGCGCCCGCCGGTGGCGCAGGTTGCAACTACTTCAGCACCGGGCCAACGACGACGGACGGAATCGAGCGCCAGCGCCAGATCGGTATAGTCCTTGTACGGGTCGTGGCGCTCAACTTCAAAGTCGGTGGCGGCATCGACCAACGCGCGACCCGCATCGCTCACCGTGTCGGCATCCCCCACATATACGTCACAGCCCAGGCCAGCGCCCAGCAGTGCGTCGAGCCCACGGTCCACGGCGACAACGCAATCGCACTCCCCCGCTAGCCTACGCAACAGATCCGTGCTCGCCACCACGGGCGAGCCGCACACCACTAATACCTTGCAAGCCACAGCCCTCGCCTATCCCTCAAACGAAAGCACGCGGGCCAGATCCAGGTCCTCATAGCTGTCAATAAAGATATCGCAGTTGTCGCGCACGTCGTCGCGCTTCATGCGGCCGTGCGGGTCAAAGATGCCCACGCGCTTAAAGCCGGCGGAGCCAGAGCTCTTTAGGCCAAAGACGGCGTCCTCAAACACCCAAGCGCGCTCAAACTTGTGCCCATGGCGCTCCTCCAGGCGGCGCAGCGCCAGCTCGTATACGTCGGGGAACTGCTTGGAGCGTCCCGCCTCACCCGTGGTGGTCACAAACTCCATGTAAGCGTCGAGCCCGGCACCGGCGAGCGCGGACTGCACCAGCTCGGCCGGCGTGGACGTGGCAACGCACATGGCAATACCGGCCTCCTGCGCCTGCTTCAAAAATGCCAGGAGCCCGTCGCGCGGCGGCACCTTGGAGTACCCATCGATCAGGATATCGCTCAGTTCGCGATACAACTCTTCGCCATTCGTGCCAATGCCCCACGTGTCGTGGTAGGCCTGGCACTCGTCCTCCAGCGACAGGTGCTCAAATTGGGCAAAGTCATCCACGGTCACGTCAATCCAGTGACGGTGCAATAACTCGGGCTGGGCATAGGCCCAAACGGGGGTGCTATTAACCAGTGTGCCGTCGCAATCGAAAATAAAAGCAACCTTGGGAGCGGCGGTATGGGACATAAACGAACCTTTCGATGTCAAATGGTAAACAACCTGCTAAAAACGTTTTACCAAACGTAAGCCTAACAATTTTGAAACCCTAATTGGTAAAACTGTCAAGAGTTTTACCACGGCAATTCTGCCAGTGGTATAAACATGTCGCTTACCGATTAAACGCCCCCGCAAATCCGCTTTCGTCCATAAAACTAACGCACAGGTGTTATGGTAGTTTCTGCCGAAAGTTCCACCGAGCACGCGAGGTGGAACGAATCATAGAACTATCGCCGTCCCTTCGATTCGTGCAGCCCTGGACCTTTCGCATCTAGTCACCAAGGCAACACGCTGCCGCGTCATGATGGGATCAAACGTGAGCGATACAAAGCTAAAGCCAACGGCTAAAAAGCCCGCAACCCGCAAACCGGCTCCGCACGCACCGGAGCTCTCCAAGGACGATGTCTACCTGTTTGGCATTGGAATGTGGGAGCGCAGCTGGGAAAAGATGGGCGCGCACCCCGACACGCAGAACCGTACGCGCGGCTGGCGTTTTTGCGTTTGGGCCCCCGACGTAAAGAGCGTCCATGTCATTGGCGAATTTAACGACTGGGATGAGGAAGCCAACCCGCTGGTGCCCGTGCATACGAGCGCTATTTGGGAAGGCTTTATTCCTGGCGCCGAGCAGGGCCAGCTCTATAAGTACCTCATCGAAACCAACGAGGGCGAAAAGCTCTACAAGGCCGATCCGTATGCCTTTAAGGCCGAGTGCCCTCCGGGTACCGCGAGCGTGCTGTGGACCCTCGATGGCTACAAGTGGAACGACGCCGCGTGGCTCAAGCGCCGCGCCGGCCACAACCATATGTCGCAGCCGCTCAACATCTATGAGGTGCATATTGGCTCGTGGAAGCGCCACGGCGACGCGCCGCAGGGCGAGCCCGACGAGTACGGCAACTACCCCGGACCCATGGATCCCTTCCCCGCGCAGCGCGGCGAGTTCTACACCTACGACGACCTGTCGGTGGAGCTCGTGGACTACGTGCGCGACATGGGCTACACGCATATCGAGGTCATGCCGCTTATGGAGCATCCCTTCGATGGCTCCTGGGGCTACCAGACGACCGGCTATTACGCCGCCACGTCGCGCTACGGCAACCCGCAGCAGCTCATGCACTTTATCGATGCGTGCCACGAGGCGGGCATCGGTGTGATCATGGACTGGGTGCCCGGCGGTTTTTGCGCCGACTCCCACGGCCTTGCCACCTTTAACGGCCACATGCTGTTTGAGCACGAGATTCACCCCAACTGGGGCACGCATAAGTTCGACTTCGCCCGTGGCGAGGTCCGCTCCTTCCTGGTCTCCAACGTGCTGTACTGGCTCGAGAACTTCCACGTGGACGGCATTCGCATGGACGGCGTGTCCAGCATGCTGTACCTCAACTTTGGCATCGACGATCCCGGCCAAAAGAAGTTCAACAAGTACGGTACCGAGGAGGACCTGGACGCCAGCGCGTTTATCCGCCAGGTCAACTGCGCCGTGGAGGCCCACTTCCCCGACGTGATGATGATGGCCGAGGAGTCCACCGCGTGGCCGCTCGTGACCTATCCGCCGCAGGACGGCGGCCTGGGCTTCCACTACAAGTGGGACATGGGCTGGATGAACGACACCCTGCACTACATGCAGACCGATTTTCCGTGGCGCCCCGGCAACCACGGGCTGCTCACATTCTCCATCATGTACGCCTTTACCGAGAACTTCATTTGCCCGCTGAGCCACGACGAGGTCGTGCACGGCAAGTGCTCGCTGATCGGCCGCATGCCGGGCGACTGGTGGCGCCAGTTTGCCGGCCTGCGCACGCTGGCTTTCTATCAAATGACGCACCCCGGTGCCAAGCTCAACTTTATGGGCAACGAGATCGGCCAGTTTATTGAGTGGCGCTACTACGAGTCCATCCAATGGTTCCTGACCGAGGAGTACGAGACCCACAGGCATCATCAGGCGTTTATCAAGGCGCTTAACCACCTTTACACCGCCGAGCCCGCCCTGTACGAGCGCGGCTACACCGACGACGGCTTCACTTGGATCGACGCAGACAACTCCAAGCAGTCCATCGTGAGCTTTGTGCGTCAGGGCGAGGACGTCGATGACGACCTGGTGATCCTGATCAACTTTGACCCGGCAAGCTACGAGAGCTTCCGCGTGGGCGTGCCGCGCGAGGGTGACTGGGAGGTCATCTTCGATTCCGACCGTCCCGAGTTTGGCGGCAGCGGATACGCCGGCGAGGAGCCCTACACCTGCTCGAGCGAGCCCTATCCCTGGAACGGGCAGATGGACTCCATCGAGATTAAGGTGCCCGGCCTGGCAGGTGTGGTGCTTAAGCGCCGCGGCCCCAGCAGCTATAAGCCGCCCGTGGTTAAGGAGCCCAAGGCTGCGCCCAAGAAGCGCACGTCCTCGGTGAAGCCCAAGCCTGCGGCTGCCAAGAAGGCTCCGGCCAAGGCGAAGGCTGACAAGCCCGCTGCCAAGGCTTCGGCCAAGTCCGCCACGGCCAAGAAGGCGGCCATAAAAAAGGCTGCTCCCAAGGCCAAGGCAGCTGCTGTTAAGGCTCCTGCCAAGAAAGCGTAACAAAGGCGTTACCACTGTAATTACCCGCCCCGCGGGGGCGTAGGATACATGTCATAACCGTTCCGGGAGAAACATCCCCGGGGGAAAGGAACGTATGAATAAGATCTTCGACAACAAGCAGGAGTTTACCGAGCTCTATCGCGATGCCGTCATGAGCATCAGCGGCAAGAGCGTCGAGGCCGCCAGCGACCTCGATCGCTTTAACGCCCTGGCCAAGCTCGTGGCCGAGAAGGCGCGCACCGTCGCAACCACCAGCGACGCCCGTGCGGCGTCCGAGGGCAAGAAGCGCGTGTACTACTTCTCGATCGAGTTTTTGATCGGCCGCCTGCTCGACAACTACCTGCTCAACTTTGGCGTGCGCGACATGGTCGCCGAGGCGCTCGACGACATGGGCTTTGACCTGTCCGTCATCGAGAACCAGGAGCCCGATCCGGCACTGGGAAACGGTGGCCTGGGCCGTCTGGCCGCATGCTTCCTGGATTCCATGGCAGCCGAGGGCATTGCCGGCTACGGCAACGGCATGCGCTACCGCTACGGCCTGTTTAAGCAAGAGATCGTTAACGGCAGCCAGGTCGAGGCTACCGACGAGTGGCTCACGCACGGCTATCCCTGGGAGGTGCGTCGTCAGGACAAGGCCGTGACCATCAAGTTTGGCGGTCGTGTTGAGGGCTTTGAGGAGGACGGCCGCACGTTCTACCGCACGGTGGACACGCAGGATATCCTGGCTGTTCCCTACGACATCCCTGTCGTGGGCTATGCCGGCGAGACCGTCAACAAGCTGCGCGTCTGGGCCGCCGAGCCGGTCGAGGAGCACTTCGATCTGGAGGCCTTCAACCGCGGCGACTATGCCCTTGCTGACGCCGAGCGCGCCGAGGCCGAGGCCATCAGCGCCATCCTCTACCCCAACGACGCCGGCGAGCACGGCCGTCTGCTGCGCCTGAAGCAGGAGTACCTGTTTGTATCGGCCGGCATCTACAGTCTGCTCGACACCTTTGAGAAGGAGCACGGCGAGAACTGGGAGCTGCTGCCGCAGTTTGTGGCCATCCACACCAACGACACCCACCCCGCCATGTGCGGCCCCGAGCTCATGCGCATCCTCATCGACGAGAAGAAGCTCGAGTGGGACGACGCCTGGAACATCGTGACCCAGGTCGTGAGCTACACCAACCACACCATCCTGCCCGAGGCTCTGGAGAAGTGGCCCATCGGCACGTTCTCCAAGCTCCTCCCCCGCGTGTACCAGATTATCGACGAGATCAGCCGTCGTTGGCACGAGTCGTTCGACACCACGCAGGAGGGCTGGCAGGAGCGTCTGCGCCAGACCGCCATCCTGTGGGACGGCGAGATTCGCATGGCCAACCTGTCCGTGATCTGCAGCCACAGCGTCAACGGCGTGGCAAAGATTCACTCCGACATCATCAAGAACATCGTGCTCAAGGACTTCTATGCCCTGACGCCCGAGAAGTTCAACAACAAGACCAACGGCATTTCGCACCGTCGCTTCTTTGCCGAGGCCAACCCCACCTACGCCAAGCTGGTCACCGAGGCCATTGGCGATGGCTGGCTCAAGGACGCCTTTGAGCTGGAGAAGCTCAAGGAGTTCCAGAACGACTCCGAGTTCCTCAAGGCCGTGGGTGCCTCAAAGCGCGCCAACAAGGAGCGCCTGGCCGCCTACGTTAAGGCCGAGACCGGTCTAGTCATTGACCCCAACACCGTCTTCGATGTTCAGGTTAAGCGCTTCCATGCCTACAAGCGCCAGCTCATGAACATCATGAAGGTGATGGACATCTACAACCGTCGCATCGCCGATCCCAACTTCCACGTGACGCCGACGACCTTCATCTTTAGCGGCAAGGCTGCCTCGAGCTACACCTTTGCCAAGGAGACCATCCGTCTCATTAACTCCGTTGCCGAGGTCATCAATAACGACGCCCGCGTCAACGAGGTCATGAAGGTCTGCTTTATCCCCAACTTCCGCGTGAGCAACGCCCAGCTCATCTACCCCGCCGCCGAGATCTCGGAGCAGATCTCCACGGCCGGTAAGGAGGCCTCGGGCACGTCCAACATGAAGCTCATGATGAACGGCGCCATTACGCTGGGCACCCTCGACGGCGCCAACATCGAGATCGCCGACCTGGCCGGCCGCGAGAACGAAGCCATCTTTGGCCTGACCGCTCCCGAGGTCGAGCAGCTCTGGGCATCCAACAGCTACTTTGCGTGGGATACGCTCAACAACGATCGCGAGCGTCTGGGCCGCGTGATGGACGAGCTCAAGGACAACACCTTTGCGGGTCTTTCGGGCAACTTCGAGAGCATCTACAACGAGCTCATGAACAACAACGACCCCGATCTGGTCATGGCCGATTTCCGCAGCTACGTGGATGCATGGGAGAAGCTCACGAACAGCTACGGCGACCAGGAGACTTGGAACCGCAAGGCGCTGCTCAACACCGCCTCCTCCGGTTGGTTCTCGAGCGACCGCACCATTCGCGAGTACCGCGACGAGATTTGGCACGCATAAAGGCGCGCAAGCCTCCTTATGCCAGCACGGCATTACTCGACGGGCGCGACCGAGCGCCGCGCCCGTCGCTAATGGGTTTAAGAACATCGATGACAGAAGGAGAAATCGATGAGTAAGAAAGAATGCATCGCGATGCTCCTCGCAGGAGGACAGGGCAGCCGATTGGGGGCACTCACCCAAAAGATCGCTAAGCCGGCGGTTAGCTTTGGTGGCAAGTTCCGCATTATCGACTTTTCGCTCTCCAACTGCTCCAACTCGGGCATCGACACGGTGGGCGTTCTGACGCAGTATCGTCCCTACCTGCTGCATGCCTATGTGGGCTCCGGCGAGGCTTGGGATCTGGACAGCCGCGACGGCGGCGTGTCGATCCTGCCGCCGTACGAGACGCAGACCGGTGGTGCCTGGTATGCGGGCACGGCCGACGCCATTACGCAGAACCTCGACTACATCAAGGCCAACGACCCCAAGTACGTCCTGATCCTTTCGGGCGATCACCTGTATCGCATGGACTACCGCAAGATGCTCAAGACGCACATTGAGAACAACGCCGACCTCACGGTGAGCGTTATGCCCGTGCCGTGGGAGGAGGCCAGCCGCTTTGGCATCCTGACCACCGACCCCGAGGACGGCCGCATCACCAAGTTTACCGAGAAGCCCGAGAAGCCCGATTCGAACCTTGCGTCCATGGGCATCTACATCTTCTCGGCCGACGTGCTGATCGAGGCACTCGAGGCGGACGCCTTGGACCAGCGCTCGAGCCACGACTTTGGCAAGGACATCATCCCCAAGCTGCTCGGCGAGGGCAAGCGCCTGTACAGCTACGAGTTCCACGGCTTTTGGAAGGACGTCGGCACCATCGCCAGCTTCCATGAGACCTCGATGGACCTGCTGGGCAACAACCCCGAGTTCGATCTGTTTGATAAGAACTTCCCCATCATGTCCAACATCACTACGCGTCCGCCGCACTACATTGGCCCGGACGGGCGCCTGGATGACTGCCTGGTCTCCAACGGCTGCAAGATCTACGGCACCGCTCGCCACTCGATCCTTTCGACCGATGTCATCATCGAGGAGCGCGCTGTGGTCGAGGATTCCGTGCTGCTGCCGGGTGCGCACGTTAAGAGCGGCGCGCACATCTGCCGCGCTATTTTGGGCGAGAACTCCACGGTCGAAGAGGGCGTGAAGCTCGGCTCTGTCGATACCACCAAGGATACGGCCGTCGTTGGAAATGACGTCGTTATCGGGAAGGGGGAATGATCCGATGATCAATCGCAAGGCCATCGGTTATATCACCGCTAACTACTCTTCGACCTACGGCAGCGTGCTGCTCAAGGACCGCCCCATCGCGTCCGTCCCGTTTTTGGGCCGCTACCGCCTGATCGACTTTCCGCTGTCCAACATGATGAATGCCGGCATTAAGACCGTCGGCGTCGTCATGCCGGGAAACTACCGCTCGCTGATCGACCACGTGGGCTCGGGCAAGGACTGGGGCCTGGACCGCAAGAAGGGCGGCCTGTTCATGGTGCCCGGCAACGCGTATGGCACCACCAAGGGCGGCATGCGCTTCCTGCTGCGCGACATCATCTCCAACAAGACGCTGTTCCAGCGCTCGGACAAGCCCTATGTTGTGATGATGGGCACCAACATCATCTTTAATATGGACCTCAACACCATCATCGACGCGCACGAGAACTCCGGTGCCCAGATGACCGTGGTGTACTGCAAGGCCACGCGCAACGTCGATGACGAGACCAAGCTCGAGATTAACGAGAACGGCCGCCTGACGGGCGTGAGCGCCGGCGTCGTGTACGGCGACAACGCCTCTATGGACTGCTGCATCGTCAACCGCGAGACGCTGCTCGAGATTATCGATCACTACCAGGCCGCCGACTATCTGGACCTGCTCGAGGCGCTCCAGGGCGACTTTGGCAACATCGACGTGTGCAGCTACGAGTACAAGGGCGAGGTCGTGGGCGTGTTTAGCGAGAAGTCGCTGTATCGCCGCAGCATGGACCTGCTCGACCAGACCGTGGCCGACCAGCTCTTCGACCCCGAGCGCCCGATTCTGACCAAGGCCCACGACGTGCCGCCTTCGCGCTATGCGACCGGCAGCCACGCGTGCAACTCGATCATCTCGGCGGGCTGCATCATCAAGGGCACTGTGCGCAACTCGATCCTGTCGCGCGGCGTTGTGGTCGAGGAAGGCGCGTCGGTGACCAACTCGATCATCAACCAGAGCTGCATCATCAAGAGCGGCGCCCGCGTTGAGAATGCCATCCTGGACAAGAACAACGTGGTCCCCACCAACACCGAGCTTCGCGGCACGCCCGAGAATATTCTGGTACTGGGCAAGGCCCCGTTAACTCCCGATACCACCATCGTGCATTAACGTAGGCACCGCAACATCGCTCGTAACATGTAGAATAGCCGCCCGGTTTGCGCCAGGCGGCTATTCTCGAATTGCAACATGGGAGACAATATGGCAGATTCCAGCAAAAAGATGCAGATCGTGTTTGCCTCGGCCGAGTGCGCACCGTTTGTAAAGACCGGTGGCCTGGGCGACGTGGCGGGCTCGCTGCCTGCGGCGCTTGTGCGCGCCGGCGCCGAGGTCATCGTGATGGTACCCAAGTACGCCACCATCAAGGACGAGTACAAGGCGCAGATGGAGCACTTCTCCGACTTTTATGTGAGCCTGGGCTGGCGCAACGAGTACTGCGGACTCGAGAAGCTCGAGCACGACGGCGTCACCTATATGTTCATCGACAACGAACGCTACTTTGCGCGCGACTATCCGTACGGCTTCTTTGACGACGGCGAGCGCTTTGCGTTCTTCTCTAAGGCCATCACCGAGAGCCTGCAGCACCTGCCGGCCGGTTTTGAGTGCGACATCCTGCACTGCAACGACTGGCAGACGGCACTGGCGCCCGTGTTCTTGCGCGAGTTCTACCAGGGACTGCCGCTGTACGACCGCGTCAAGACCGTGTTCTCGATCCACAACGTGGCGTTCCAGGGCCAGTTTAGCGACACCGTGATGGAGGACATCCTGGGCGTGGCGCACATTCCGGCGGCCGCTTCGCAGCTGCGTTGCGACGCCTGCAGCATCAACTACATGCTGGGTGCGCTACGCTATGCCGACGCCATCACCACGGTGAGCCCCACCTATGCCAACGAGATCCAGACGCCCGAGTTTGGCGAGGGCCTGGACGACGTGCTGCGCGAGCGCTCCTATGCGCTGCAGGGCATTTTGAACGGCATTGACGTGGCGGGCTTTGACCCGGCGACTGACAAGCGCATTGCCGCAAACTACACGGTTGATGACCGTGGGGGCAAGGCCGTGTGCAAGGCCAAGCTGCAGGAAGAGCTGGGGCTCGAGGTTCGCGACGACCGTCCGCTCATGGTGATGGTTACGCGCCTGACGCGTCAGAAGGGCCTGGACCTGGTCATGTACGCGCTCGACCGCATTCTTGCCGGCGGCGTGCAGGTGGCCGTGCTGGGCACCGGCGACCGCGACTACGAGGACGGCCTACGCTACTTCCAGGACAAGTACCCCGGCACCATGGCCGCGCGCATCGAGTTTGACCCGGCGCTGTCGCAGCGTATGTATGCTGCTGCCGACATGTTCCTGATGCCTTCGAAGTTTGAGCCCTGCGGCCTGTCGCAGATCATCGCCATGCGCTACGGCACGCTGCCCATCGTGCGCGAGACCGGCGGCCTTAAGGACACCGTGATCCCGTATAACGAGTTTACCGGCGAGGGCACGGGCTTCTCGTTTAGTAATTTTAACGGCGACGAGATGGGCGACGCGGTATTCCGCGCGGCGCGTCTGTTCTGGGATAACCGCGATGCCTGGAACCAGCTGGTCACGCAGGCTATGAGCCAGGACTTTAGCTGGACGCGCTCGGCCGACAAGTATCTGGACCTGTACTTCTTTATGCATCCGGAGATTGAAAGGCCGACGGCGGTTGTCGACGAGTCTGAGGCTGTTGCTGAGTCGGAGCCCAAGGCCGAGGAGAAGCCGGTTGAAGCTGAGCCCGCAAAGGCCGAGCCTGAGGTGAAGGCTGAGGTTGCTCCTGAGGCAGAGGCCGAGGTCAAGCCCGCTGCAAAGCCCGCAGCTAAGAAGACCACGACTCGTAAGACGACGGCCAAGAAGGCTACGACAACCAAGGCTGCCGCTACCAAGACCGCCACAGCAAAGACGACTGCTTCCAAGGCAACGACCACGCGCAAGCGCACGACCGCCACTGCCAAGAAAGCCGCCGATGTCGAGGCTGCTCCCGAGGTAAAGGCTGAGGTCGCTGAGACCAAGCCGGCCGCTAAGGCTCCGGCCAAGACCACTGCCAAGAAGTCGACGGCGTCCAAGACCACGACCGCCAAGAAGTCCACGGTCGCAAAGTCGACCAAGACCAAGGCCGCCACGACCAAAGCGGCTGCAAAGCCGGCCTCCAAAGTCGAGGAGACGCCCGTCGAGGCAAAGCCCACCGCCAAGACCACCACGCGAAAGCGCACGACGACGGCCAAGAAGACCACGGCAAAGACCACGACTCCCAAGGCAGAGACTAAGCCCGCTGCTGCCAAAGAGGAGCCCAAGGCCGAGGTAAAAGCCAAGCCGGCACCGAAGGCCGCTGAGGTCAAGGCCGCACCGAAGGCTACGGTCAAGCCCGAGCCCGCCAAGGAGACTCCGGTCTCCCCCGCCGCTCCGGCAAAGGAAAAAGCCCCGACCAAGAAGACCTCCGTCCGCAAGGCAACGGCCACCCGTAAGCGCCGCTAATCCGGACGATTAAAACTTAATCCTCAACGCAAAAGAGGGCGCCCCAACCAGGCGCCCTCTTTTGCGTTGAACTTCTGTATTAAAAAGAGGGCCGGTTTACTACGACAAAATGGCTCTGGCCGATCACGGCCAGTAATCTACGAAATTGGCAACGCTTCTACCTGCGGTTTTAAAATCACCAAAATGACTGTGGTTGAGATCATTCAATTTATCGTAGTAAACCGAGGTACTTTTGGTTAGCTACAAATAGGATCGGTATAGGCGTTTTTGAATATCGCGATAATTTATGTGGTAAAACGATTTTCTAGGACAACCGTTCGCCGATGGTAAACGGATGTTGTTTATACAGCCAGTGTACAACAGATATACTTACATCCTGTGCGTAAAGCCCATGGCCCGCAGGCCGTGATTCTATTGAACTGGACCGTATTATGAGATTGATACACAACAGCCGTCTACCGCAGTTTCGCACTCCGTTTGGCGCTGTGACCACTGGAACTACCCTTTCGCTCTCCGTGATTCTGGAGGACGCCGATCCCGCGCAGGCAACGCTTACGCTGCGCACCTGGGTCGATGAGATCGGTGAATCTCGATATCCCATGACGCACGAGGGCGACGGCATATTTACCGCAGAGCTTGAGTGCACCGAGCCCTGTCTTATTTGGTACAGCTTTATCTGCAATATTGAGGGCCAGCCCGAGGTTCGTCTGGGCGCACCACAGGGCCGCACCGGCGGCGAAGGCGTAACCTACGACTACGCTGAGGTGCCGTCATCCCAGGTCACCGTCTACAAACACCGTGAGAACCGTCCCACCTGGTACGAGCGCGGTATGGTCTACCAGATCTTCCCCGATCGCTATGCCCGCGACGAGCACTGGCGCGAGCGCACGCTGGCCGAGGTCGAAAAACCGCGTAAGGGCATTCAGCGCCGCATGGTCGAGGACTGGAACGAGCCGCCTGTGTACGAGCGCGCCGAAGACGGATCCATCAAGACCTGGGACTTTTACGGCGGCTCGCTCAAGGGCATCCAGAATGACCTGCCTCGAATCGCCGAGCTGGGCTTTACAGCCATCTACCTCAACCCCATTTTTGAAGCCGCGAGCAACCACCGCTACGACACCGCCGATTACACCAAGATCGATCCGATTCTGGGCACCGAGCAGGACTTTACTGAGCTATGCGAGGCGGCCGAGAAGCTGGGCATTTCCATCATTCTGGACGGTGTGTTCAACCACACGGGCGACGATTCGATCTACTTCAACCGCTACGGCAACTACCCCGGCGTGGGCGCGTGGCAGAGCGAGGATTCGCCGTGGCGCGATGCGTTTTATTTCCACGAGGACGGCTCATACGACTGTTGGTGGGGCGTGGGCAATATGCCCGCTATCAATGAAAGCTCCGAACTGGTACGCGAGCGGCTCCTGGGCAAGGACGGCGTCATTCGTAAGTGGCTGCGTGCCGGCGCCCATGGCTGGCGTCTGGACGTGGCCGACGAGCTTTCCGATGACTTCCTGGCCGAGATCAAAAAGGCCGTGCTCGCCGAGAAACCCGATGCGCTGCTGCTCGGCGAAGTCTGGGAAGACGCCTCCAACAAGATCAGCTATGGCAATCTTCGCCGCTATTTACAGGGCTCTGAGCTCGACTCTGCCATGGACTACCCCTTCCGCGACATGGTCATCGGCTTTTTGATGGGTTACAAGAACGCCTACCAGGCAGCCGAGGACATCGAGACACTGCGCGAGAACTACCCGCGCGAGGCACTGGCCTGCGCGCTCAATCTGCTTTCGAGCCACGACCGTCCGCGCATCATCTCGGTGCTCGGCGGTGGCCCCGACGAGTCGCAGCTGCCCGAGTGCGAGCGCAGCAAATGGCGTCTGGACGAGAACGCGATGGGCCTTGCCAAGAGCCGTTTTTGGCTCGCGACGCTCATGCAGATGACGTTCCCGGGCGTTCCCTCAATCTATTACGGTGACGAGTACGGCTTGGAGGGTCTCACCGATCCGGGCAATCGCCGCACCATGCCGACCAAGGAAGACCTGCACGACTTCGATACGTTCGCGATCGTCAAGAATGCCTCGGCCGTGCGCCGTGCGCTGCCGCTTATGATCGACGGTGAAATCAAGGCCTTCGCGCTCAATGACGAGGTGCTGGCATACAACCGCACGGGCAAGGATGGCGAGTCCGCGACGGTTATCATCAACCGCAGCCTGCGCAATTCACACCGCGTGACGATTCCGGCACTCGGCGAATGCGCGAGCGATGTGATTAGCGGTCACGAGTGCGAGATCCACAACGGCACGGTCACGCTCGATCTGTATCCGCTGGGTTCGTCGATCATCTATCACCACGCCGAGCAGCGCCTGCAGGAGCCGCTCGATCACGGTGCGGGTGTTGTGTGCCATATCACATCGGTGCCGACCGACGACGGCAAACCCGGTACGATCGGTGCGCCCACGCGTCGCTTTATCGACCATCTGGCCGCCATGGGCATGCGCTACTGGCAGGTTCTTCCCGTCAACCCCACGGACTTCTTCCGCTCCCCTTACGCCGGTCCTTCGGCCTTTGCAGGCAATATCGACCTGCTACCCGAGAGCCACGAGGAGCTGGCAGCCGACTTTGAGACCTGGAAGGCCCGCGGCGGCGAGGATGCTGACCCGCTGTACACCGCGTTTAAGCATCGCAATGCCGATTGGCTCGAGAAATACTGCGTCTATATGGCCGTCAAAAAGTACTTTGAGGGCGAGTCGCGCCACGATTGGCCGGCAGATGTCGCGCGCTACAACGAGCATCTGATCGACGACAAGCGCTTCCACAACGAGGCCGAGCTTCAGGCGTACATGCAGTACCGCTTTGACCTGGCTTGGTGTGAGCTCATGAACTATGCGCACAAGAAAGGCATCGAGGTTATCGGCGATATTCCTATGTACGTGTCCGACGATTCGGCAGACGCGTGGAGCGAACCCGAGAACTTCTGGCTGTCCGATACCGGCAAGGCGATTGAGATTTCCGGCGCGCCGCCCGACAACTTTGCGCCCGAGGGCCAGGTGTGGGGCAACCCGACGTTCCGTTGGGACCACATGAAGCAGAACGGCTATAGTTGGTGGATGGATCGTCTGCGCCGCGCGTTCTCGCTCTACGACCGCGTGCGTCTGGATCACTTCCTGGGATTCCACAGCTATTACAGCATTCCCGCGGTCAAGGCATGCGCCGACGGCCGCTGGCTGGCGGGCCCGGGCAAGGACCTGTTCCAGACCGCCTATGACGAACTGGGTCCGCTCAACTTTATCGCTGAGGACTTGGGCTATCTGACGCCTGGTGTTCGCGCCATGGCATCGACCTGCGGTTTCCCCGGCATGGACGTGCTGGAGTTTAGCGACTACGACGTTCGTTGCGGTGTGCATCCCACGCCCGGCAAGATTCTGTACACCTCGACGCACGATACGTCGACGCTGGCCGGTTGGTGCACCCGTACCTTTGCGGGCGGCGATGAACCGAGCGGTGTTGAGGTGGCGGCCAAGCTGATGAGCGACGCGCTGGCAAGCGACGCTCCCCTGGTGATGATGCCACTGCAGGATGTCCTGGGGCTTGGCGACGACGCGCGCATGAACGTTCCGGGCGTGGCCACGGGCAACTGGACCTGGCAGGCTGACGAGGCGGACATTGCAGCCGCCGAGAACAAAACCGCACAGCTCCTTCGCAACAACCATAGATTCTGGGGCGAAGCGTGATAAAACCCCCGATATAGGGTACAGTTACAGACGTTTGAATTTATGCGGGCAGAGCGATCTGCCCGCTTTGTGCTGAAAAGGAAGTATTATGGCGCGCTACGATTACAAGTGCTCGAGCTGCGGCAACGTGTTTGAGGTTGAGCATCCCATGTCCGAGACTCCCGAGGTCGTGTGCCCCAGCTGCGGCGCCCCGGCGGCCAAGACGTTCTCGGCCAGCGGCATCAAGTTTGAGGGTAGCGGTTTCTACAACACCGACCAGCGAAGCGGCGGCTCCAGCACCAACGCCACCAGCGGCTGTTGCGCCAACTGCCCGCACAGCCACTAGAAACCAATCAGCCCCGCGACCGACACCAATCGCGGGGCTGATTCTTTGCGCTATAGGTAGCTAATTAATTTTTAATAATTAGCATATTTTAAAATCCGCCCATACCGGCAGAATAGGGATCGTCACAGGTACCATCGCTATACCAATGAGTCGATCCAACATAGTTACCATTTTCGTCATAAACGTCCATGGTTTTAATGACTACTTTGCCGCCGCCGTTAGAGGAGCCGCCAGAATAACCACCATTAGAGGAGCCATCAGAATAGCCGCTACCGCCAGAATAATTACTACCAGAATTACTGGAATAATTGTTTTGCTGAGAAGCCTGCTGCTGAGCCTTAGCTGCTTCTTCTTGAGCCTTAGCCTCATCTTCAGCCTTGGCCTTATTTACATCATCAATACGAGTTTGATAACGACTGATCTGTTCATTGATTTGATCAATGAACTTCTTAGAATCCTTTTTGGCATCTTCAAAAATAAGCTTCTAGTTGTCTTTATTAGAAATATCAATAAGAAGGCCATTAAGGCTATTTATATGCTGTTGGAGTGAGTCGGTATCTTCAGTAGAATTTACATCAAAATTAACATGGTCAGCTAGAGAAGTATTCCACTCATTATTTTGAGCATTACGGCAGTCTTTAATGATGGAATCGTATTTATTAAGCAACTTCGTCCAATCAGGGGAAGTACCATCAGCATACTTAAATTTGTCATCAGAGATTTCTTTATTCAACATCTCTTTATTGTTTTGAGCATTTCTAATGGTATCAAGACGTTGCTCAAATGTTAGTAGCCTAGGATCAGCTTTAAAGGCAACAACACTATCGCTAGCCTTTGAATACAAAACTTCAACCTGCTGATTATGTTCACTACATGCTTGTTTGTAATTGTGACCAGCATAACCAACGACACAACCAGCAATAAGCAGAGCAACAATACCGGCACCAATAATTACCCGCTTTTTAATCGAAGAATTATTAACTTCTTCATTTCCCTGAGTTTTATCTTCAGGATTGTCAATCATGTCATAGTTAAGATCGGTCATTTTAACCTCTCAATATTAAATCCGCGAGCGGTTCATGCAACTAGAAACCTACCGAACCCAACCGCTTACTTTCATACCCGATTAATTAATCCCCGTCCCAAAAAATCCTGAGTTGCGGTGAAATAAGGACTTTTGGCGGGTAGATGCCGCTATTCAATCCCCATTTCACCGCAACTTAATTGTTACTGGCGGACCAGGCGTGCGCAGAAGTGGCCGTCGTAAGAGTCGGCGTTTACCGGTAAGCTTTGGAAGAGGCCACGGTCGTTTTGTCGTACGGAAACGAGCTTCTTGGCCTGATCGAACTCGGGGAGTTGCAGGATCTGCGCCTCGGAGAGCGGCTCCAGGCTAAAACCGGTGCCCTCGGGAGAGTTCAGGAAAGCGTCCACCACCTGCGTGTTCTCCTCGTCGAAAACCGAGCACGTCGCATAGATGAGCTCGCCGCCGGCAGCCACGCGCGCAGCAGCCTCTTTGAGCATCGTAAGCTGCAGTTTGGGCAGCTCAACCGTCACATCTTTTTCGGTCAGGCGCCACGGGATCTCGGGATGACGGCGCATGGTACCGGTGCCCGAGCACGGAGCATCAATAAACACCGTATCGAACAGGGCAGGTTTGCCAAGCATGGCATCAAACGATGTGAGCACCTCATCAAGCTCGCAGGCATCACCCGAAACCGTACGAACGCCCTGAATACCGGCCTTATGCAGGCGAGCGAGATTCAGATCGCACTTGCGATCATGCAGATCGAGCGCCGTATGCTGACGCTCATAGCCCGCACGCTTGGCCTGGCACATCATCACATAGGTCTTGGTGCCACGACCGGCACCAATCTCAAGGCAGCTACCAGGGCGCGTGGCAGCCGTGGCGATAAGCTGCGCGTTAAGATCAGATGCCACCGCGGCAGCACGCTCAAACACACACGAAGCAACGGTAACTTGAGCATCGACCGGGGCATGGCAGCCCGGGAAAACAGGCGCGACGAGCTGCGAGATATACGGATCGGGCTTAGTCGCAAAGGCGTTCTCATGCAGGGCCAGCGGCGCGGGCGCCAGATTGCCGGCGAAGCCGAGCGCACCCTCTGGAGTGTCAAACGACGCCATAATGCGAGCGCATAGCCAGCGAGGTAGACCCATCAGGCGCGACAGACGAACCAAACGTCGCTCAGACTCATCCACATCGGACGCAGTAGCAAAGTCCTCAACGTGATCCGCAACCTTATGCAGTACAGCATTGGCCAAGCCGGCGGCGGACTTAGCACCGCAGCGAACCAGTTCAACACCCTGACTTACGGCAACACGGCCAGGCGTATGCAGGTAGAGCATCTCGAAGGCCGAGATACGAAGCGCCATGCGAACGCGCGGCGCAACCTTTTTGGGCTTATCGAGAAACTGATCGAGCAACTCGTCCAAAATACCCTGCGTGGCGGCCACGCCCAGCGCCAAGCGGGCGGCAAAAGCGGAATCGCGCTGGTCAATAGCCTTGGCCGATGCGCGAGAGGACAGCACGTCGCGCGCATACATACCGCGGCGATCGGCCTCCATCAGCACATCGAGCGCAAGCTTGCGCGCGGGAGACAGCTTGCTCATGACAAAACACCCCAGATAAGATCGGCACCCTGCAGGCCAGCAGCCCAAGCAGATGCGGCCATAGCACGTTTACCATCGGGCTTAACCTCGAGCAACTCAACCGAGCCATCGGATAGGCCAAGGTAAACACGTTTGGCCTGAACGAGAACCTGACCCTCGCCAAGCGACACATCGGCCGGCGCAGCATCGAGCACACGAACCGTCTTGCCGGCAATCACACAACGGGCAGGCGCGGTATCGGACGAAGCAAGCACATGGCGCACGCAATCGAACGCCGCCATCTGCGGATCCAGACGCATCTCCTGCTTGGAAATCTTGGCAGCATGAGTGACGAGCGACTCATCCTGTTCAGTCCACACGGCAGTGCCATCGGCAAGAGAAGGAAGCGTATCAGCCAGCAGTTTGCCGCCAAGCTCACCAAGCTCCACGGTCAAAGCCTCGGCATGCTTGCCGGCAACCGACGTAGACGCCTGGGCGCAATAAGCACCAGTATCCACGCCATGCCCAATGCGCATAATAGAAACGCCAGCAACCTCATCGCCAGCAAGAATGGCACGCTGAATAGGAGCAGCCCCACGCCAACGAGGTAGCAAGGACGCATGAACATTCACAATACCGAGCGGCGCCATATGCAGCACCTCATCGGGCAAAATGCAGCCATAGGCAGCCACACAGAAAATATCAGCCTGCGCAGCCCGGAGCGCCTCAACAACCTCGGCCGTCATACGATTAGCCTCAACAACCGACAACCCCAGCTCAAGCGCCTTAGCCTTAACAGGAGACGGCTCCAACTTTTTACCACGCCCACGAACAGCATCAGGACGAGTAACAACAAGCGCAATCTCATTCCCAGACTCGAAAAGCGAAGTCAACGAAGGCACGGCAAAATCAGGCGTACCCATAAACACAATACGCATAATTGTTAGTCTCCTCTCAACAATGAGCCGAGACGGCTACAAATAACAGCGGAAAGCCAAGTACCCAGCCTATCCGCAATAACAATTCAACAAGAACAAATATACCCAAAAACAAAGAAAGAGCCGCATAAAAGCAGCCCTCCCAACAAAGCAATTATCAGCGAAGACGCCCCTCCCTGGCCCAACGGCACCCGGGCGAACCGAGCCAGAACAACGCAGTCCCCGGTGCTGAGCGCCCGCATATCGTCCCGCGCGCAGTTTCGCAGCAAAGCGAGAATGTTTGAGCACGGGATGATATGCGGGCGCTCAGCACCGGGGACGGTGAGACCTACTCCGTCTCGCCCGGTCGAGCGCCGCGGGCCAGGGCGTCCTGGTACTCCTTGACTGCCTTGATCCTCTGCATCGGCTTCAATCGCTCGAACATGGTGTTGCCGTGCAAGTGATCGATCTCGTGCTGCAGGCACACGCAGAACAGGTCGCCCGTGGCCTCGTAGAGAATCAGGTTGGCGTCCAAGTCGTACGCCTCGACGACGACATGGTCAGGACGCTCGATCTCGCAGCTAATGCCGGGGATGGACAGGCAGCCCTCGCTAAACGGCACCAGATGGTCGCTCTGCTCCACAATCACGGGATTGATGAGCACGTACGGGTCGTAGTCGTTTTTGTCGCTGTAGTCGCAGTCGATGGTGACGAGCTGAATGAGCTCGCCGATCTGCGGGGCAGCCAGGCCGCAGCCGCCGTTCTCGAACATCATCTTCTTCATCTTCTCGGCAAGCGTCTCGATCGCCGGGGTGATCTCCTCGATGACGGCGCACTCCTGGCGCAGACGAGGGTCGGGCGACAGTACGATTCCGTTGGCTTCCATGGCCATCCTTTCGGGTTGTTACATCAAATCATAGGCGTCGACGTCAACGCTCACGCTCACGCCGCGCACAGAGCCCACCTCTTTGAGGCAGGCGTCGATATCATCAGAGACATGGTACCCCACGGGCGACTTCACAAGCAGATGGAAGCGGTAACGGTCCTTGGCTCTCTCGATTACACACGAAGCCGGGCCCAGCACCTGCGGCACGGCACTCCCCGCCTGCAAAAAGTCGGGCGCGGCAGCATGCCAACGGCGCTTGAGGAGCTTTGCAATGCGCCCGATGTAGTCCTGTGCTTCGTCTCGGTTCGCCGACCACACCAAGATGTTGACCAGGCGAACAAAAGGCGGGTACAGCGCGTCGCGGCGCTGGTCCAGGTCGTAGTCGGTAAAGATCGAACGGTCATGCTCAGCGACGGCGCGAATGACCGGGTCCTCGGGCAGGTAGGTCTGGATGATGACCTCGCCGGGGCGATCACCACGACCGGCACGGCCGGCGACTTGCTCCAGCAGATCGTAGGCGCGCTCCCCTGCGCGGAAGTCCGGCAGCTTGAGGGCGAAGTCGGCATTGACCACACCCACGAGCGTGACCTCGGGAAAGTCGAGGCCCTTTGCGATCATTTGGGTGCCCAGCAGCACCGCGCAATCGGCGGCATCGAACTTCTCAAGCAGCTTTTTGTGCGCATCCTTGCCGCGCGTGGAATCGGCATCCATACGAATAATGGCGACGTCCTCGGGCAACATCTGGTGCAGTGCGTCCTCGATCTGCTGCGTACCCAAGCCCATTTTTGCCAGGTAGCGACTGCCACATTTGGGGCAACGGCTCGTGGGCGCGGGATACGGCTGCACGCGCCAAGACGAACCGCATGTGTGACACTGCAGCGTGTGCGTGCGCTCGTGATACGTAAGCGCGGTGGAGCAGTGGTTGCAGGTGGGGACGCAGCCGCACTCGCGGCACATAAGGAACGGCGCAAAGCCACGGCGGTTATGCAGCAACACGGCCTTCTCGCGGCGCTCGACCACACGCTCCAGGCCTTCCATCAGCGGTTTTGAGAACATAGAGCGGCTGCCGTGCGAGAACTCGCGGCGCAGGTCGGCAATGCGGACTGTCGGCAGCACGGCGTGTCCCGGGCGCTCGGGCATCTCGACGCGCGTCCAGGTGGCACCGTTATACGTGCCACGGCGGCAGCGGTCGAGGGCCTCAGCAGAAGGCGTGGCCGAGCCCAGCGCGAGCGGGCAGCGATAGCGACGCGCCATCTCGGCCGCCACTTCGCGCGCATGGTAGCGCGGGCTGGAACCCTGCTTGTAACTGGTCTCGTGCTCCTCGTCGATGATGATAAGGCCCAAGTCGCTGAGCGGGCAAAAGAGCGCCGAACGCGCGCCCACGACCACGCGCGCGGCACCGCTGGCGACCATATCCCATTGGTCCAAGCGTTCACCGGCCGAAAGGCGCGAGTGGAAGACCGCAACCGTTTCGCCAAAGCGCGAGCGAAAACGGCCGACGGTCTGGGCCGTCAGCGAGATCTCGGGCACGAGCACGCAGGCCGAACGGCCGGCTGCCAGCACGCGCTCGATGGCGGAGAGGTAGACCTCGGTTTTGCCGGAACCGGTGACGCCGTCGACCAGCACCACGTCGCCATGAGCGTCCAGACGGGCGCGCTCAATCTGCGCGAGTGCCTGTTGCTGGCCGTTGGTAAGGGAGACCGGCGCCTTGCCGCTTGCCGAGGACAGCGTGGTCTGCTCGCTGCAGCCACGCCAAGCACGGCGCTCCTCCACCACCACGACGCCGCGCCTTTCGAGCGACTTGATGGTCGCCGACATGCTGTTATAGAGAAGGTTGAGGTCGCGCGTCGTGACCGGGCCGCACTGGAGCGCCTCGATGAGCTGACGCTGGCGGACCGCGGTCTTGGGCGGCGTATAGTCGAAGCCCTCGGGCGTGAGCATGACCCAGCGGTTTTGGATGGGTTTGACGGCGGGGCGCTCAACGGCCCACACGCCGTCGTCGCCCTTGACCACACGCGGGCTGCCGCCCGGGGGCAAGAACAGGCGCAGGCACTCGGTAAGCGTCGCAACATACTCACGGCTCATCCAGCGCGCGATGCGGGCAGCCTCGGCGGTAAAGAGCGGTTTGCTGAGGATAGCCTCGATGGCTTTAATGCGCGCGGGTTCGAGGGCGTTGTTGCCCTGCAGGTCGCCCAGATCAGGCGCAATGTCGACGATATAGCCCGCGGCCGCACGGTTACCAAAGTGGACCAGGACCGTGGATCCGATCTGCGCCTCGTTGGCAAAGGACCGGGGAATGCCATAAGCAAACGGCTCGGACAGCGCACGCGTCGGGATGTCGAGGACCACGCTCGCATAGGCGGTGACGGGTTCGGGTGCAGGCTTAGGCTGAGCCGAGGCAGCGGCAGGCACAGGCTTCACCGGAGCCCGCTCGGGTTCAGGCGAACCAAACAGCGAAAGTTGCTCAGCCATGGCCCCAGCACCTCCTATCCCATACGTCTACAGAAACAAGAGCCCCGCTTGAGGTGAACGGGGCTCGGATACAAACGTTTGCGCAGCGATTACAGCGCCATCGTGCGGGCGCGATCGATGCGCGCCAGGCAGTCGTCGCGGCCGACGAGCGCCATGGTCTCGCCCAGCGGAGGGCTCACCATGTTGCCGCAAACGGCGACGCGCACGGCCTGGAACACCACGCGCTTCTTAAGGTCCATCTGCTCGGGCAACGGCTCAAGCGCAGCGTCGATATTGGCAGCCGTCCACTCGTCCACACCCTCGAGCGCGGCCTTGGCGGCATCCAGAATGGCACCCATGCCCTCCTTGGCCAGGCCCTTGTTGACGGATTTCTCGTCATACTCGAGCGTCTCGGCCGTGGCAAAGATGGGAGCGGCGACGGTCACGGCGTCGGCCGGCATCTTAGTGCGCGGCTTGACGATAGCGGCAAGCGCGTCGATCCAGTCCTCGCCGTACTCGACGTTGCCCTCGATGAGGCCCGCCTCGTGCAGCTCGGGGACCATGATCTCGTCGGCAAACTGGGCATCGGTCATGCCGTTGATGTACTCGGCATTGACCCAGTCGAGCTTCTTGGGGTCGAAGGTCGCCGGGTTCTTGGAGATGCGGTCGAGCGAAAACTTACTGGCCAGAACATCGCGCGGGATGATTGTAGTCTCGCCGTCGAGCGACCAGCCGAGCAACGCCAGGTAGTTGACGAAGGCGTCGGACAGGTAGCCGGCGTCGCGGTACTCCTCCACCGAGGTGGCGCCGTGGCGCTTGGAGAGCTTCTTGCCGTCGGCGCCCAGGATCATGGAGATGTGGGCGAACGTAGGCACGGGCGCGCCGAGGGCCTCGTAGACCATGACCTGACGCGGGGTGTTCGACAGGTGGTCGTCGCCACGGATGATATGGGTGATCTTCATCATGGCGTCGTCGACGACGGTCGCAAAGTTATACGTGGGCGTGCCATCGGAGCGGAAGATGACAAAGTCGTCGAGCTCCTTGGCATCGAAGGTCACCTCGCCGTGGACGGCATCGTGGATAACGACGTCGCCGCGGTCCTCGGGCACCTTGATGCGAAGGACGTAGGACTCGCCGGCCTCGATGCGACGGCGGGCCTCCTCGGGATCAAGATTGCGGCAACGGCGCTGATAGCCCTGGAAGGGGTCCTTGCGCTCCTGCGCGGCCTTGCGGTCGGCGTCGAGCTGCTCCTTGGTGCAGAAGCAGGGATAGGCCTTGCCCTCGTCCCAAAGCTTCTGGGCGGCCTGCTTGTACAGGTCCAGGCGCTCGGTCTGGGCGTAGGGGCCAAAATCGCCGCCCACCTCGGGACCCTCGTCCCAGTCCAGGCCCAGCCAACGCATGGCGCGCAGGATGATCTGCGTGTTCTCGTCGGTAGAGCGGGTGGGGTCGGTGTCGTCGATGCGCAGGATGAACGTGCCGCCGTTAGCACGGGCGAAAGCCCAGTTATAGATAGCGGTGCGGGCGCCGCCAATGTGCAGCTTGCCCGTCGGTGAGGGTGCAAAGCGGACGCGAACGTCTGATGCCATGGAAATCTCCTCGATTGCAGGATGGATGTCTAACCGCACCAGTATAAAGCATCAAAGCAACCTCCGCACAAAGGGCACCGACCTACTCATTGGGGATACTCATTGGGGACAGACTTAAATGACCAGTCATTGGGCAACCTGTCGGCACTTAGGAAGGCTGGTCATTTAAGTCTGTCCCCAATGAGTAGGTGCGGAAAGGGTGTGAATGTTTGATTTACGCGCTATGATGTGCCCTTGCATAGAGAGCCCGGCGGAATGGTAACGGTCGCCGGGACACGTTTTTGAAAGGACAATCATGTCAGAAGAACTTCGTTCCATCCCACCCCAACACGGGTCCTTCGTTTTTACGTCGGAGTCGGTGACCGAAGGCCATCCCGATAAGATCGCTGACCAGATCAGCGACGCCGTCCTCGATGCAATCCTCGCCAAAGAAATAGAGCTGCAGGAGCAGGGCTACATCGCCCCCAACGGCGTGCCTGCCAACGTGGAGAACGTCCGCTGCGCCTGCGAGACCCTCGTGACGACCGGCACCGTCATCGTCGCCGGCGAGATCCGCACTCAGGCCTACGTCGACGTGCAGGAGATCGCCCGTGGCGTTATACGCCGCATTGGCTACAACCGTGCCAAGTTCGGTTTTGACTGCGACACCTGCGGCGTCATGAGCCTCATCCATGAGCAGTCGCCCGATATCGCGCAGGGCGTTGACGAGTCCTTCGAGACCCAGACCGGCGCTACCACCGACCCGATCGACCTGATCGGTGCCGGCGACCAGGGCATGATGTTCGGTTATGCCTCCAACGAGACCAAGACCCTTATGCCCATGCCACACTACCTGGCAAGCCGCCTGGCCGAGCGCTTGGCCGCCGTGCGTCACGACGGTACCCTCGCCTATCTGCGTCCCGACGGCAAGACCCAGGTCACCGTGCGCTATGAGGAAGGCAAGCCCGTCGAGGTCACGACCATCGTCATCTCCACGCAGCACGCCGCCGAGATCGAGGACATGGGCAAGATCAAGGCCGACCTCATCGAGCACGTCATCACCCCGGTCATGGCCGCCGAGAACATGCCGTGGGACAACGCGGACATCTACGTGAACCCCACCGGTCGCTTTGTCGTGGGCGGCCCCATGGGCGACACGGGCCTCACCGGCCGCAAGATCATCGTCGACACCTACGGCGGCTACGGCCGTCACGGCGGCGGTGCCTTTAGCGGCAAGGACTGCACCAAGGTCGACCGCTCCGCCGCGTATGCCGCGCGCTGGGTAGCCAAGAACGTGGTCGCCGCCGGTCTGGCCGACCGCTGCGAAGTCGAGCTTGCCTACGCCATCGGCGTTTCCAAGCCCCTCTCAATCATGGTCGACACCTTCGGCACCGCACATGTTGCCGAGGACAAGATCGTCGAGGCCGTAGAGAAGACCTTCGACCTGCGCCCGGGCGCAATCATCCGCGACCTAGACCTGCGTCGCCCCATCTACGAAAAGACGGCAGCCTACGGTCACTTCGGCCGAGAAGACGCCGACTTCACCTGGGAGAAGACCGACCGAGTCGAAGAACTCAAAGCAGCCTGCGGTCTGTAAGCTAACGAGAAAAGCCGCAGCCAAATAGCAACGCACCAAAAGAAGTACCGCCCCCAAGCGGTACTTCTTTTTTATTAATCCGGTGGTGAAGATATTTCGATATGAGCCTACGCTGCGTCACCAGCTAATGAATTTTGAGGCACGCGCCCTTCTACCATGTATCCTTAGTCCCGAGGGGCGGGGCATAAGGTCGATCGCGAGTTCCGCACGAGCCGGAGGCCACTTAATGTGGCCTCCGTGCGAGCAGGACTGTCCGAGCAAGCGACCAAATACTAAAGCCCTCGGAACGGCGGGACAGAGTATGTCCCGCCCCTCGGGACGACGGGATAGATAAGGAGCATCCATGGCAGGCAAGCCGCAAACACTAGCTACGACCTCGGCATTCGAGATCTTGGGCCCCGTCATGGTCGGCCCCAGCTCATCGCACACCGCCGGCGCCCTGCGCTGCGCCCAAGTTGCCGCCAGCCTGCTGGAAGGCCGCATCACCAAAGTCACCTTTGGCCTGTGGAACTCCTTCGCCCACACCTACCGCGGCCACGGCACCGATCGTGCACTCGTCGCGGGCATCCTGGGCCTCGACACCGATGACGAGAACATCAAGCAGGCCTTCGACCTCGCGCGCGAGCAGGGCCTCGAATATCGCTTTGACATCAAAGGCGACGACGCCTCCATCCACCCCAACACCGTCGACATCGAAATGGTCGACGACACGGGCGCCACGGCACAGGTTCGCGGCGAGAGCCTGGGCGGTGGCAAGATGCGCATCAGCCGCATTAACGGCGTCGGCGTCGACATCTCGGGCATGTATTCCACGCTCTTCGTGGCGCACAAGGACGTCCCCGGTGTACTCGCCGCGCTCACCAACCTGCTCGCCTACGCCCATGTAAACATCGCGTTTTGCCGTACCTACCGCACCGAAGTGGGCGGCCAGGCCTACTCCGTCTTTGAGACCGACGGCGCGCCCGACGACACCGTCGTCCCCATGCTGCGCAAGCTCGACAATGTCGATTACGCAACGTTTATCGAGCTCCCCGGTTCTGCCTCGTCGCTCTCCCCCGGCGTCTCGGCCAAGGAAATCTTCGACGACGGCGAGCAGCTGCTCGATGCGTGCGAGGAACTGGGGCTCAGCATCGGCGCTGTCATGGCCGTTCGCGAGGCGCGTCTGACCGGCGAGGCCCACGCCGTCGCCGCCATGCGCCGCGTGCTCGACGTCATGCGCGAGGAGACCACGGCCCCCATCGCCAATCCGCAGCGATCGCTCGGCGGGCTTATCGGCGGCGAGGCCAAGCTCGTCGAAGCCACCGGTCGCAACGATTTGAGTGAAAGCCTGATGGGCCCCGTCCAGACCGAAGCCGTGGCCCGCGCGATGGCCGTGCTCGAGCGCTCCGCCACGATGGGAGTGATCGTCGCCGCCCCCACGGCAGGCTCCGCGGGTGTCGTGCCCGGCTGCGTGCTTGCGCTCGCCGATCGCCTGCAGCTCGATGACGAGCAGGTCATGGACGCGCTCTACTGCGCAGCCGCCATCGGCCTCAACCTCACCACGAGCGCCTGCGTCGCCGGCGCCGAGGGCGGCTGCCAGGCCGAGGTGGGAAGCGCTGCCGCCATGGCAGCCGCCGCGCTGGTGCAGATGCTCGGCGGCACACCCGAGCAGGCGCTCGATGCCAGCTCCATCGCACTGAGTAACCTGCTGGGCCTCGTTTGTGACCCCGTAGGCGGCCTCGTGGAGGTGCCCTGCCAAAACCGCAACGCCATCGGCGTGGCAGCGGCCTTTAGCTCGGCACAACTCGCCCTCGCCGGCATTAAGAGTCTGGTGCCGTTTGACCAAATGGCACACGTCATGCTCTCGGTGGGCCACGCGTTGCCGGCCACGCTGCGCGAGACGGCAAAGGGCGGCATCGCGCAGGCTCCGGCCGCACTTTCGGCCTGTGCAAAATGCGGTGTGTGCGGATAACGGCAAAGAATGACTCAAAGGTGGGACAAATGTCCCACCTCTTTTGAATGCCACCGTTTCCGTACCACAAACAGTAGGGCAATCGCTATAATGCAAGCCCAGAAAAAACACGATGAACCGCAAGGCGAAAATCGAAGGATATGCATACGATGTCGCAAAACGATCGAACTCAACTGATTCCCGATCCGCAGCAGCCGAGCAGGCACACCGGCGGCGTTCAGTCGCCGCGTCCTATCGCGCCGAGCCACGGTCAGCAGCGTGGTGCGGCAAACGCTTCCCAACGCCCGAACCAACAGCGACAGCAGCGTCAACAACGTCAGCAGCACCAGGCAAACGGTAATGCGCCCAAGCACCCCCCCACGCACGCTCGAGGCGATCGCGGCCCCGCGCGCAAGTCCGCCGGCAACAATAAGTCGGGCAAAAAGACGACGCTCTTTGTCGTCCTGGGTCTAATCGTCATTGTCTATATCGTAGGCGTCGTAGCATTTTCGCAGGTAGCCTACCCCAACACCACCATCGCCGGCGTCGACGTCTCGTTCTCCAACGCTTCGTCTGCCGCCACCAAGGTCAACTCGGCATGGAAGCACTATAAGCTCACCGTGACAGGCGATGACTTTAGCTGGACCTATCAGCCCGAGTCCGATGAGCCCATTGTCGACGGCGAAGCTGCCGCAAAAGAGATTATCAGCCACAACGAAGCCTTTGTATGGCCGGTCCGCCTTGTGGAATCCTTAAGCGGCAAGACCAAAACAACCGCTACCTCCAACGAAGTCGATCTTGATCAAGACGTCGACCTGTCCATGCTCTCCGACACCTTTGACCAAAAGCAGTTTGAGAAGGATCTGGGCGCCGCCATCGACGAGTTTAACGAGGGCCGTTCGGGCACGTTCGAGGCAAATAGCTCCTATGACGAGCAGGCCGGCAAGTTTACCGTCGAGAAGGTGCGCTCCAACGAAAAAATCAACCGCGAGCATGTCATTAAATATGCCGAGCTCGAGCTTGCCTCGCTGGCCGAGACCGTTGATCTTTCCAAGCTCGGCAACGATGCCTATGAGCCGCTCAATGGAACGCTGACCGATGATCAGATTCAGGCCGCATGCGATGCCGCCAACAACTTCCTGGGCGTCAACGTGACCCTCAAGCTCAACGGCGAGGATGCCGGCATGGTTGATGGCAGCTCCGTCTTACAGTGGATCAGCTTTGCCGATCCGGCCAGCCCCACGCTCGATACGTCACAGATCAGCAGCTGGGCAGCCGAGCTCGCCAACGGCTTTAATACCGTGGGCTCCACTCGCTGGTGGACGCGCGCCGATGGCAAGCAGTGCGCCGTCGAAGGCGGTGACTTTGGTTGGTCCATCGACAGCAGCTCGCTCGCCAAGCAGGTCGAGGACGCCATTAACAACAAGCAGACCGGAGAAATCGAGATCAAGTACTCCCAGAAGGCCGACACCTTTACCGCAAAGGGAGAGCCCGACTGGAAGGCGTATATCGACGTCGACTTGTCCGAACAGCACGCGCGCTACTATGACGAGAGCGGAAATATCGTTTGGGAGGCCAACTTTATCTCGGGCAAGCCGGGCGAGGACGCCACCCCCGAAGGCGTGTGGCAGATCAACAGCAACGACGGCGGCAGTACCCTGATCGGAGCCAAGGACCCCGAGACCGGTAAGCCCAAATACGAAAGCCCGGTGAGCTACTGGATGCCGTTCGAGGGCAATATGATCGGCTTCCACGATGCCACCTGGCAAAACGACAAGAGCTTCGATAATGCCGAGTCGTACAAGTGGTGCGGCAGCCACGGTTGCATCAACCTGCGCCTGGCAGACGCCAAGGCACTTCACGACTGCATCAAAGTCGGCCTGTGCGTGGTTGTCCACTCGTAGTGCAATGCGCGCATTCCTACAACGTGGAACCGCTGCGACCAATCTAACAGTTCCGAAAGAAACCGTCCTATGCGCCCGCCCCAACCGGTGGGCGCATATAATTATCGAGGTTCTTTCTATAAAGGAGACGCTATGCCGAATGTCCCCACCATCACCCCGGGCGCGGATGATACCGAGCGCACGCCCGAAGATGCCACCGAAACGATTCCTCTGATTACAAACGCGCACACCGACAAGCAGAGCGGACGCACGAACGATACGGTCGAGATTTCCGATGAAGAGGCATATGCCAAGCTCAAGGCAAAACGCGCCGAACGTCGACGCAAAAAGCTGATTCGACGCGGTATTGCCGCCGGCGTCGTAGGTGCCATCGCGCTCATTGCCATTGTCGCTACCCTGGTTCTCAATGCGCAGCCACAGGGAGCTAGCGGGCCTGTGACCGACATGGTGACCGAGGGCACGTTTACCACAACGGTCGAGGCGAAAGGCCAGCTCAAACCCATTTCGTCCTCAGTGGTCTCCCCTTCTGTCGACGGCACGGTCGATTCGATCAACGTGCAGGCAGGCCAATCCGTCAGCGAGGGCGACGTGCTTATGACCATTAAAAACGACGAGCTCGATCGCAACGTTGCCGAGGCGCAGCGTGCAGTTGCAGCCGCCCAGGAAGACCTCACCAACGCGCAGAAAGCCGCCGCTGTCGCGCAGGCCACCCCAACGACGGACGTCGATGGAGCTTCCGCAGCGGCTGGCGTCTCTGACGCATCAGCGGACACGAACGCCGTATCGGCCGCGCAGCGCAGCCTCGCTTCGGCCCAGGCAAACCTAGACCAGGCGAACGCCAAGGCCGCCAGTCGCACGGTCACGGCCCCGAGCTCGGGTAGCATCGTGGAGCTTAACGCCAAGGTGGGCGCCACGGTAACAGGCGGCATGATCATGGGCGAAAGCGATACGAGCGGCGGCAAGCAGTGCATGCAGATCGCCGACCTATCCAAGATGAAGGTGACCGTGCAGGTGGGCGAAAAGGACATCGCCAAGATCGCCGTTGGGCAGAGCGCCAACGTCACGTATCCCGCGTTTCCCGATATCGTGAGCCAGGGAACCGTCACGGCTATCGCGTCGGTGGCAAACTCCGACGCCGCCAACGGCGGCGGCAGCGTGACCTTTAACGTCGACATCCTCATCGAGGCGCCCGACGCGCGCCTGAAGCCGGGCATGACGGCCGAGGTCTCGGTGGTGACCGAGCAGCTCGACGACGTGGTGATGGTGCCGACGATGGCGCTCATGACCGAAGACGGCGAACACTATTACGTCAACGTGGCAACCGATGACGAGGGCAAGCAAACCCGCCGCGTCAAGGTGACCGTCGTGACGCAAAACGACAACGAAACCGTAGTCGGCAAGACACAGGTCAAGCGCGACGACCAGGGCAACGAGATCAACCCCAACGTGCCGGTTACCAAGCTGCGCGATGGTGACGCCCTCGTCATGGACACCGGAGCGGACGCAACGGCTGACGGCGGCTACAGCGCGGATTCGGGCAGTATGTCTGCCGATGAGGACATGTAATGCGTCCCGTTATCGACATCCGCAACGTGCACCGCATCTTTGAGAGCGAGGCAGGTTGCGCCCACATCCTGCACAACGTGAGCCTGGCGGTAAATCCCGGCGAATTCGTCGCTATCACTGGCCCCTCGGGTTCGGGCAAATCAACGCTCATGAACATCCTAGGCTGCCTGGATAAGCCGACGGCAGGCGACTATTACCTGCAAGGGGTCAACGTGGCCGAGCTCGATGATGACGAGCTCACCGAAGTTCGCGCCCTGAGCATTGGCTTTGTCTTTCAGAGCTTCAACCTGCTGCCGCGCCTGTCGGTTATCGAAAACGTCATGCTGCCGCTGGCCTACACCAATGTGCCCCGTAGCCAGCGCGAACTGCGCGCCGTGCACGCGCTGCAGGCTGTCACGCTGCCCGTTGACCACTGGGACCACCGCATATCCGAGCTCTCGGGCGGCCAGATGCAGCGTGTCGCCATCGCACGCGCCCTCGTCAATGACCCGCCCATCATTCTGGCCGACGAGCCGACGGGAAACCTTGACTCCGCCACCGGAGCGCTTGTGATGGAGACCTTCCATAGACTTCAGGAGCGCGGCAAAACCATCGTGCTTATCACACATGACCCCGGCATCGCCGCCGAGGCCGACCGTGCCGTGACCATCCGCGACGGTCGCATTCACGACGGCGCGTATATTCCACATGCACCGCGGACCCTACGCAGCGCTGTAGATAACCTGCCCATGATTTCCGCCTCCGCCAACCCGCCGAAAGGAGTGGTGGCATGAGCGCCCGCGATCTCATCCAGGAAGCCCTTCACTCGCTCGAAGCCAACAAGGGGCGCAGCCTGCTCACCATCCTGGGCATTGTCATCGGCATCGCCTCGGTTATCGCCATGACGTCGCTCATCGGCGGCATCCAAAACAGCCTGGTCAACAGTCTGGGCCTCAATGCGGCACGCATGGTGCAAATCTATTCGTCGCAAGAACTCACCGAGTCGGACATCGAGAAGCTTCAAAAACTGGTGCCGCAGATAGAGCAGATTGGCATTGTCGACAGCGCGTACACCGAGTACAAGACCGGCGATAAAAGCTATACCGTCATGGCACAGGGTGTCGATAGCGACATGCTCGACGCCGTGGGGGCCAGCAAGCTCGTTGCGGGGCGCACCTATTCCCAGGCCGAGTCCCAATCAGGCTCGCGCGTGGCGCTCATCAGCCGCGGCGGCGCCGATCAGCTTTACGGCAACGAACAGGATGCGCTGGGGAAAACCATCAAGGTGTCCAACGGCGAGGTGCAGATTGTAGGTGTGATTGATGGCGGCAACGACTCCATGGGCTCGCTCACGCTGTATATGCCGCGCGAAACCATCTCAGGCCTGTTTGGCGACGAAAATCCTTCATTCCCCAGCGTGACGGCTCTTGCCGCCGAGGGCACAGACATGGACGAGCTTTGTAAGACCATCGAGTCCAAGGTGCGCGCAATGAAGGGCATCGCGGAGGATGATGAGTACGACAGTGTATCGGCGACCTCCATGAAAAGCGCCATCGATGCACTCAACTCCTTTATGGGCGCGTTCTCGCTCATCATGGGCGCTGTCGCCAGCATCTCGCTGCTTGTCGGCGGTATCGGCATTATGAATATGATGCTCACCAACGTGACTGAGCGCATCCGTGAGATCGGCATTCGCCGTGCCCTGGGCGCAAGTCGTCGCGATATCACCGCGCAGTTTTTGGCCGAGTCCTCGGCGCTGTGCGTCACCGGCGGACTGTTGGGTGTCCTGATTGGCTATCTGCTGGCATGGGGACTCACGTTCTTTGCCGCAAGCTCGGGCATCATGAGCGAGTTTGGAGCTACCGGGACGATCACGCCAAGCTTCTCCATTACAACAGTGTTGATCGCGTTTGCCGTATCGGTCGGCATCGGCGTAATCTTTGGCTTCTACCCCGCTCGCCGTGCAGCAAAGCTCGACCCGGTGGAATGCCTACGCTACCAGTAAGCCACCACCAACAAGTTGCGGTGAATTAGGGACTGAATATGCTATTTAGCAGCAAAAACAGACGCTATTTCACCGCAACTTATTGAAGGGCTGCTTGCGCCAGTTCCGGGCGTCGTCCTCGAGCTATTGGCGGATGACGGGCTTGTACGGGTCGAGCTTGCTCGGGGCGCTCCTCCTCGCGGGCGGGAGGGCGCGCAGGCGCGGCGAGCGCCTAGCGCGCGAACTCCCGTAAGAGCGCGTCTTCCACTTCCCGAAGCGAAAGGGCCCCGCCTCCCTCGGCGGGACGGGCGACCACAATACAGCGCGCTCCCACGTCGCGCGCGGAGGCGATCTTCTCGGCCGCGCCGCCTACGGTTCCCGAGTCCTTGGTCACAAGCCACTGGGCGCCCACCTGCCGAAGCATCGCCTCGTTGAGCTCGCGGGTGAAGGGCCCCTGCATGCCGATGACGTGCGACGGCGAAAACCCCGCGTCGATGCACTTCGTTATAGCACCGGGCAGCGGGAGAACACGCACGAAGAAGCGCTCCGCGAAATCGGCGACGCGCGTGTAGGGAGCAAGCTCCTTGCTCCCCGTCGTGAGAAGCGCGCGACCCGGGTTCTCGGAGAGAAAGCGCGCCGCACAGGCGATCGACGCGACCGATACGACGCCTTTGGGCAGCGCCTCGACCGGGCGCGTAAGGCGCAGGCATCGTGCACCCACGGCGAGCGAAGCGGCCCGGATGTTGCCGCTTGCGAGCGTAGCGAAGGGATGCGTGGCGTCGACGACGATGCGCGCGCCGGAAAGCTCGCGCTCCATGTCGGCCTCGTCGAGCCTGCCCGCATGCACCTCGATGCCCGGAAGCTCGCCCAAAAGCTCGCCTCCGTACTCGGTTGCCGCGTAGGCACGGGCGGGGATGCCCGCCCCGCTCGCCCATTCGCACAGAAGGCGGCCCTCGGTGGTGCCGGCGAAGATGCGCAGCGCCGGCGCGGATGCGGGCGCCGTCACTTCGGGCCGCCTGGGCGCGTGATCTCGTAGAGCAGCGCGTTCATAATGGCGGCCGCCACGGTCGAGCCGCCCTTGCGACCCCTCGCGACGATGGCCGGCACGCGTCGCGCGAGTAGCTCCTCTTTCGCCTCGACCACGTTCACAAACCCAACCGGCACCCCAACGACGAGCGCGGGCGAGATCTTCCCCGCGTCCATGAGCTCGGCGAGGCGCAGAAGTGCTGTGGGAGCGTTGCCGACAGCCACGATGAGCGGACCCTCGATGCCGCAAGCTTTGTCCATGCTCGCAACGGCGCGAGTCGTGCCCGCGGCGCGCGCCGTTGCGGCGACATCCGGGTCGGCCATGTAGCACACGGCCTGGCAGCCGATCTTCGCGAGCGCGGGCTTGCTTATGCCTGCGAGCGCCATGTTCGTGTCGGTGAGCACCGTGGCCCCTGCGCGCAGTGCGTCGAGCGCACAGTGCGCGGCGTCATGGGTGAACACGAGGGAATCGGCGTACGAGAAGTCAGCAGTGGTGTGGATGACGCGCTTCACGACGGGTTCTTCGAGCGGCGGGAACGTGCGGCCGCCGAGCTCTTCGGTGATGATCTCAAAGCTGCGCCGCTCGATGTCGCCGGGCGCCATCTCCTTGGAATCCATCTAGTACTCCACTCCTTCCCTTGCACATATCCCCTGCTCGTAGGGGTGTTTCTCGCACCGCATCTCGGTTATGTAGTCGGCCTTCTCCACGATCTTGCGGGAAGGCGCGCGCCCGGTGAGCGCTACTTCGACGCCGCGCGCGGACATATCGAGCGCGCGGTCCACGAGCGCCTCGTCGACAAGCCCCTTCGAAAACGCGTCGAGCGCCTCGTCGAGCACGAGCAGCCCCTCCTGCGCGCCCTCGAGCTCGGCGAGCGCGGAAGCGAGGTTCCCATCGTGCAACTCGCGCGTCGCGGCAAGTTCTTCCGACGTCATGGACCAGGTAAACTTGTCCGACGCCTTCCCCGCGAACACGGGCACGCCGAAATGCTCGGCGAGCAGGCGCGCCTCCCCGCTTTCGCCGTCTTTCAGGAACTGCACAACGACGACGCGGCGGCCTGCGGCGAGCATGCGAAGGGCGAGCCCCATCGCCGCCGTGGTCTTGCCTTTGCCGTCGCCATGATACACGTGGATCATACGCCCTCCTCGATAATGCGGTAGACATACTCCATGTCGAGCGCCCCGCGCACGGAGTCGGCTAGGCGGTCGAACTCGCGCGCACGGTGATCGGCCGCGGACACCGCGCCCTCAGCACCCACGACGCTCTCGGGCAGGCCGCGCATGCGCGCGAGCGAGCGCGCGAGGGCGAGTGCCACCCCCGGTTCGTCGAACAGGCCGTGGAGATAGGTTCCGAACACGTTTCCGCAGGCCGCGCCTTCTGGTTTGCCGCCAATCGTGCCCGCAGGGGCGCAGGAGACGGTCGTTTCGCCGTCGTGAATCTCGTACCCGCGCGCCGTCATGCCGTTCCACACCGAGAACGCGCCTTGGGCGCCCGTGATGCGCAGCTCCGACTGGGCGAGGCGCTTTTCCTCCTTGAACACCGTACTTGCAGGGATGAGCCCGAGCCCGCGCGCGGTGCCAGCGCCTTCCCTGCCGTGCGGGTCGGAAAGCTCGTCTCCCAAAAGCTGGTAGCCTCCGCATATGCCGAGCACCGGCGTGCCCGCGCCCGAAAGCGCGCGTACACAGGCTCCGATGCCGCTAGCCGCAAGCCAGCGCGCGTCGTCGACCGTGGACTTCGAGCCGGGAAGCACCACCAGGTCGGGTCGGCCCAGATCGGTCGTCGAGGAAACGTAGCGCACGCCCATGCCGGGCACGCGCGAAAGCGGGTCGAAGTCGGTGAAGTTCGACAGATGCGGAAGGCGCACGACGGCGACGTCGATGACGCCGCGCGCCTCGCGGGCAGATAGGCGCGACGCGAGCGAGTCCTCGTCGTCCAGGTCGAGCGTAAGATACGGCACGACCCCCACGACGGGGGCCCCGCACATCTTCTCAAGCGGGGCCAAACCCGGGCGCAGGATTTCTACATCGCCGCGGAACTTATTTACTACAAGCCCCCGCAAAAGCGCGCGGTCCTCGGGCGCAAGGAGCGCGACCGTGCCGTAAAGCTGGGCAAACACCCCGCCTGGGTCGATGTCGCCCGCGAGCAGCACGGGGGAGGACACGGCGCGCGCGAGCCCCATGTTGACGATGTCGTTTTCGGCAAGGTTGATTTCGGCGGGGCTGCCGGCGCCCTCGATAACGATGACGTCGTTTTCCTCCGCGAGCGAATCGAACGCCTCCAAAATCTGCGGCATGAGCGCCTTCTTTCGCGCGAAGTAGTCCCTCGCAGCGAAGGCTCCCTGCTCCTTGCCGGCCACGATGAGCTGGCTTCGGTGGCCGCTTTCGGGCTTGAGCAGGATGGGGTTCATGCGCACGTCGGGCGCGATGCCGCACGCCTCGGCCTGCATGATCTGGGCGCGCCCCATCTCGAGCCCGTCGGCCGTGACACCGCTGTTGAGCGCCATGTTCTGGCTCTTGAAGGGAGCCACGCGCAGGCCGTCCTGCGAAAGCACACGGCACAGCCCCGCCGCAAGCAGGCTCTTCCCCGCGTTCGACATGGTGCCCTGGATCATGATGGGCTTCGCCCTACCCACGGGTATCGACCTCCTTCGCCGAGCCTCGGCCATCCGCGCCCGCCATAGCGCCGCTGCAAGAAGCGCCGCCCCGTTCGTCGGGTTCGCCTTCGCCCGATGCGCCTTCCGCCCGAAGCGCGCGGCTGAACGCCATCGCAAGCCGGGCATTCTCCTTGTGCGTGCGCACGGCGACGCGGCACCAGAAACGGGACAGTATCGAAAACGAGTCGCACGTGCGGACCAAAACTCCCTGTTTATACAGGCGCTCGGGGATGTCTTTCGCCGGCGTGCGGACTAAAAGGAAGTTCGCATCCGACGGCACGACGGAAAGCCCGAGCGAGGAGAGCTCGTGGGAAAGCCACGCTCGCTCGCCCGCCAATACATCGCGCGTGCGCGAGACGTATTCGACGTCTTCCAGGGCGGCGATGCCCGCGGCCTCGGCGACCGAGGAGACGGGCCACGCCTGCCCCGCCCGACGAATCCCCTCGATGAGTTGGGCGTTTCCGCTGATCAGATACCCCAACCGCAACCCTGCCATTCCGTAGAGCTTGGTGAACGCGGAGAGCACGGCCACATGGTGCGAACACGCGGCGCGTGCGGCCACGCTCCTTTCGCGGGCGTCGGGCGCAAATCCGAGGAAGCACTCGTCCACGACGAGCAGCGCGCCCACCTGCTCGCAGCGGCAAGCCGCGGCATCGATCACGCGGGGGTCGACGAGGCGCCCCGTCGGGTTGTTCGGATTGCAGAGGTACGCCACGTCTCCCGGCCCCTCGATCGCGCGGGCGAAGGAGGCGGGCACGTCGAAGTCATCCGCCTCGGAGAGCGGGAACTCCTGCACGCATGCACCGTAGTACGATGCCGCCTCCGCATATTCAGAGAACGTCGGCGCGCACACGACGATGCGTTTCGGGCGTACCGCCGCGGCGAGCCGCCAGATGATGTCAGACGCGCCCGCGCCGAAGACGATAGTATCTTCGGGAATGCCCTGGGCGCGCCCTAGGGCGCGAACGAGTGCGAGGCTTTCCCTATCGGGGTAGGCGTCGATTCGAGAAAGCGCCTTGCAAGCTGCGGCGACGGCGCGCGGCGAGGGGCCTGCCGGATTCACGTTCACCGAGAAGTCAATGAGGTCGGAGGCGCCCCCTTCGCAAGCGATGCCGAGCGATTGCGAGCTGCCCCCATGCGTACGGGCGCGCAGGATTCCCCCGGCAGCCTGGGGCGCGGCGTGATCTTCCCTCATGCCATCGCCCCCACGGCGAGCACGACCGCCGCGCGCGCGGCGCCGAAGACGACGAGCGCGCATACGGACGCGGCGAGCATGAGCCTTGTCGCCCGTGCGATGTCGCCCCACTCGATTTCGCGGGACGCGTCGCCTATCGTCGGTTTCTCAACGAGCTTGCCGAAATACACCGCGGGTCCCGCCAGGCGCAGCCCGAGCGCGCCCGCGCACGCTGACTCGGTCTGCGCCGAGTTGGGGCTCGCATGACGACGCCTGTCGCGGCGCCAGATGCGCGCCGCCCCGCGCGCGTCGAGCCCGACGATCGGGCACACGGCGATCATGAGCAGGGCCGATAAGCGCGAGGGAATCCAGTTCACCGCATCGTCGAGGCGCGCCGAGGCGCAGCCGAAGTCGATGTAGCGCTCATTTTTGTAGCCCACCATGCTGTCGAGCGTGTTCACCGCCTTGTACGCCATGCCCAAGGGCGCACCCCCGATCATAAGGTAGAAAAGCGGCGCGATGACGCCGTCGCTCGCGTTCTCCGCCACCGTTTCCACGGCGGCGCGCGCAACGCCCTGCTCGTCGAGAACAGACGTGTCGCGTCCCACGATGAGCCGGACGGCTTCGCGAGCCGCGACAAGGCCGCCCTTCGAGAACGCGCGGGCCACGGCCAGGCTCTGGCGGCGAAGCTCGCATGCCGCGAGAATCTGATAGCTTGCCCATGCCTCGGCCACGAAGCGCAAGCCGGAGTGAACCATGCCGCAAAGATGCAGGATTCCCCAGGTCAAAAGCCCACACGCAAGCGGAAGCGCCACGGCGAGCACAAGCCCTGCGGCGCGCGTGCCCGCGGACGTTTGCGGGAATGCGCCCCGCAGGCGGCCTTCGGCCCACGTGATCGCGCGCCCCATGGCGACGACGGGATGGGGAAGCCAGCGCGGGTCGCCGAAGGCAAGGTCGGCCGCGAACCCGGCGGCGACGGCAAGAATCGTCATCACCGGGCATCGCCCCCCGAAGCGGGGCGAACGTCGCGAAGGCAGCGCCCATCCCAGGTGGCGGCCCATGCACCACCCGGCTCGGTATGTACGTCGAAGTATCCCATTTTCGGGACAGCTAGCTCGGAGAGCAGCGCTTTCACGGTACCCGCGTGAACGACGAGGACGGCGCGCCCACTCCCCTGGGCGCGCTCCGATTCGCACGCCTCCCGAAACGCCGCGACGACGCGGCGGGTGAAATCGCTCTTGCCCTCGCCATGCGGGCAGCGCGTCTCACACCAGGAGTCTACCCAGGCGCGGTAACGCGCATCCTCTTTAAGTTCGGCGGCGCTTCGCCCCTCGAAGTCGCCGAAATCTATCTCGCGCAGACCGGGGCACGCCATAAGCTCCGCGTTCGGGAAGAGAATGCGTGCCGTCTGGTCGGTGCGGGCCATGCCGCTCGTGATAACACGGAACACGTCACGATCGCACGCGAGGTCGCGCAAAGCGCGCTCGCCCGCGCTCGACAGGGGCTCGTCGGTGCCCGCCCCGCTGTAGCGATGGTCTTCCGTGCCCGCCGTGGCACCATGGCGCACGAAGATGACTTCCAAAGGCGCGCCCGCGCCCAGCGTCCCTCGAGGCGCATCGGCAAGGTTTCCTTTGATGACCTGGGGAATCCCGCACGTCATGCGCACGACGACGTCGGCGCGCGCAGCGAGCGCGCATCCCAGGCGCCCCGCGCGCTCGCGCCATTGGGCGTCTTCCGCACGCATAGGGACGACCCCCGAGCCGACCAAGGTCAGAATCACTGCGTCGAAGCCAATCAGCCGCTCGAGCGCCCGGTCAGCGTCGAGCGTGCGTACGAGTTCCTCAGCACGGTACGCGACACGGCCGGCAAAAACCGCGGGCACGACGCCCTCCGCAAGCTGCGCCGCGTCGACGAAATCGTCCGCCGCGAACCCGAGCTTTTCGCGCACGAAGGTCCTCTTCCCCGAATGCGCGCCACCTACCACGAGCATCATAGGAGCATGCCCCCCGCCACCAGCATGGCAAGCATCGCGAGCTCGGCCCATTGCAGAAACCATCCGGCCAAATCCCCCGTCACCCCGCCGAAGCGGGACAGGGCAACATGGCGATACCACGCGAGCGCCAAAAGCCCCGCCACCGCCATAAGGGCGCCGACGGCCCGAGCGCACGCGACCATCCCTGCAGCCGAAGCCGCAGCGAAAGCGCAAAGCGGCACGACGATCGCCGCGCGCTTCTTCGAAGGCGAGAGTCCCGCGGCCATGCCGTCCGCCCGCGCGGCAGGCCAACATTCAACGGCGAGCCCCGAAAGCGCGCGGGAGAACACGAGCGAGCACAGAAGCGCAAGGAACGTCCCCGCCGTAAGCGGCAGCGCGGTGAACAGGGAAAACTGCAGAATAAGGTACACGACAACACCGATGACCCCGAAGGCGCCCGCCCGCGGGTCGTGCATGATCTCGAGCTTTCGCTCGCGTGGGGCCCAACTTGCAAGCGCATCGGAGGTGTCGCAGAGCCCGTCTAGGTGGATGCCTCCCGTCACCGCCACAGGCAGCGCCACGAGCACAGCCGCGACGATGGTCGCGGGCACGCCGAACAGGTTCGCCATGTACCCCCACGCCGTCATGAGGAAGCCTTCCGCAACGCCCACCAGGGGAAACGCGGCAAGCGCATGGGTTGATCCGAAATCGGTCCAGGTCGATTTCGGGACGGGGATGCGCGAGAACGTTCCGAACGCCGCGCCGATTGCCTCTGCTATCTTCACCTTGTAGGCCCTTCGCCTTTCATCCACACGGGAATCCCGCACACCACTTCGACTGCGCGGTCGGCCAGCGCCGCCACGCCCGCGTTCACGCGCGCAAGCGCGCGCCTCCATGCCTCGGTCCCCTCATCGTAGCGCATCCCATCGGCGAACACGTCGACGGAGACCACCACCGTATACGCAGCGGCCTGAGCGAGCCGTTCGATGCCTCCGAGCACCTCGCGCGCCGCAGCGTCGGGGTCACGTGGGGACAAGCCGCCTTCCGCGAAAAGCTCGTTCGCAACCAGGTTGCCCACGTCCTCCAAAAGAAGCGTGCAGCCGCGCGGAAGCCCGGACACTGCGGCGCCCACGTCACGCGTGCGCTCGAGGGTGGAAAACCCCTTGCCCTCGCGCAGCGCCCGATGGCGCGCGATGCGGCGGGCGCCCTCTTCCCCGAAGGGCTCCATCGTTGCCAGGTACACGCGGGGGCCGTCGTGCCCGAGACACAGGGACTCGGCATAGGCGCTCTTGCCGCTCGCGGCGGCGCCGATAACGAACGTCACCGTCATTTCCCAGCCTCGAAATGCTCGTAAGCAGCCATGCCAGTCGCCGTGAACGTCTTCCCATCCCGGTACACGCGCAGCGCAGAATCCAGAAGGGGCAGATACGCCATGGCGCCCGCGCCCTCGCCCAAATGCATGCCTGCGTCGAGGGGTGCCTTTATGCCGAGCTCGCGAAGGAGCTCCTGGCTTGCGGGTTCGCTTGATGCGTGGGTGCCCACGAGGTAGCCCAAGGCGTTGGGGCACAGGCGCGCCGCGCACAGGGCCGCCGTGCAGGATATGACCCCGTCGAGGAGCGCCGGCGCCTTCGAGGCGGCGGCCCCCAGGTAGAAGCCGCACATCGCCGCGATGTCGAAGCCGCCCACCTTCGAGAGCACGTCGATCGGGTCGGCGGGATCGGGCGAGTTCGCGTCGATAGCGCGCTCGACCACGTCGCGCTTGCGCGCGAGCGAGGCATCCGAGAGCCCCGCGCCGCGCCCGACGAGGCTCCGCGCGTCCGCCCGGATGAGCACTGCGGCAACCGCCGCCGAGGTGGTCGTGTTGCCGATGCCCATCTCGCCCGCGGCGAGAAGGCGCACGCCGGCGCGGGCAAGCCCGCTCGCGACGGCGATTCCGACCTCGATCGCACGCACGGCCCCATCGCGAGACATAGCGGAGCCGTGCGCGATGTTGCCGCTCCCCCGCCGCACGTTCGCGCGCACCATGCGCGCGTCTTCTATGCCCCGGGCCATACCCACGTCGACGGGCACGACCTCGGCACCCGCGAACGCCGCCATGCGGCAGGCGCTCGCAGCCCCCTCGCACATGTTGCGCGCGACGGCTCGCGTCACGTCTTGCCCGCTTTGCGACACGCCTTCGGCAACGACCCCGTTGTCGGAGAAGAATACCGCGAGCGCACGGGGAAACTCGGCCACCTCGGCGCTCCCCTGAGCTGCGGCGATACACGCGACGGCGTCTTCAAAGTCGCCCAATCCCCCCAAGGGGTGCGCGATGGAGTCCCACGCGGCGTACGCGGCGGCGCGGGCGCACTCGTCTGCGGGCGCGATCCGGGAGAGCGCGGCTTCGAGCACGGCGCCCGGCGCCAACGAGAACGCGCGCTCGACTTCCTCGCGGATGCAGGCAAGCGCGGTTTCGGTTGCTTCAGCCATGCCGTCTCCTCTCTGCGAACGACGCTGCGGCAGACGCGAATGCGCGCGCAACGTCGGGGTTCGTAGGATAGTACACATGCGGGAAGCCCGCCACCAGGGACGGGGTGGTCGTCATGCACGGCCAGCCCTTGTCGCGCCGAGGCTTCTGCGCCCAGAAGTCGCCGCCCGGGCAGGTGGACTGCCAGTAGTGGAACTCGTGCGCGCGGATGCGTGTGCCGCGCGGCCCGTAGAGACCGTCGCGTTGGGAAGCGAGCTCCACGTACCCGAAATGGGACAGCCTTCCCCCGTTCTCGCTTGCGCCCTCAAGGGCGCCCGCAACAGGCCAGCGCCGCCCCTCGCTATCGGCGATTTCGCGCTGCAGGTACAGAAACCCACCGCATTCGGCGACCGTCGGCATGCCGGATTCCACCGCGCGCCGCACCGCCTCGCGCATCGGCGCGTTCTCGGAGAGCTGCCGCACATGGAGCTCCGGGTAGCCGCCCCCCAGATAGAGGGCGCTTGTCCCCCGGGGCAACTCGCTATCACACAGGGGGCTGAAAAAGGCCAGCTCGCAACCCAGGTCCTCGAGCGCGCGCAGGTTCTCCTCGTAGTAGAACGAGAACGCCTCGTCACGCGCGACGGCGACGATGGGCCGCACTCCCGCGATCAGCTCCAACCGGTAAGGTTCCTCGCGGATATCGGGTGCCGTCGCCGCTATTTCGAGCAAGCGGTCGACGTCGACGCTCTTTTCCACCAGCTCGGCCATCTTGTCGATGCGCGCGGAGAGCTGCTCGACCTCGTCGGCGGTCACAAGCCCCAGATGCCGGCTTTCGAGCGAGAACGCCTCGTCGGCGGGGATATTCCCCAAAACCGCGACGCCCGTGTGCTTCTCGATCGCAGGCGCCGCGTAGGCGCAGGCAGCGGCGCTCGTCTTGTTCAGCACGACGCCGCGAACGTTCGCACAAGGCAGGAACTCGGCGATGCCGCGGATTACGGCGGCGAGCGATAAAGACGCCCCGCGCCCGTTCACCACTAAAACGACCGGCGTTTCCGTGTCGCGCGCAACATGGTAGCTGCTCGCGTCGGCCACTCCGGGCGCCATGCCGTCGTAGAAGCCCATGACCCCCTCGAGCACCGCGACATCCGCGCCCGCGGCGCCGCGTGCGAGCAGGGCGCGCAGCGTCGGGGCGTCGGTGAAGAAGCCGTCTAAGTTGCCCGAGCGCGCACCCACGACGCGGCGATGAAAGAGCGGGTCAATGTAGTCGGGGCCGCATTTGAAGGCCGCGCATGCAAGACCGCGGCGCGCGAGCGCGCGCAGGAGCGCGCACGTTACGACCGTCTTGCCGCTCCCGCTCGAGGGCGCAGCGACCATGAAGCGCGGGATGGACGTGCTCACCGGGCGCCGCCTTCCCCACCTGCACCACGCGCGCTGACGAGGAACACAGGGTTTTGCGCTTTCATAAGATGGTGCGAGCCTACAGCCTCGGCGCGGGCGGCCGACACCTGGCACGCCTCGAACCCCTTAAAGCGCGAACCCGAGAGGAGCGCGCACGCCTCGGTGAGCGTCTCAACGGTAACGCATGGCACGCACAGGCGAACCTGCGAGTTCTTCTCGAGCGCCGCCTCCACGATGGAGGGAAGCTCGCCCGCGCTCCCGCCGACGAACACGGCGTCGGGGACGGGCAGTTTCGCAAGCGCTTCGGGGGCGACACCGGGGACCGCATGCACGTTGCCGCACCCGAATGCATCCGCGTTCTCTCGGATGAGCCGCACGCCGGCCGCGTTGCGCTCGACCGCCCATACCGACCCCGCTCGCGCGACGAGCGCCGCCTCGATCGACACGCTCCCCGTGCCGGCGCCGACGTCCCACACGGTATCGGTCGCAGTAAGGCGCAGCTTCGCGAGCGCGACGGCGCGCACCTCCTGCTTGGTCATGGGAACGTCGCCGCGGATGAAGAGCTCGTCGGGAATGCCCGAGGAAGCGTACGGCCAGCGGGAGCTCGCAGCGCCGCCTGCGAACTCGATAAGCATCACGTTCAAGTCGTCGAACGTCTGACCTGCAATTTCACTTGCGGTCGCGCAGGTGATGCGCTCGTCGGGGTACGACAGGCGCTCGGCCACCGTCACGCGCGCGTCCCCGAAGCCCGCCTGCACAAGCACGCCCGAAAGCCGCGAGGGGTCTTCCCCGCCCGACGTGACGAGGAAGAGCTCACCTGCGCGCTCGGCCTCAGCCGCGATGTCGCACGCCACGCCGTGAGCGCTCGCGAAGCGCCAATCCTGCCATGGACACGCGAGGCGCGCGGCGAGATACGACGCTGAGCTTATGCCGGGAATGACGCGCACGTCCACCTGCGCGTCGCCGGAGAGCGCCTCCACCAGGCGGCGTGCGCCGCTGAACAGCCCCACATCGCCCGTCATCACGACCACGGCGCGCTGCCACGACGCCGCATCGGTGAGTGCGGCGACGATGTCCGCCGTCTTCACGAGCTCGCATCTCACCACGCCGTGCGGCACGTCGATGCCGACAAGCGCGCGATGAGCGCCGATGACCACGTCGGCGATGTCGATCGCGTCGAGCGCCGCGCGCGAGAGCAAGTCGGGGTTTCCGGGCCCCGCCCCGATGATCGTTACCTTTCGCATGGAATCTCCCGATACCCGCGCGGCGTGACCATACGGCCGCCCACGCGCTTCGTGTCCGCGTTGCCGACGAACACGGTGGTGAACATGTCGGCGTCGAACTCCCCCAGCTCGGAGAGCCTGCACATGCCCGACTGCTGCCCATCGCGCCCGATGTTGCGTACCCAGCCGCAGAGCGTGTCGGGGGCCTTCCATTCGAGCATAATCTTCGCCGCGCGCGAGAGCCTGTCGGCGCGCTTTCTGCTGCGCGGGTTGTACAAACAGATGCAGAAGTCGGCGCTCGCCACGGCGGCGAGCCTGCGCTCGATGACCTCCCACGGCGTGAGCAGGTCGGAGAGCGACACGACCGCGAAGTCGTGGGCAAGCGGGGCGCCGAGCACCGCCGACCCGCTCTGAGCCGCGGTGGCCCCGGCGATAACTTCCACGTCTACATCGGGGTAGTCCTCCGCAAGCTCCAGCACGGGGCTCGCCATGCCGTACACGCCCGCGTCACCGCTGCACACGAGCGCCACGGCTTCTCCGCTCTGCGCGCGCGAAAGCGCCAGGCGGCATCGTTCGACCTCGTGCATCATCGGCGTCGCGAGATGCGCCGCGTCGGGCACGGCGGCGAGCGCGAGCTCCACGTATTTCGTGTACCCAACAACGATGTCGGCCGCCTCGAGCGCGCGCCGAGCCGCAATCGTCATGCCGTCGGGGCCGCCCGGGCCGATCCCCACCACGAAGAGCTTTCCCATCACCGCTCCTTAAACGAAAGTTCGATAGATACTTTGGAAAACGCGACGGTCACGCCGCCGTGAGCGAGCTTCGGGAAGATAAGTTTGCCCCCGCCCGCGAGCGCCGCGCGCTCGCACACATTGTCGACCCCCACCGTCGCGCGCACGAAATCAGATGGCGAAACGCTGCCTTCGACCTGCGACAACTCCTCTGCGGAATACGTCGCAAGCGGGATATTGCGCGCGCGGCAGAAGGCGAGCAGACCCTCCTCGTGCGCCTTCACGTCGATCGTCGCCGCCTCGCGCACGGCCAAAGGCGAGATGCCCGCCTGCCCGCACGCGAGAAGAAACGCCTCCCCGATCGCTTCGGCGCACGCACCGCGACGGCACCCTATGCCCGCAACGATACAGGGCACGACAAGGCAAAGCGGCTCGGGCGCAGGCGCCTGCACCCGCATGCCCGCCGGCATCCCCGTCTCACCGGCGGGCACGACCTCGTCCGTTGTCTCCGCCGCGCGAACGAACGCGCCTGCATTCGCGCCAGCGAACGGCGACACGACGATATCGGCCCGAGCGCGGTCGGACGCAATGTCTACCCCCTCAGGCGGCTGTCCCGAAATCGGCATGTCGGAATAGAGTGCCACGCGCCCGCCCGAAAGCAGCCGCGCCGACACTCGCTTGATGGCCTCGGGATTCGAAACGGCGAGCCCCGCACAGCGCGCCCACGTATCCACCGCCCACACGCCGCGGACGTCGGTCGCCGTGGTGATGACGGGGATGGCCCCTACCGCGCGGGCCACAGTTTGCGCAAGCTCGTTCGCACCGCCCAAATGCCCCGACAAAAGCGGGACGGCAAAGCGCCCCGCCTCGTCAATCACCACAACCGCGGAATCGGTTGCCTTCGAAGCGACATGCGGCGCGATCGCCCGCACGGCGATGCCCGCCGCGCCCACGAACAGAAGCGCGTCCGACGCTTCCCACGCGAGCGCCGTCCATGCGCGCAGGTCGGCCTTCCCCTCGCCGAACCCGCGCGAAACGGAAACGTCCCAGCCAGGGTCATCTTCACCTGTCTGCGCGCAATCGGAAAGCGCGCGTGCGGTGCGCTCCGCCAACGCATACCCCCTCTCAGTGAACGCTATGCAGGAAATCCTCATCTAGCGCACCACCATCGTCGAGAAGTAGCTGCCCCGATCGGGCACATCGTCAAGCGAGCGGTACACGCGCTCGCCCGGAAGCCCACAGTCCTCTACGAGCTCGGCACCGTCAAAGGCGCCCTCCTCGCGAAGAATGCGCTTCGTGTCCGCAAGCGAGCGGCGCGCCTTCATGACCACCTTCGTCCCCGGCCAGCCGATTGCGCGGCCCACCTCGTACAGCACGCCTTTACTCATACGTCGCCCCCAATACCCCGATAACTGCATCGGCGCCCGACGTGCGGAAAAGCTCGCGGCGCTCGGCGTCGAACACGACCGCGGCGATGTCGCATGCGCCCGCCGCGCGGCGGCGCAACCTGTCCTCGATTGCCGCAGCGAGCGAGGCGCACGCAGCGTCCCCCACGCCGGCGGCCTCGATTACCTCGAGTGCCGCCGTGGTCGTGACGGACGTCATGATCTCGCGCACGGTCTTCGCGCCCGCGCCGGCCATGGCCGCGTGGGCGGCCAGAATCTCCGCGCGGCAGTCGGCGGTACGCGAATGGGTGTCCATGATACCGCCCGCGACCTTCACCAACTTGCCGATGTGTCCCACAAGAAGGACATTGGTAAATCCCTCGCGAATGCAGCAATCAATCGCATCGCCCACGAAGTTGGAGATGAAGACCACCGGCGCACCGTTTAGGTGGAAATGCCCTGAGATGAACTGCGCGCCGTAGTTGCCGGGCGTGAGCACGACTCCGCACCGCCCCATAGCCGCATGCTGCCGGATCTCGAGCTCGATACTGTCGCGCAAGGCAGCGAGGCTGCGCGGCTCGACGATGCCCGTCGTGCCCAGGATGGAGATGCCGTCCTTTATCCCCAGGTGCGGGTTGAAGGTCTTTTCGGCAAGGGCAACACCCTCGGGTACCGAAATTGTCACAGCAATATCTCCAGAAAAGCCGTGCACGGCGCACACCTCGCGCACCGCCGAAGTAATCATCGCGCGCGGCGTCGCGTTGATGGCGGCCGCCCCCACCGGCTGCTCGAGCCCGGGCAACGTCACGCGCCCCACGCCCACGCCGCCGTCGACGGAAACTTCCGATTCGTGCGCGGGTACGTCCTTGCTGCCCGCAGCGCCCGTGCCCGACCCCGCATGTTCCACGCGCGCGTACACGAGCACGCCGTCGGTCACATCGGCATCGTCGCCTGCGTCCTTTCGCACGGCACACTGGGCGCACCCCTCGCCGATGCATGCGTCGACCACGTTCGCCTCGACGGGCAGCCCGCCGGGGGTGACGATCGACACGAGGCCGACGGGCTTTCGTGACAAGAGCATCTCGCAGGCCGCCTTCGCCGCGAGCGCGGCGCAGCTCCCCGTGGTGTAGCCGCAGCGCAGGCGGGTCGTCCCGGTATATATGTAGTGCTCGAAGGCCACGCTAGCTGCTCGCCTTCCGATACCCCGTGGAAAACGAAGGGTCGTAAAGCTTGCTGCGCTCGTACGACTCCGCTTGCGCGCCGTTGTGTGCAAGCCTGCCGCGAGCTCCGAGCACGCGGCCCACCACCACGAGCGCCGTGCGGTCGATGCCCTCTCGCGCGCCCGCATCGGCGAGCGTGCCCACTGTGCATCGCACCACGCGCTCCTCAGGCCAGGTCGCCTTGTACACGAGCGCCGCCGGCTCATCGGAGCTGCGGCCCGCGGCCAAAAGCTCGGCGGAAAGCTCGGCGAGCATACCCGAGCTCAGGAAGATGACCATAGTCGAGCCGCTTTCCGCCATGGTGCGCATGCCCTCGCCCGCGGGCATGGGGGTGCGCCCGGAAAGCCGCGTGATCACGACCGACTGGCTGATTCCCGGCAGCGTATATTCCTGGCGAAGCGCCGCCGCGGCACCGCAAAAGCTCGACACGCCGGGCACCACCTCGTAGTCCACGCCGCGCGCGTCGAGCGCGTCCATCTGCTCCTGGATGGCGCCGTACAGGCACGGGTCGCCCGTGTGCAGGCGCACCACTTCCTCGCCCCGCGCATCTGCCGCGCACATCACGTCGAGCACTTCCTCCAAGGTCATGTGCGCGCTGTCGTAGACGATGCAGGATTCCTTGCACTCGGCGAGCAGCTCGGGGTTCACAAGGCTCCCCGCCCAAACGACCACGTCGGCCGCGCGCAAAAGGCGCGCCCCGCGCAGCGTGATAAGGTCGGCGGCGCCCGAGCCAGCGCCAACGATATGAATCATCCGAGCCTTCCCTTCCCGTTTCTCATCGCAACCGTTTACGCTGCCATTCGCGCAGCGGCCAAAACACGGCGCCCGCAGCGGCAATCGGCGCAAATACGCAGGCAGGAGGCGCAATGCCGCCCGCCCTGGCTTTGACACGTTCAAAAGTGCCCACTATCATAGTAAAAGATTCGGCAACGAGCATATGACAATCGGATAAAAGGAAATGACCGGCGCGGCGCCCGCACAGCCCGCGCTGGCTTGCGGAGGGAACCAGGTGGGAATCCTGGGCAAGGGACATTACTGTATAGGACGCACGGGCGAACCGCCTCGCGCCCCAAGCCAGACTGCTTCGCCTTTTCCTCACGGCATCGCCGTGGCGTTAGCTCCTTGTGAACCCCGAGGGGTGCGCTTTTCTTTCGCTTGTGCCGACAAGCAACTGTCGCCGGGGGACCGGCAAACCGAGGAAAGGAAAAACCATGTCCGACCAGATGTCACGCCGCGGCTTCATGGGCGCCGCAGCAACCGGAGCCTTCGCGCTCGCCGGAGTCGCGCTCGCGGGCTGCTCCAGCACCTCCGCGAGTTCCGAGAAATCGAGCGAAAAGGAGAAGGCCGTGAAGCCGGTCATCCTCGTCACGAGCTTCGGCACGAGCTACAACGACTCGCGCCACATCACCATCGGCGCCATCGAAGACGCTATCCGCGAGAAGTACTGGCAGGACTACGACATCCGCCGCGCCTTCACCGCGCAGATCATCATCGACAAGCTGAAGAAGCGCGACGGCATCACGATCGACAACATGACCGAGGCGCTCGACCGCTGCGTGGAAGACGGCGTGAAGGAAATCGTCGTGCAGCCGACGCATCTCATGGCTGGCCTGGAATACGCCGACGTGAAAGACGAGCTCGACAAGTACGCCGACAAGTTCGACAAGATCTCGCTCGGCGACCCGCTGCTCACCTCCGACGACGACTACAAGAAGGTGGCCGCCGCCATTAAGGAGAACATGGCGTCCTTCGACGACGGCAAGACGGCGCTGTGCCTCATGGGCCACGGCACCGAAGCCGATTCCAACGCCGACTATGCCAAGATGCAGGAAGTGTTCAAGAACGAGGGCTTGACGCAGTTCTTCGTCGGCACCGTCGAGGCTGAACCGACCTGCGAGGATGTTATCGCCGCCGCGAGCGCCGCAGGGTACAAGAAGGCCGTGCTCGCGCCGTTCATGGTGGTCGCGGGCGACCACGCGAACAACGACATGGCAGACGAGACCGACCCCGACAGCTGGGCTGCGAAGTTCGTGGCCGCCGGCTTCGAAGTGACGTGCCTGCTCCAGGGTCTGGGACAGAACGCCGCGGTCGACGACATCTACGTCTCACACGTGGACGACGCCATCGCCAAGCTGTAAACTCGCCGCGCACGGGGGCGCCGGTCGCGTCCCCGTGCAACGGGCATGCGCCTTCCCCGACCGACGGCGCATGCCCGTTGCATTCGCGTCCCGCCCGCCCACCGCACGAGCGGGCGGTCGAAGCGATTGAAAGGAACCTCCCTCCATGTTGAAGAAAACCCTCGCCTTCGCCCTGTCAGCGGCGCTTTTCGCGTTCTCGCTCGCCGGCTGCGGCGGAAATTCAATCGACAGCGCAAAGGCAAGCGATGCCGATTCCCAGGAAAAGACCGAACAGGCGGCCGATGCGCCCGAGGGCGCAAGCGCTGCCCCCATCACCGCCGACAAGGTGGCCGACGGCACCTATCCGATCACCGTAGATTCCAGCTCGAACATGTTCAGGATTGTGGACGCCCAGCTCATCGTGGAAAACGGCTCCATGCACTGCGTGATGACGCTTTCCGGCACGGGCTACGGCAAGCTCTTCATGGGCACGGGCGACGAGGCTGCCGCCGCGAGCGAGGCCGACTTCATCCCCTATGTGGAAAACGCGGAAGGCAAGTACACCTACGACGTGCCCGTTGAAGCGCTCGACGAGGACACCGCCTGCGCCGCGTGGAGTATTAGAAAAGAGCAGTGGTACGACCGCACGCTCGTGTTCGAATCCGCCGGCGTCGATCTGCGCGCCGACGCACTGAAGTAACGCCATGCGGTCGATTCTTCCCAAGGGGGAAAACAGGAAGCGTCGCAGCATCGCGGTGCGCGCGATCGCCTGCGTTCTCGTCGCCCTGTTCGCGCTTCCCTTCGCGGGGTGCAGTGCGAGCCCGAACGCGACCGGTGGCACGGCAGGCTCTCAGGAATACACTGTGAGCGTCTCGCTCTCCGGCGGGTCAGGGCGCGCAAGCATCGCCTCACCCACCACAATTGTGAAGGATGGCGACACCTACACCGCGACCATCACCTGGTCGAGTTCGAACTACGACAAAATGACCGTCAACGGCGTGGACTACGCGCCCATAAACGACGGCGGCAACTCCACGTTCGAGATACCCGTCACGCTCGACGAGGACATCGCCGTGTCGGCCGAGACCGTCGCCATGTCGACGCCGCACACCATCGACTACACGCTCCACTTCGACTCATCCACCATGAAGGAGAAATCGGGCGACGATGCAAGCGGCGGCTCCCCTGCGGGAACGGCTTCAAGCGCCGCGGCCGACTTCCACAACGCCGATTTGGGCTGCGGCTGGGAGCCGACGGGGGCGCTTCAGCTTGAATACGCCGAGCGCTTCACTGTCGACGAGTACGAAGGCGGCCTGCGGCTTATCTGCATTTCGAACGGGGAGCGCTTCCTCGTGGTACCGCAAGATGCGAAGGTACCTGATGGGTTGAGCTCCGACATCGCGGTCATAAGGCGTCCCGCCAACAAGGTGTACCTCGTGTCGTCGGCGACGATGTGCCTGGTCGACGCGCTCGATGCGAACGACAACATCCTCATGTCGGGCACGAAGGCCGACGATTGCTCGGTCGCGGGCTTCAAAAGCGCACTCGAAAGTGGGGCGATCGCCTACGGCGGCAAGTACAGCGCGCCCGACTACGAGCGAATATCGGCCTCGGGCTGCACGCTCGCCATCGAGAACACCATGATCAACCACACGCCCGATGTGAAGGAAAAGCTGCAGAAGCTCGGGCTCGTCGTGCTCACCGAACAGTCGTCGAGCGAGCCCGAAGCACTCGGGCGCGTCGAGTGGATTAAGCTTTTCGGCGTCCTGTTCGACAAGGAAGACGAGGCCGCGCACCTGTTCAACGAGCAGAAGGCCCGCGTCGAGCAAACGTCGGGGCTCGCGTCGTCAGGTAAAACCGTGGCGTATTTCTACATTAACTCGAACGGGGCCGCCGTCACGCGGCGGGCGGGCGACTACGTGGCGCAGATGATCGAGCTTGCAGGCGGCAACTACGCGCTCGATGACGCGCAGACGGCGTCGACGTCAGGTTCGTCAGTAACGCTCGAAATGGAGCGCTTCTACGCGACGGCGAAGGATGCCGACATCATCGTCTACAACGGCACCATCGACGAATCGGTTGCCACCTTGAACGACTTCGTAGGCAAAAACGCGCTATTGTCGCAGTTCAAAGCCGTGAAGAACGGCAACGTCTGGGTCACAAGCGCCGACATGTACCAGCAGATGACTTCCACCGCCGACATTATCGACGAGCTGCACGGGGCGTTCACCGGCGATGACGCGAGCGACTTCCATTATCTGAGGAAGCTCGGCTAGCGTCATGAGAAGCCGGCTTTCCATGACATACGACGAATCGGGGCGCGCCGCGCGGTGTCGCGTCGTGACGGCGCTGCTCGCTGTTGTCCTCATCGTGCTCGTCGGGGCCAACCTGTGCATCGGGAGCGTGCTCGTGCCCGCAGACCACATCCCCGGCATCCTTTCGGGCGGCGCGGCCAATTCCATGGAAAGCCAAGTCATCTGGGAGATTCGCCTGCCGCGCGTGCTTTCAGCCGTGCTTCTCGGCGGGGCACTTTCGCTCTCCGGGTTCCTGCTACAGACGTTTTTCAACAACCCCATCGCCGACCCGTTCATCTTGGGCGTCTCCTCGGGCGCAAAGTTCGTCGTCGCGCTTACGATGATCGTACTTCTGGGCGCGAACCAGGCCATGTCCTCGCCAGCCATGGTGGCCGCAGCATTTCTGGGCTCGCTTATCACCATCGGCTTCGTGCTCCTCATCGCACGGCGCATAAGTTCCATGGCCATGCTCATCGTGGCGGGCGTCATGGTGGGATACATCTGCTCGGCGGCGACGAACTTCCTCATCGCCTTCGCCGACGACCAGTCCATCGTAAACCTGCACAACTGGTCTTTGGGTAGTTTCTCGGGTTCGAGCTGGGACGACGTCGCGGTCATCGCGGTCGTGGTGATCGCCGTGAGCGCATGCGTATTCGCGATATCGAAGCCCCTTTCCGCCTTCAAGCTGGGAGAAGCCTACGCGAAAAGCGTCGGCGTGAACGTCGCACGTTTCCGCGTGGTGCTCGTCCTTCTAGCGAGCATGCTCTCCGCCTGCGTGACCGCGTTCGCTGGTCCGGTGTCGTTCGTAGGCATCGCGGTTCCGCATCTCGTGAAGTCGGCGCTGAAGTCGTCGAAGCCCATCCGCGTGATTCCTGCGTGCTTCTTGGGAGGCGCCATCTTCTGCGCGGGCTGCGATTTGATCGCGCGCACGCTGTTCTCTCCCGTCGAGCTTTCCATCAGCGCCGTCACCGCCATCTTCGGCGCGCCGGTGGTTATCGCGCTCATGTTGAAGAAGCGGGTGAGGTAGATGGGGGAATTCGTGCCGCGGCCCAAAACGCTCGGAGGGGAGTCGAACCTCGAAACCCCGGTCGAAACGCAGGCTGACGGAGCGCCGCTTTTCCGCATAAGCGACCTGTCGGCGGGCTACGACAAGAAGGTCGTAGTCGAAGGCGTCGATCTGGAGGTTCGCGCGGGCGACGTCGTGGCGCTCATCGGGCCGAACGGCTCGGGCAAGTCGACCATCTTGAAAACCATCACACGCCATCTGGCACCGCTTGCCGGCGCGGTCGAGCTCGACGGGCGGGAGATTTCCCGATGGAAGACGGCGGAGTTCGCAAGGAACCTTGCCGTTATGCTGACAGATCGCCCCCGGACCGAGCTCCTCACCTGCCGCGATATCGTAGAGGCGGGAAGGCATCCCTACACCGGGCGAATGGGCACGCTCTCGCCCGACGACCATAGTCGGGTCGACGAGGCCATGAAAACCGCACATGTGGAAGAGCTCGCCGAGCGCGACTTCATGCAGATAAGCGACGGGCAACGCCAGCGCGTCATGCTTGCACGCGCCATCGCGCAGGATCCGCGCGTGCTCGTGCTCGACGAGCCCACGTCGTATCTCGATATCCGCTATCAGATCGACCTGCTGCGAATACTTCGCCACCTTGCGAAATCGCGGAATGTGGCTGTCATCATGTCCATCCACGAACTCGAGCTCGCGCAGAAAAGCGCCGACAAGGTGATTTGCGTGAAGGACGGCCGGGTCTTCTGCGCCGGCGCACCCGAGGACATATTCACGCGCGAGACGATTGGCGAGCTCTACGGCCTTCGACATGGCACCTTCAACGAGCGCTTCGGCAGCGTGGAAATTGGGCGCCCGCACGGCGATGCGCACACGTTCGTCATCGCCGGCGCAGGTACGGGGTCGGCTGTGTTTCGCCAGCTCATCCGGCAGGGCAAGGCGTTCTACGCGGGCGTTCTGCACGAAGGGGACATCGACTGCGAGCTCGCGCGCGACCTGGCGACGGAATGCGTGGCCGAGCGCGCCTTCGAGCCGATCGGGGATAAAACCATAGCCCGCGCCAAAGAGCTCCTCGTCCACTGCGCGTGCCTTATCGTGTGCCCCGCCGCCTTCGGCACCATAAACGCCCGCAACGCAGAGCTCGTCGAGTTTGCACGCTCGCATGGTATCGAGGTCATGCAAGCGTGCGAAGGCGCATCGGAGGATTCCAAAATTGGAGTGGGAAGGATAAACTGGACTTTCTTTTAAGGATCCTCAGGCTACAGCTCCTACGCCGGCAAGGTCTCCAAGGCGCCGGAGAACCTCAGGAACAGGAATTTCCACGCCGACGAGCCCAACTAGGCCTAATCCAAGCGAGATTCCAGACTCGACAGGCCATTAAGAGTCAGATCGTTGGCGACCTCAGAGACGCGCTCGATAGGAACCGAGCCGTCAGACAGCGCCCACGTGCGATAGATACCGATAATACCCGACAGCAAAAACGCCAGATAGTAGTCGAACATTTCGTCCTTGAGACCTTGGGGCAGCAGATCTCGCTCGGCAATCTCGTGCTCGAGCGGCGCACGAAGACGAGCCATGAAATCATCGAGCGGAATATTCTCGATCAGCTGACGATTGAGCACCAAGTTGTTGCACAGTGCCTCGTTAACGGTTTTAAAGAAGGTCGCCGCCGCGCTCAGGGCGCGCTCGTTGGTGTCACCGTCCATGGAAGCAAGCGTTTTCTCGACTGAGTCGACAATCATCTCCACCACATCGACGGCAATGGCATCGAGCAGGCCGTCAACCGTACCAAAGTGAACGTAAAAGGTCTTGCGGTCGACATTGGCCTCGCGCGCGATGGCACTCACCGTAATGTCTGCCAGCGGCTTTTCCATGAGCAGGCGCTCGAAAGCCGAAAGGATGGCATTACGGCTGCGAACGATGCGACGATCAAGACGCGGTTTGCTGGTTGCCATGGGCGTGTCCCTTCGATATGCGAGCATTCATCAACAGATGAGAGATAATCTACGTAAGAGGATTATCCCCCATACAGCACAAATATGCCTCGCATCATGAAGAACGCACGACTGCCCTACTGCGACTTAGGGTGCTTCTTCTTATTGAGTGCCGACGGAGATACGCGAATACCGTCTCCTGTCTGACGCACATAGGCCTTATGAGCCGGCTTTGCGGTCCCAGAAGCCTTCTGAGCGTGCTTCTTGGGATCAACGGTAACAGCATTCGTGGGGTGCGGCTTAGTGGGCGCAGAGGGCGTCTGAGGCGTGCGGCCGAGTTTGCGCATCACGCGATCCCAGCGCGCATGGATGCTCTCGTTGTGGGCGCTCTTAAGGCCCAACAGGGGCGCAGCCAAAATGGTCGGCGCAATAAACGTAATGAGGCGCCACAGCAGATAGCCGGCGGTCGAAGCCGACCCAAAGAAATGACCTAGGAACAGCGCGAAGCCACCCTCGGCGCCGCCGGTGCCACCGGGCAGGGGAACAGCAGAGCTCAACAGCTGGACAAAGGCGCTCGCGGCCATGACCGAGAAAAAGTCGACCTCGTGGTGGCCAAAGGCAAGCATCAGGAAATACGGAACCAGATAGAAAAACGCGAGCTGCAGCATGGTGATAAACACGGTGAGCAGCATGGAAGAAAAATGTCCGGCCGAAAGCTTGAACTTCTCGGAGAAGGAGTAGATCTCGCCATCGACAAACGTGCGCCAACCCTCGATCTTAGTGGCCGAGACACCAATGCGCTCGAGCCAATTGATGATGCAATGGGCGACGCGCGTGACGGTCTTAGGCATGAGCGCGACGGCGAAGATGCCAAGCAAGATGCAGCAGTGTCCACCAAAGCTAAAGACGCACAGAAGCGTCATGTCGCCGTAGCGTTCGGCAAAAAACGGCATACGGGCGAGCAGCAGGATAGCGCCCCAGGCGACCAGGCCAAACTGGTACACGATAAAACGCGTGAATTGCGTGGCGCCGGCCTCGCCCACGTTTTGGCCCGCCTTGGTCAGGCGGTAGATCTGGGCGGGAGTCGAGCCCATCATCATGGGCGTCAGGTTGCCAAAGAAGATGCCACTCGCCTCGACCGAGATCAGGTCGCGGATGCCGACGGGCGAATTGGGATCGAGCCAGACGGCGATCGCATAGGCCACAATGCCAAAGAACAGGTACATGAACATGCAAAGACACGCGACAACGAGCCATGACGCCTGGACGCTCGACATAGCGGCCCAAAACTGCCCCATCTGCCCGGTTACCACCAGATAGACGATATAACCTACCAGCACGACGCCGATAAAGATGGCGCCGCGGCGTGCGCTCTTATTGTCATCTCCGCCCGAGGCCTCAACCTCGACCTGGGGCTTAGACGTATGCTGAGAGGACTCCGTCATGAGACTCCTTCTAACAGTCAAAATATCTTGGTTATTGTACCCGTAAGGGCCATAGGCAGAACGCAAAGCTCTGGTTCAAACGGGAATTGCAGACGGTTGTTTGAAAATAAAAAACCCGGCCTTCCATGGGAAGCCCGGGTATCAAATGCGTGGTAGCCCGTACCAGATTCGAACTGGTGATCTCCGCCTTGAGAGGGCGGCGTCCTAAACCGCTAGACGAACGGGCCATAAGCCTCAGCAGAAAAGAAGTGGTAGCCCGTACCAGATTCGAACTGGTGATCTCCGCCTTGAGAGGGCGGCGTCCTAAACCGCTAGACGAACGGGCCACATGACATCTGCACTGCCGTACTGCGAGGAAATATATTACGGGACAAAAAACGTCAGCGCAAGAAGAAATTCCAAATTGCCGAAAAATTGTCGGCAGGTTATGGAACACGCAGGTAAACTAGGTAGCTAATTCAAGTTGAGATGGACCAAAAGAGCTTCGCGATCGTTGGGAATGTTGTCTTCGATCACGGCGTCGAGGGCGGAGTTGAGAAGCTGCCCCAGTTCCGGCCCGGGCTTGACTCCAGCACGGATCAGGTCGCCGCCGTTGATGGCGAGCATCTTGAGCGTATAGGGCTCCCCCGCCCTCAGCAGCTCGTGCGCCATCGCGCGCATCTCCTCAATCGTCTCAACGTAATAGAAGCACGACGGGGCCTTGCCAAGTGTGTCGGCACGCTTAAGGTCCATGAGCTCGTCAATCAGGCGGGCCGTGTCGACGCCCTCACCCGAAAGCGCGCGCATCATATTGAGCAGACAGGAGCGCTCGGGGCGCAGCGGCTTGTCATGGTATTTGATGAGCAGGCACACGTCGCGCACCAAGTCGTGCGAGAGCGCCAGGCGATCCATAATGACGCGCGCCTTCTTGGCGCCGAGCTCGGGATGACCGTAGAAGTGTCCGCTACCGGCATGGTCGACCGTGAAGCACTCGGGCTTGGACACATCGTGCAAAAACGCCGCCCACATAAGGCTCGACGAGGGCGCGACGCCGTCACACAGCGCGAGCTCCCCCGCCACCGTCAGCACACGGGCGATATGCACGTAGACGTTAAACGCATGATAGACACTGCGCTGATCAAACCCGCGACCCGCAGTCAACTCGGGCACGGCGGCGCAGATGAGCTCGGGATAGCGGAGCATCGCGTCTCCCCCGTGGCCGGTCGAAAGAATGCCTTCGAGCTCAATGCCCACGCGCTCGCGTGCCACGGCATCGAGCAGCGGCGCGCACTCGGCAAGCGCCTGTTTGGTCTTAGGCTCGATCATAAAATCGAGACGGCAGGCAAAACGCACCGCGCGCAGCATGCGAAGCGCGTCCTCGTTAAAACGACGCTTGGGATCGCCGACAGCGCGAATCAGCTTGCGCTCCAAGTCACCCTGGCCGTCGTAGCGGTCGACAAGCCCGCGCTCGGGATGCCAGGCCATGGCGTTGACGGTAAAGTCGCGGCGCGCCAGATCGTCCTCGAGCGAGGCGGCGCGCTCGACGCTCTGAGGATGGCGCCCATCGGTATAGAAGCCATCCAGACGGTACGTGGTGACCTCGATACGCTCGCCATCGGAAATAGCCGTGATTCCTCCAAATTTAATGCCCGACTCCACAACCACGATGCCGGCGGCCTCAAGCGCCGCCTTGGACTCCTGCCACAGGCCGCTACAGCACATATCAACATCGTGGCTGGGGCACCCCATCAGGGCGTCGCGCACCCAACCGCCCACGTACCAAGCCTCAAGACCAGCCGCCTCAAGCGCGCGCAGGACGCGTAGGGACGCATCGGACGGTTGCGTACCGTTGAGCGAAACATTGCACATGCCTATGGCCTCCTGCACTTGTGAGCGTTAATCGATGGTTCTCAAGAAGTCTAACAAGAAACGAGAAAGCGCGCACACGCAATCGCGTCGTTGATTAGATAAAACGAGACAGCAGACACCACATATGTTCAGCGCGCAAAAAACACCCGCCTTGGTAATCCAAAGCGGGTGTTCGGCAACGATGTATCGATGCGGCTAGCAGACCTGGCGAACCTCGATGTGCTTCTTATATTCGTCCACCTTGGCAAAATCGCCCAAACCGGGGCACTCGACCACGTTGGCGCCGGTGGCCATCGACAGGCGCAGGGCATCCTCGACGCGCTCGGGGGCGTCATGCCACACGGACAGGAAGGCAGCGAGCGAGGAATCGCCGGCACACACCGTCGACAGCAGCTTGACGTCGAAGGTGCGGTTAGCAAACCAGATGTGCTTGCCGTTGGAGAAGTACGCACCGGCGCCGCCGAGGGTCAGCAGCACGTTCTTGGCGCCCTTGGCATGAAGCTCAGCCATAGCGCCCTTGACGGACTCATCGTCGCCACCGCTCACCTTAATGCCAAAGATATCGAGCAACTCGTCGTCATTGGGCTTGATCAGCAGCGGCTCCATGGCAATGAGATCTGCCAGCTGATGGCTCGAAATGTCGAGAACGAACTCGGCACCCTTGGCCTTGACGCGGCGCAGAACCTCGGCCAGGAAGCCCTCGGAAGTGTTGGGAGGCAGCGAGCCACTGATTACCAGGCAGGTCATGTCATCGAGCGAATCGATGAGCTCAAACATCTCCTGCTCATTGGCCTCGTTGATGGCGGCACCGGCGTTGACCATGTTGTACTCGGTGTCGGGGCCGGCATTGAGGAAGACGTTGACGCGCGTGATGCCGTCGGTCCACACGGGCTTGACGGGCACGCCCAGGGCCTCGGCGCCCTTGACGATGAACTCGCCCGAGAAGCCAGCGAAGAAGCCCAGGATCGTGGTGTCGACACCGTAGTGGTCAAGCGTAAACGAGACGTTGAGGCCCTTGCCGTTGGGCGTATAGACGGCGTTGCGAGTACGCGTGACGGTGTTGGCAGCAAGGCCGTCGCAGGCGATGTTGTAGTCAATGGCGGGATTTGCAGTGAGCGTGTAAATCATGAATGTTCCTTTCACGAAACAACGTGTTAATGAAAGTATATTCCACGCATCGGTAAAAGGCTAGGACAACTCGGTGAACGGTGTGGAAGCGATGAAGTACGGCGGGACACCTCTCCCCCGTGGCGGAACAAAAAGGCACCCCAGCCGAAACCGGGGCGCCGCATGCGCACGAATATGTCGCGTTTCGATTACTGACGATCGAGCTTGCGGACAGCAACGCGCTTGCTGTACTCATCGACGTGACCGAAGTCGCCGATGCCGACGGACTCGGCAACGTTGGCGCCGGTGGCCATAGCGAGCTTCATGGCCTCCTCGACGTTGTCGCGATCCCTGTACCACTTGTGCAGGAACGCAGCGAGGGTGCAGTCGCCGGCGCAGACAGAAGAAACCAGCTTGATGTTGAACTCACGCTTGGCGTACCAGATGTCCTCGCCGTTGGAGAAGTAAGCGTCGCCGCGGCTACCACGGGTGAGCAGCACGTTCTGAACGCCAGCGTCGTGAGCCATCTTCATGGCAACGCGGACCTCGTCGTCGGTGTCGACCGGCACGCCGAAGATGGCCTTCATCTCGTGATGGTTCGGCTTGATGAGCAGAGGCTTCTTGTGAGCGAGCTCCTTGAGCTTGTCGGAGGACAGGTCCAGGACGACGTCGGCGCCACGAGCCTGAGCGTGCTCCATGACCTTAGCCAGGAAGTCAGGCGTAGCTTTGGGAGGAACGGAGCCGGAAACGATCAGGCACTCGAGATCGCCCGCGGTGTCCAGGATGTTGTAGAGCTCCTCCTGGTGCTGCGGCGTGATCGGAGCACCCGGGTTCAGGATGCCGTACTCGTGCTGGCCATCGTTGACGTAGGTGTTAATGCGCGTGATACCGTCGGTCCAGACCGGGCGGCAGAGGCAGCCCAGGTTCATGACCTCCTCGACGATGAACTTGCCCGTGAAGCCGGCGAAGAAGCCGAGCGCGACGGTGTCGACGCCCATCTTCTTAAAGGCGAAGGACACGTCGAGGCCCTTGCCGTTAGCCGTGTAGCTGGCCGAGCCGGTGCGGACGTTCTCGTCGGGCTCGAGCGGAGAGCTCGAAACCGTCATGTCGACAGCCGGGTTAGCGGTTAGCGTGTAGAACATTTACAGTACCCCCTGTATATGTGAGGGCCGCGTGGCCGGCCCATTCCAACCACGCGGTTACCTCTGATACCAAATTAGCGAGCTGCGGACTCGAGCAGTGCCTTGACCTCGGCGGCGGTGTTGCAGGCGAGCGCCTTCTCGGCGAGCTCGTCGCACTCGGCCTTGGTCCACTGGCTGATGGTCTTGCGGGCGCGCAGGATCGACGGAGCGCTCATCGAGAACTCCTCCAGGCCCCAGCTGATCAGCAGCGGCTCGAGCAGCGGATCGGCAGCGGCCTCGCCGCACATACCGACCATGATGCCGGCCTTCACGCCGCTCTCGATGATGTTCTTGAGCGAGCGGAGCACGGCGGGATAGTACACCTGGTACAGGTTGGAGATGGTGTCGTTGCCACGGTCGGCGCACATGGTGTAGCCGATCAGGTCGTTGGTGCCGATGGAGAAGAAGTCGGCAACCTCGGCAAGACGGTCTGCGAGCAGCGAAGCGGCGGGCGTCTCGACCATGATGCCGACCTCGATGTTCTCGTTGAACTTGCGACCCTCTTCGGTCAGCTCGGCCTTGCACTGCTCGACGAGCTCCTTGACAGCCAAGACCTCCTCGACGCAGGTGACGAGCGGGATCATAATCTTGACGTCACCGAAGGCGCTAGCGCGCAGCAGAGCGCGGAGCTGGACCTTGTACTGGTCGGGATTGGCCAGGCAGTAACGCACGGCGCGAAAGCCCATGAAGGGGTTGTCTTCCTTGACCATATGCAGATACGGAATCTCCTTGTCGCCACCCACATCGAGCGTACGGATGATGACCGGAGCACCCTTGAGCGCGCTGGCGACCTTACGGTAGGCGTTGAACTGCTCCTCCTCGGAAGGAAGCTCGGCAGAGTCCATGAACAGGAACTCGGAGCGGAACAGACCGATGGCCTCCGCGTCGTGATCGAGCGCGTTGGGCACGTCATCGGGGTTACCGATGTTGCAGGCGATGATCTTCTTGATGCCATCGGCAGTCACGGACGGCTTGCCTCGGAAGGCCTCGAGGGCTGCCTTCTCGGCAGCGAAGGCCTCGGCCTTGGCGGTGTAGGCAGCGAGCGTCTCCTCGTCGGGATCGGCCTCGACGATACCCTTGCCACCGTCGACGACGACGGTCATACCGTTGCGCAGCGCGGTGCAGCTGTTGGAAACCGAAAGGACAGCCGGGATCTCGAGGGCACGCGCAATGATCGCGGAGTGCGACGTGCGGCCACCGGTCTCGGTGACGATACCGGCAACGTGGGCCTTATCGATCGTGGCGGTCATGGACGGCGTGAGGTCGTGCACGACAACGACGGTGTTCTCGGGCAGGACGGAGAGGTCGACGACCTCCTTGCCCAGCAGCTCGGCCAGAATACCGGTGCGGATGTCGGCGATGTCGGCCGCGCGCAGACGGAACATCTCGTCGTCCATGGACAGGAACATGTTCTCGAACATGGTCGAGGTGTCCATGAGCGCCTGCTCGGCGCAGGTACCGCCGTCAATGGCGGCGTTGATGGCGTCGGTCATGCCCGGGTCCTGAGCCAGGACAATGTGTCCGCTCATGATCTCGGCCTCGGCCTCGCCCACCGTCTCCTTCATGTGGTCGGCCTGAGCCTGGGTCTTCTCGCAGAAGACCGAAAGAGCGGACTGATAGCGCTCCTTCTCTGCTGCCGAATCAGCAACCTCGTGCGGCTCAAACGTCAAGTCGGGATCGACGGCGACCATGACGGTGCCGATACCGATGCCCTCGGAAGCGTTGACTCCCTGATACATTCCCATTCCTCTCTCCGTGTCATGTGATAAAGCGTTTTGCCATATCCATGACAAAAGAGCGCAGTTACCTTACAACAGGTCACTGCGCCCCCAAATATGAACTTAGTTGTTCAACATGCGACCCGTTTGAGTTCTACTCGCCAAGACCGCTCTTGATGAGCTCGATGGCAGCAGCCAGAGCCTCGGCCTCGTCAGCGCCGTCACACTTGACCTCGACCTCGGTGCCGCAGGGGATACCAGCAGCCATGAGGGCCATCGGGGACTTGCCGTTGACCTCCTTCTCGGGGGTGACGACCGTCACGTCACAGGCGTACTTGCCCATGGTGGAGGCGAACAGACCAGCCGGACGCATGTGCAGACCCTGAGGATTAACGAGGGTAGCCTTCTCAGAAACCATAGTTGACTCCTTTTTTGTGTTTAACCCCTGTCATGTATGTGGCAGGAGTCAGATTCACGACGTTGTTTATATTAACTCACATCAAACGGTTTTTCATTATGTTTCAGACGAATTATTGGACAGATGTGTTTGTCGTCCGCTTGCTCGCCCACAGGGGCCCGTGCGCGGCCTGTGAGATTTCCTGCTCTACAGTCCTGCTCGCACGAAGAGCACATTAAGTGCTCTTCGGCTCGTGCGGAACTCGCGATAAATCTCACAGGCCGCGCACGGGCCCCTGTGGGCGAGCAAGCTGCGGAAACACGGTCGGTCCAGAGTAATGTCGGCTGAAAGGTATTCTGGCTGATGGGATAACCGATGCGTTCTCTGATTCGAAAAAGGCGGAGGCCCTGGAGAGGGACTCCGCCTTATATACAGGGGGCGATGTTATTCGCGGGCTGGGGGATTAGACCAGGCGGGCGTTGATCGTCTTGGCGATCTCGGCGGCGTCGGTGGAACCCTTGACGGTGGCACGGAAGTCCTCGTCCATGAGCGCCTCGGCGACCTTGGACAGGATCTTGAGGTGCGTGGTGCCAGCCTGGGCACCCGGGATGAGCAGGGCGATAGCCACGTTAACGGGAGCGCCGTCCATGGTGTCCCAACCGGTCACGCCGGACTCGTCCTTAACGACGATGACGGCAGCCTCGGTAATGGCGTCGGACTTGGCATGCGGGATGGCGAAGCCCTCCATCATGCCCGTGGTGCCCTCGGCCTCGCGAGCCAGGAAGGCGTTCATCACGGCGTCGGCGTCGCTGGCGATACCTGCCTTGACGGCCTGGTTGGAAACGAAGCTCAGAGCCTCGTCACGAGAAGCGAAGTCCTCGGCGACAAAGACATTCTCGACCTTCACGAAGTCGGCAGCCTCGGCCTTGGGGGCCTCGACGGCAGCGGCCTTGGGGGCCTCAACGGGCTTGGCTACAGGAGCGGCCTTCTGATTCTTCTCGCAGTCGTACTTCTTGAAGGCCACGAACAGGATGCCACCGACCACAGCGCCGATGAGGATCGCGAGGACCCACAGCGGACCGTTCTCGACAACAGGCAGGACCAGGAAGCCGCCGTGAGGCGCCGGATCGTGAACGTTGAAGAAGATGGTCAAGATGGAAGCGATGGAAGAACCGAGCATCATGATGGGCATGACGGGCCAGATGTTCTTGGTCATGAACGGAATGGCGCCCTCGGTGATGTGGGTGCAACCAAGGATGAGGTTGACGATACCGGCGTCATGATCCTCCTGGCTGAAGTACTTCTTACCGACAACGACGGCGAAGGTGGTGATCAGCGGCGGAACGATGCAAGCGGCGGAGACGGCAGCCATGAAGTTGGTGCCGAAGTTGTAGGTCTCGGTGCCGACGCCAGCTTCGAGAGCGGTACCGAGCAGGAAGGTGCCAGTAGCGTAAGCAGCCTTGTTGACCGGGCCGCCCATATCAAAGGCGCACATGCAGCCGATGGCCAGGCCAAGGATCACCGGACCGGAGTTACCGAGGCTCTGCAGGAAATCCATCATACCCTGGTTAATGGCAGCCATGGGGCCGGAAATACCGAGCATGACCAGGCCGACGATGGCGGTAGAGCACAGCGGATACAGGAAGATTGCCTTCAGGCCATTAAGGCTCGCGGGAATTTTAGAGAAAACCTTCTCGAGCAGCAGGATGACATAGCCAGCGAGGAAGCCGCCGACGATGCCGCCCAGGAAGCCAAAGCCCACACCTACGCCACCGGCGTCAATCATGCCGGTATCGGCGTTAACAGGCAAGCCCTGGATGGCGATCATACCGGCGACGAAACCGGGGACGAGCGCCGGGCGCTTGCCGATGGACTCGGCGATGTAAGCGGAGAGCACCGGAACCATGAGGTTCATGGCGATACCGCCGATAATCTTGAGCATCGCGGCAAAGCTGTTGTAGTCGGCAGCCGTCGAATCAAAGGACGTGATGCCCCACAGGAACGAAATGGCGGTCAGAACACCACCGGCAACGACGAAGACAAGCATGTGGCTGACGCCGTTCATGAGGTGCTTGTAGATGACGTGACCGATGGACTCCTTCTCCTCGACCTCGTCCTCGACATCGGCGGCAGCGGCAACCGTGTCGTCGCCCTTGGAGGCGAGCGCGCGGTCGATCAGCTTACCAGCAGCCTCGACAGACAGGGCCTTGGAAACACCAACGGAAACCATAGGCTTACCGGCGAAACGCTCAGCCTGGACATCCTTATCGGCTGCGACGACGACGGCCTTGGCACCGGCGATCTCGCTCTTGGTGAGCTCGTTCTCGACGCCGACCTGGCCATGAGTCTCGACCTTAATGGTCAGACCTCGCTCGGCAGCAGCCTTCTCCAGCGCCTCCTTCGCCATGAAGGTGTGCGCAATGCCGGTCGGGCAACCGGTCGCGGCGATGATGTCAAACTTAGCCATGTGTCCCTCCTTCTTGAGTACAGCGCCCGCGGGCGCTCCCCTACACGCGCTTCGATGCGCGTTTTTCCACACTTGAAAGATACCAACCTACCGTCCGCGTGAGAAGAGACAGGGCGCAATTCTCCGGTGAAAGGTTCTTTCATAACCGTAAACGGCAAGTGAAAGTTTACCATCAACACTTGAAACGGCAAGGTGTATCTTGTAATTGAAAATGCCCGTATACTATGGCATTGCAAATCAAGCTAGATTTTCATGCCAACCAGGAGCCATCCATGACCGATAGTAGCAAGAGCGCACTTTCCCTCATTAGTACCCATCAGGGATACAGCGAGTCCGAGCAGCGCATTGTCGACTATATATTGGAGCACCAGTCCGAAGCGCCACGCCTCACGGCCGCTCAGCTCTCGCGCGCTGCCTCCACGTCCGAGGCGACCGTTTCGCGTTTCTGCCGCAAGCTGGGCTTTGGCAGCTTCCGCAGCTTTCAGTTTTCGTTGGCGAGGGATTTGGAAAGCCAGCGCAACGAGGGTCTGACCGACGAGGTCTCGCTCGATAATATGGAGCAGAGCCTAAAAAATATCCTCGCCGCCAAGGTGAGTGAGCTTAATGCGACCATCGACGGCATAGATCACGACACGTTGGCCGCAGTTGTACACGCGCTTAAGAATGCCGGCGTTATTGAGTTCGCCGCCGTGGGCAATACGAACGCGGTCGCGCTCGATGCGACGTTTAAGTTTTCGCAGCTGGGCCTGCGCTGCATGGCGAGCACCATTAGCGAGACATCAATCGGCTTTGCGCTCACGTTACGCCCGGGTGACGTCATCGTGCTAATCTCAAACTCTGGCAAATCGCGCCGACTGAATCGCATGGCAAAAGCGGCTCGCAACTGCGGCGCAACCGTAGTCGTCATCAGCAGCGATAGCAAGTCTCCACTTGCGCGCCTCGCCGACTACACCTTTAATACCGTCAATCACGAAGCGCTGCTGACAACGGGTGACTTCGCGTTCTCCAAGATGAGCGCCACGATGATCATAGAGGTCGTCTACAACTTCCTGCTGCCCGAAATCGAGGACGCCCGAGAGCACATCAGCTACTATGAGGAACTCATCCAACCGGATAAGGTCGTGGAGTAAAACGCGAAGTGGGACAAAAAATTCAGTCTATTTTGTCCCACCAACACCGCTGATACGACCTAACCTCGAGCTTCTTCAAGCATCTGCTTGGCATGCGCCAAGCTCGCCTCCGATTGATCGCCGCTCAACATGCGGGCGATCTCGGCGGTACGCGCTTCGCCGGTTACCTCGTCCAAATGCGTCTGGGGAACATCGCCCGGTTCCTTGCTGACGACATAATGCTTGTCAGCCATGACGGCGACCTGCGCCAAGTGGGTTACGACAATCACCTGATGCGTAGCGGCGAGATCTGCCAGCACGCCCGCGAGCGCACGCGCCGTGGAGCCACCGACGCCAGCATCGACCTCGTCAAACACCAGCGTATCGACACCGTCCGCGTTACCGAGGACAACCTTACTTGCCAACATGACGCGGCCGAGCTCGCCGCCCGACGCAATGCGGCGCAGGGGACGTGGAGTCAAACCGGCACCGCTGCGGTATAGCAGCTCGTAGCTCGAAGGACCAACGGGCGTCCACTCAGCACGGGGAAGATCGCGCGACTCCCAGACGAGCTCGGCGCCGCCCATCTCCAGGCGAGCCATCTGGCGGCCAACCTCGTGGCAGAAGCGCGGGGCCGCCATATTGCGAGCGCGCTTAAGTGCCTTGGCAGCGGCAAACAACTCGTGCTCGGCGCTCCCGAGTGCCTCACGCGCCTTTCTGATCTGTTCATCGCCATCATCGACCAGGGACAGCAGCTCTTGCGAGCGATCGCGCATGGCAAAAACATCGTCCATGGTAGGACCCCACTGACGCAGCAGGCCCTTGAGGTCGGAATACCGCTCACGCATGCGAGCGAGCTCGCGCGGATCGAAGGCGACGCCATCGCGATAGGCACGAAGTTCGTTCGCGCAATCCTCAAGGGAGATACAGGCATCCGAAAGCAAATCGGCAATGTCGCCAAGTTTGCGATCGACGGAAGCCATACGGGAAAGTTCTGCCACGGCGCTGTTCACGGCATCGAGCGCTCCCCCTTCAGAGGCAAGCGATGCATGGGCATCATTAGCTGTGGCAACCAGCACCTCGGCATGTTCGGAGCGCGGCAGCAGTTCCTCGAGTTCCTCATACTCGCCCGGTTTGGGGTCGACCTCGCCGATGCGCTCGAGCGCAAAGCGCGCTTCCTCGACGCGACTCCCCTGCGCACGCGAGGCTTCCTCCACACGGCGAAGCTCCTTGGCGGCGGCACGCGAAGCCTTAAAGCAGGTGCGATACTTCTCGAGCGCCTCAAGCGCCGCGCGCCCAGCCCAAGCATCGACCATGGCAACATGGTGGGCCGGGTCGAGCAGGCGCTGATGTTCATGCTGGCCACATAGATCCATCATCACGCCGACGCGCTCCGAAAGCTCACGCACGCTGGCAATGCGGCCGTCAATTTTTACGCGGCTGCGGCCCTCGGCAGAAAGGCTGCGCTGTACGGTGAACCCCTCCGTGTCGTGCGGCCCGTCGAAGAGTCGCGCCTCGACGCTCGCCAGTGCCTCGCCCTCGCGCACCGTCGACGAATCCGCACGCTCGCCCAAAATAAGCTTGAGGGCCGAGAGCAGCGCGGTCTTGCCGGCGCCAGTCTCGCCAGTCAGGACAGTCAGGCCGGCACTCGGCACCAGCGTCGCCTCGCGAATGAGTGCAATGTTATAAACCTGCAGCTCATCGATCATGACGGACTCCGTAGAATACGCGGCTCACCGAGTTATAGAAGCTCTCGGGGCCGTAATCCAGCAGCAACACATCTCCGGGCCCGCGGCGCACGGCCACGCTCTCAACGGTACCATCGCAGGTAATAAACTGTCCATCGATAGCGATCGCCGGAACACTCGGACGGTCATCAGACATAAAGATCTCGACGACATCACTCGGCGAAGTCAAAAAGGCACGAGCCTGAATGGTGTGCGGCGCAATGGGTACGCAGACCATGCCCGTATAGTCAGGGCTCACGATGGGGCCACCGGCGCTGAGCGCGTAACCCGTAGAACCAGTCGCCGTCGAAACGACGACACCGTCACCGCGTAGGCGGTCGATATGGTGACCGGACACCGTGATGTCAAACTCGACCATATCGGACAGGGGGCCGCGCGTAAGCGCCATGTCGTTGAGGGCGAAGGTGCGCACGACATCCTTCGTACCGTCTTCGCGCACGGACACGATATCCGCGGCGATGGTGGCGCGACGGCTCACGTGCAGCTCGCCGGACAGGGCGTCACTCACGACCTGCAGAATGTCGCGCTCCTCGGGGCTCGCAGCAGTTAAAAAGCCCAGGTGACCATAGGAAAGACCGAGGATAGGAATCTCGCGATGGTTGAGGATGCGGGCAGCGCGCAGCAACGTACCGTCGCCGCCGAGCGTAATGACCAGATCGGAGCCGTCAATATCAGGCGTGCTTTGAATCTTCGATCGCTGGTCGGCAGCCCATGCGACTTCATAGCCCTGGCGCGTCAGCCAAAGCTCGAGCATCAGGCCGCTCTCGACCGCCTCTTGCTTGTAGTAATTGGGAACCAGAAAGACCTTCATAGCGTTGCAGCTTTCTCGCTCAAAACCGATACCTGGGATTGCAGCTCATCGTCGGCGCGCTCGCCGGGGGCAAACCTCGTGCCGTACAGGAAAAACTCAACGTTTCCCTTGGCACCATGAATGGGCGACACGCAGACATCGACCGGGAACAGGCCCTTGGCAGCAAAGAGTTCAACCGCCGCCACGAGTGTATCGTGGCGCACGGCGGGATCGGTCACAATGCCGCCCTCACCCACCAGCGCCGCCGGAGCCTCAAACTGCGGCTTTACGAGCGTGCAAAACGAACCCGAAGGCTTCAGGCACGCCAGCACGGCGTCGATGATATTCGCGATACTCGTAAACGAGACATCGCACACGGCCAGATCGATAGCACCGCCGTAGCCGAGCTCGGGCAACTGCGTCACATTCGTGCGCTCGTGGAGCGTCACACGATCGTCTTGGCGCAGCGACCAATCGAACTGGGCGCGACCCACGTCCACCGAGACAACGGTCGCAGCTCCGCGCTTGAGCAGGCAATCGGTAAAGCCGCCGGTAGAGCAGCCCACATCCAGACAGGCAAGGCCCGTCGGATTGATGCCAAACGCATCAAGTGCGCCTTCGAGCTTAAGACCGCCGCGGCCAACATAGGGAATGCGCCCCTTCACGTGCAGCGGCAGGCCCGGGGTCACCTTAAGGCCCGGCGAAGTCAAGCGCTCACCGCCACTCGAGACCAAGCCGGCCATAAGAGTGCGAAGGGCATCCGCGCGATCGGCGCAGATGCCCTGTGAAATCAGTTCGTCATCAAGACGCACGCGTTTCATGAATGCCATCAACCATTCGTATCCGGAGATGCGGCCTAGCTATCCTGGGATTCGTTTGCCGCATCCTCATCATATTCCTGCTCGAGCTTGTCGGCCTCACGCGGCGTCAGCTCAAACTTGTCGACCATATCGACCGCGCGGGAGCCCAGCTCAATCGCCTCGTCAAACAAATCGAGCGAGCGCTCCAAGGAGGTATCCTTGGAACGAACGGTAGCGATGATCTGGTCCAAGCGGTCCGAGATCTCGTCGAAGTTGCGGACGGAACCCTCTGGCATAGCTACTCCTCGACGGAGTCGACAACAGCCTCGGCGGCGTCCGCATCCTCGGCCAGCACGCCAGCCTCAGCCTGGGCAACCGCAACCTTGGCGGCAGCCTCGGCAGCCTGTGCCTCCTCGCGAGCGCGATCCTCGGCCAGCAGCTCCTGGTATAGGTCCTCGCCCGGCAGCTCCTCGCTGCGAGCGATCTTACCCAGCACGCCGTTGACGAACGACGCGGACTGGTCGGTGCCATAGGCCTTGGCAAGCTCAACGGCCTCGTTGATCACGATGGCGTCCGAGACCTCCTCGTCGGTGAGGAAACGCATCTCGTAAACGGCGATACGCAGCAGGTTGCGGTCGGCGCCGGGCATGCGCATAAGATCCCAGTTCTTGGCAACGGAGCGCAGAGCACAGTCGATGCGGTCGATATGCTCGTAGGCACCTCGGCACAGCTCCAGAGCATAGGGATCGAGGGGACCCTTCGAGATCAGGAAATCACCCTCGAGGACGCGCTCGAGCGGGCTGTCCGTGGCCTCGGCCTGGAACAGCAGCTGCAGCGCCTGACTGCGGGCAAGCGTACGCCCGCGATAAACCTTAAGGCTCAAAGGTTACTCCTTGGGGAAAACGAGGCCGTCGATGCAAACGTCAACGCGCTCGACCTCAACGCCAACCTGGGCATCGATGCCGGCGACCACGGCAGCGCGAACGGCCTCGGCGAGTTTCTTGAACGGATAGCCAAAGAACACCACGACGCGCACGGTGAGTGCGAGCTTGTCGCCGACGACCTCGGCCTCGACCGCCGGCTCAGAAGCCGGGGCCTTGGACGAGAGCATCATGGAGACAAGGTTGGTGGCAAGGTCCTTGACGCCAACGGAGGCGATGCCCTCGACATCGGACACGGCGCGCGAGACGATGGCGGTCAGAACATCGGGCGAAATCCCGATGCCGTCAATCTTGATTTCCTGGGGCATGAGTCCTCCTAGAAGAGTTGGTTGCTAGACGCGGGAGACGAACTTGCCGTCGCGGGTGTCAACCTTGATGACCTCGCCCTCGTTGAGGTACATGGGGACCTGGATGACAGCGCCGGTGTCGATCGTGGCCGGCTTGGTGGAACCCTGGACGGTGTCGCCCTTAAAGCCCGGGTCGGTCTGGACGATGGTGGTCTCGATGAACATCGGCGGGGTCACGCCCATGAGCTCATCGTCGGCGAAGAGCAGCTGGCAGATGTCGTTCTCGCGCAGCCACTTGGAGTTCTCGCCCACCATGTCCTCGGGAACGGGAACCTGCTCATAGGACTCGTTGTCCATGAAGATGTAGTCGGTGCCATCGTTGTAGAGGTACTGGAACTCACGGGTGGTGAGCATGACGCTCTCGAACTTGGTGCCGGCGTTGCAGGTGTTCTCGACGACGCGGCCGCTCTTGATGTCGCGGGTCTTGTAGCGCACAAACGCGCCGCCCTTGCCCGGCTTGACATGCTGGAACTCGACGATGGTGTAGACCTTGTCCTTGATGCGGAGACCGAGGCCGTTCTTGAAGTCGGCGGTGGAAATGGTAGGCATAGCGACCTTTCTTGTTATGGGCAGAACGCACAAGCGTCCAAATTACATACGACAGAAATTATACACTTGCAGACGGCGCCTGCGGCGAGCGCATAAAAAGAGAACGCGGGGCGTCCGAATCAATCCGGACGCCCCGCCCCAAACTATCTACTGAAGTAAACTAGCAGTCGATAACGTGCAGGTCGTGCGGGGTCTTGGTGAAGGGCTCATAGCCGTTCTCGGTGACCACGCCGTAGTCCTCCAGGCGCACGCCGCCCACGCCGGGCAGGTAGACGCCGGGCTCCATGGTGATAACCGAGCCGACCTCGATGATATTCTTGCTGCGGTTAAAGTTGGGCAGCTCATGGATGTCGATGCCCACGCCGTGACCCAAGCCATGGTTATAGTAATCGCCATAGCCGGCATCGCCGATGATCTTCTTGGAGAGCTTGAAGATGTCGTTGCCCTCAACGCCCGGATGGATGGCGGCGACGCACTCCTCGTGCGTACGGCGCACGAGTGCGTACAGGTCGAGCTGCTCCTGGGTGGGCTCGCCCATCACGACAGTGCGCGTCATGTCGGAGCGGTAATCGCAATAGCCCGCGCCGTAATCCATAAGAACGAAATCGCCCTTCTCGATCACGCGGTCGCTCGGCACGGCATGCGGGTTGGCGGTGTTGGGGCCGCTCGCGACGATGGAACCGAAGGCCAGGCTGTCGGCACCGTTGGCGAACATAAAGTTCTCGAGCTCGTTGCGTACCTGCTTCTCGGTCATACCGGGCTTAATAAAGCCGAGCATGTGCTGGAAGGCGGCATCGGTGATCGACTGCGCATGGCGCATGAGCTCAATCTCCTCGGCGTCCTTGATGGCGCGCATCTTGCGGATATCGTCGTGCATCAGCGGCAGCATACAGGCGACGGAACGGTCCTCCAGGCCGCGCTGAATACCCTGGTAGAAATTAATCTGCATATCGTCCTCGACAGCGCAGACGCGGCATTTGTTGGCCGCGATCTTGCCGGCGACCCAACCGGGGATGGTGCCCTCATCCATGTCGTAGACCCAGGGGCTGCCGGCTGGCGTGTTCTCCTCAAAGCTGTTGAGGTAGCGCGAGTCGGTGTGGAACAGGCACTGGTCGGCCGTAATAAACGCAGCGTGCGGGAACTCGAAGGTGTAGTCGAAGACGCCCTTCACGCCCGTAAGCCAACGAAGGTTGGCCTCGTCGCGCACCACGATGGCGTCGTAGCCACGCTCGACCATCAGGGCACGGACACGCTCGATACGACCGGCAGGACCGGCAGCAAACTCAGACATGCAGATTCCTTTCTTGTTGTCTCAATATAGACGGGACGGGTCTCAACCGAACGACGGAATCGCATGCGATCCGCAACCGATTGAAAACCCGCCCCTCAACATGATACGAAAGACGATGGAAGTCAATAAATCTTAGAGAAGTTCTTTACGAGAAGCCAAGTAGGCGTGAGCATGGCGCTCAAGAACCTCGTCCTCGACGCTCGTTAGGCGAATGGCGCCGAGCGCCGCGGGCAGCGGCAGCATGCTGCGGTTCGAGCGGACAAACTGCTGTCTGCGGAACTCCTCGATATATGCGGCAGGCTCCAAGTCGAAGGCAAGCTCCTCGATGCCAAAGTCCTCCAGGCAGTCATCGAGATCAAACACATAGTCGATATCGAAGTCGCAGGCATCGTGTGCTAGGCGCGCCTCAAAGCGCATGCCCTCGGACAACAGCTGGTAGGCAGGGACCTGCGAAGCGGCATCGCCCAAGCAAGCGCGCAGGGTGCGCTCCCCCGTCTTGCCAAAATCGAGCGCATGGCGAGCGCTCGGGTTCGTGGCCGTCAGCACGTCCTTGCGGGCAGTCTGAGACCATTGAACGGCATTGACGAGTGCGACCTCCTCGCCCGCGAGAATCTCGGGGACGGTCTCAGTAAACTGATTCCAGCGGGACTTGCTGCTCGAAAGCATGGTGCCAACAAGTACCGCATAGCCGAACTTGAGGTCCTCGGGTTCCGCCTCGCGAACAAGGTCGAGATCACACACAACCAAGCCCGGTTCGGGACGGAACGCGATAGCGGGAAGCGCATTGGCCAACGAGGCGACGAGCGGCTTCATGGTCGTCGCGACCGTGAGCATGGCGTCGAAGGTCGTCGGCAGCAGCGCGCACTCGGTTCGGCCACACCACTGGTTGGCGCACCAGCCAACAACCGAACAGGTTGCGGCATCGCCAACAGCGACAACCAGATCGTCGCAGGTGATGCGGTTGGCAGACAGGGCGCCAAAGATAGCATCGGCGTCGGCCAGCGTGGCACCAGCAGGCGAAACCTCGAGGACGAGCAGCGACACGGCAAAACCGGCGTCGACCAGCGCATGCTCGACGACCTCACCAAAACGCTCGGATGTGGCGTCGTTCCAAACCACCATCGCGCGCTTAGGCTTGCCCACGGCCGAGGCAAACATGCGCGGCAGCTCATCGAACGCGCCCAATCCGACGCGGACATCGACACTGCGGTTTTGGAAATTGATCAGTTGACGGCGAATCATAGCAGTCCACGCTCCAAAAGCATCTCGGCACAAAGGTAGGAAACGTCCTCGAAGGACTTGTTGCGAATATCAAGGGTAATATCGGCGGCCTGGCGATACAGCGGACGACGATGCTCAAACAGGCGCGCGGCATGCTCGGGCGAACGGAAATCGGGGCGCGTGTCGGACCGACGAATCTGGCGAATCGAATCCTCGAAGTCGCCCTCGAGGTACACGCACGTACCCATTTCGTGCATCAGCTCAATATTCACCGGCGTCTCGACGATACCGCCCCCGCACGAAACCAACAGGCTGCGCTCGCTTTGGAGCGAACGGAGCGCCGAGGTCTCGAGCTCGCGAAAACGATCCTCGCCCTCGGTCTCAAAAATCTCGGTTACCGACTTGCCGCAACGGCGCACGACCAGGCGGTCGGTATCGATAAAACGCCGATTGAACATAGTGCCGACGTTGCGCGCAAGCGTCGATTTGCCCGCGCCCAAAAAGCCGATAAAGAAGATATGGTCGCAGCCGTGTTTGATGTGCTGAGACATGGCGAAACCTATTCCTCGCAGGGAAGGTCGCGCAGGGCCCGGCGCTCAAAGATACGGAAGATCTGCGTGTACCACAGGTCCTGGGTTGCCTGCGGCTTAACCAGGATAGTATCGACGCCGGCAAAATTGCCGCTCCACACGTCCGTGTAGAGCTGATCACCGATCAGCACCGCCTCGTCGGCCGTGGCGCCGAGGCGCTTAAGACCCGCCTTGAGGGCAAACGGCGCCGGCTTCATGGCGTGGCTGATGGCCTCGAGTCCCAGCTCGCGTGCAGAGCTCATGACCTGGTCGCGATGCCAGTTGTTGGACACCATGCACAGCTTAAAGCCTTTGGCGCGGGCGGCATCGAGCCAAGCGGAAACCGCGGCGGGAACCTGCTCGGTGTCGCGCGGCACCAGGGTGTTATCGCGATCGAGCAGAATGGCGCGTTTGCCGTCGGCCCACAGGGCATCAAGGTCGATGCGATCGACCGAGGCAACGTATCGTTTGGGGCTAAAAATCCTCATGCTAATTCCAAGACTGTTGATGCTCTTCGTAGGTTTGCGAGAAGTACTCCTCGTCCTGCGTAATGTAGAAATACAGGTCATCGGAGTCGGTCGGCTCAAGCGTGGCCTTGAGTGCCTCGAGCGACGGAGAGCAGATGGGCGTGGGCGGCAGGCCCTCATGCTTATAGGTGTTATACGGGCTATCGCTCTGCAGGTCGTCGGCGGTAACCTCGCCACCGGTGACATACATCATGGTCGCATCGCTGTTGAGATAGCGCAGACCGTCGAGCTTGCCGGCAAGGCGGTTGTAGAAGACCGAGGCCACGTGCGCACGTTGATCGGCGTTGAGGCCCTCGCGCTCAACGATAGAGGCCAAGTTGACGATGTCGTAGTCGGACATCTCCACACCATAGCGCTCCTTGATCTTGGCTTCGCAGCTCGCAAAGTCAAGCGACTTGTACTCGGTCTTAAACTGATCGAGCATAGCGCGAATCACGTCATCGACCGTCGGCGAATCGCCCAACGAATAAGTCTTGGGGAACAAGAAACCCTCAAGCGAGTCGTTGGCGGCGCCCTTAAGGAAGCTATAGTCGTCCACGTAGTTGGAGGCCTTAGCCTGGTTGAGGAAGTCTTCCTTAGAGATGCCATCGTAGGCCTGGGCCACACGGTCGGCGACTTGATCGACCGTCAGGCCCTCAGGGATAGTTAGCGCATTGGAGCCCGCGTTGGGACCTTCCATGAGCTGCTGAACAACCTTGGTCGCGTCCATGAGTGTGGTGAACAAATAGGTACCAGGCTTGAGCGACATATCGGCGTTGAGCTTTTTCACCGCCGCATAGTAATCCTTGGGATTCTCGACGATATGGTTCTCGGAGAGAATCGAGGCGATCGTATCGCCCGAAGCACCGTCGGGAATGGTTACCGTAACCTGCTGACCAGCCGTGACCTTCGTATCCTCACCGGCAAAGAAGCCCTTGACGGCCGGCACGACAAAGAAAACGATCGCGACAAGCGCAAGCACCGCCACCACAACGCCGATGATCATGGGAACCGGAGAGCTCTTCTTTTGAGCACCGCGACGAGTATGCGTGTTGTAGCTCGAGCGGGTCGCCGGAGCAACGCCATGCGAACCGCGGGCGTGATGAGAATGCGATTGGGGGGCCTGCGTTCGCTGGGTAGGTGCCTGCTGCTTAAAGCGGGTACCGCCTGCAGGCTGGGCCGTACGAGCAGTGGGCTGCTGAGCCGCGTGAGAAGCCGGATGCTGAACCGAACGAGCAGAAGGCTGCTGACCCGTCCGTTGAACAGGTTGGGCCGAACGAGAGAAGGACTGCACCGGGCGCGCGGCAGGCTGAGCTGCGCGCTGCGTCGGCTGTGCCGGACGCTGGCCAGGCTGGGCAGGGCGCGACGCCGGCTGACGTGTACGATTCGGCTGGCGCGGATCGGAAGCACTAGGCATGCGAAACCTCCTCGTTTTTACGATCGAGCCACGTCTGCAAAAAAAGGCTGGCGGCAATCATGTCGATCTTGCCCCTCATCTGCTTTTCGTTGAGGCCCTGCTCGCGCAGGATACGCTTGGCCTCTTGCGAGGACAGACGCTCGTCCTCAAACTCCAGCGGAAGATCGAGCTCGTCGGCAATCTTTTGCGCCACGGCGGCAACGCGCTCGGCTTGGGGGCCGGGCTCACCGGCCATGGTCAGGGGACGTCCGCTTACCAGGATGTCGGGCTCATAGTCTTCGACCAGGTAGCGGAACGTCTTGGCCATACCGGTGACCTCGGCGGCCGGGAGCACCTTGACGGGCATCGCCATCTTGCCATCACGGCTCGAGACGGCGATGCCAATCCTGGTCTCCCCTATGTCCAGCGCAAGCGCGACCACAGTGACTTCTTAGATTCTTAGGCGCCGAGCGCGGTCTTGGCGGCCGCGAGGGCATCGGCGATGCCGGCAGCATTCTTGCCACCGGCCTGGGCCATGTTGGGACGGCCACCACCGCGACCGTCGACCAGACCCGCGATCTGCTTGATCACATTACCGGCGTGGAACCCGGCCTTCACGGCGTCATCGGAGCCGGCAGCGAGCAGGGCCGGAGTGCCCTTCTCAGTCACGCTGGCGACGACACAAGCGACAGGGCCGGCGACCTTCTGGTGCACGGTATCCCATACGTTGCGCAGGTCGGCAGCCTCAAGGCCCTGGAGCTCAGCAACGACGAGCTTGTAGCCACCGAGCTCGACAGCACCCTCGATGGCGCTGGAAATGGCGTCGGAGGAACCACCGGTCAGAGCCTTTTTGAGCTTGTTGGACGTCTCGCGCAGCTCGACCTGCAGGTTCTCCACACGGGCGGGAACCTCGTCGACGCGGCACTTGAGCGCAGCAGCGGCGGCGTCAACGAGTGCCAGGCGGTCGGCCATATAGTCGAGAGCACCCTTAGAGGTCACGGCCTCGATACGGCGGACGTTCGAGCCCGTAGAGGACTCGGAAATAATCTTGAACAGGCCGATCTCGGCGGTGTTGGCAGCGTGCGTGCCACCGCAGAGCTCGCGAGAGAACGGCTGGTCCTCGGCGCCCACGGAGACGACGCGGACGACATCGCCGTACTTCTCTCCAAACAGAGCAACAGCGCCGGCAGCCTTAGCCTCGTCGATGCCCATAACACGGGTCACGACCGGCTTGGAGGCGAAGATCTGCTGGTTGACCAAGTCCTCGACAGCCTTGAGCTGCTCGGAGGAAAGGGCCTCGAAGTGCGTAAAGTCAAAGCGCAGGTGCTCGGGCGTCACCAGCGAGCCGGCCTGGGAGACGTGCTCGCCCAGGACCTGCTTAAGGGCAGCGTCGAGCAGGTGCGTGGCGGTGTGGTTGCGGCGCAGGAAGCCACGGCGCTCGGCGTCGAGAGCGGCGGTCACAGCGGCACCGACAGTCAGCGTGCCATCGGCAACGTGCGCGACGTGGGCATACAGGCCGTTGTGGTTCTTGGTGTCGGCAACGGTCAGAACAACGCCCTCGGCGGAAAGCTTGCCGGCATCGCCCTGCTGACCACCCATCTCGGCATAGAACGGGGTGCGGTCGAGCACGACCTCAACATCCTCGCCCGCGGCTGCGGACTCGACGGACTCGCCGTTGCGCACGATGGCGACAACCTTGGCGCCCTCGATCACATCGTTGTCATAGCCGTCGAACTCGGTCGCTGCGACCTTGTCGGAAAGCTCGACCCACACGTCGTTGAAGCTACCCCAGGCGTCGCCCTTGGCGTTAGCGCGGGCGCGGGCCTTCTGGTCCTCCATGCAGGCAGTGAAGCCGTCCATGTCGACGTCGTGGCCAGCGGTGCCGGCGATCTCGACGGTCAGATCGATGGGGAAACCAAAGGTGTCGTGCAGCTTAAAGGCGACATCGCCCGGAAGCACAGCGCCCTCGGCAAGCGCTGCCAGGGCCTTGTCCAGGTACACGCGGCCGTTGTCGAGCGTCGTGGAGAAGCGCTCCTCCTCGGAGGCAACGATACCCTTGACGAGCGCGACGTTCTTGAGCAACTCGGGATAGGCCTCGCCCATTTGAGCGTTGACCTCGTCGATGAACTTGGTCAGGAAGGCGCCCTCGATGCCCAGCAGGCGACCGTGGAACACGGCACGGCGGAGCAGACGGCGAAGGACGTACTCGCGACCCTCGTTGCCGGGAAGGATGCCGTCCGAGATCATAAAGTCGACAGCACGGGAGTGGTCGGCGATGATGCGCAGGGAGCGGCTGGCGCCGGAGTAATCGTCGGCGTCATAGGTCTTACCGCTGATCTCCTCACCGAGTTTGATGAGGTGCTGCATTAAATCGCCGTCGTAGTTAGCGGTCTTGTGCTGCATGATAGCGGCCATGCGCTCCAGACCCATGCCCGTATCGAGGTTGCGGTGCGGCAGCTCCGGCATGGAGCCGTCCTCCTGGCGATCGTACTGGGTAAACACGAGGTTCCAGAACTCAAGGAAGCGGTCGCAGTCGCAGCCGGGCTTGCAGTCGGGGCTGCCGCAACCGACCTCCTCGCCCATGTCAAAGTAGATCTCGGAGCACGGACCGCAGGGGCCGGTGGGGCCAGCGGCCCAGAAGTTGTCGTCCTCGCCCAGGCGGGAGATGTGATCCTCGGCAACGCCCAGAGAGCGCCACACGTCGTGGGTCTCGTCGTCCTCGGTAAAGACGGTGAAGTACAGGCGATCGAGCGGCAGCTTGAACTCCTTGGTGATGAGCTCAAAGGCCCAAGCGCAGGCCTGCTGCTTGGAGACGCCGCCAAAGGAGAAGTCGCCGAGCATCTCAAAGAAGGACAGGTGACGGCCGTCCTCGCCGATGCAGTCGATGTCGTTGGTGCGGACGCACTTCTGGCAGGAGATCGCGCCGATCTCCTTCATGGTCTTCTTGCCCTGGTAGTACTCCTTAAACTGGTTCATGCCGGCGTTGGCAAGCAGCAGCGAAGGATCGTCGGGGACGAGGGACGAAGAAGGATAGAGCTTAAGACCGCGCTCCTCAAAGAAGTTGAGGAACTTAGAGCGAATCTCGGCCGTAGTCATTGACGGGTAGTCAGCACTCATAGAGGGAATCTCCTCGGTTTCACATCGAAACAGTTCAAACGTAACGATATTACCATCCCGCCGCGCCTGTGCAAAAAAGAGGGTCGCCAAACAGCGACCCTCCAGCGAAAGTGCACGTTATTTAGTACTACTGTGCGATCCTTTGAAAAAGGACTGCTGTATAATTGCATATAAGATTCACCCGGAAGGAGCGATCGATGAAAAGCAAACGATTTGTCCTGAATGCACTTCTGGTTGTAGCACTTTTAGCGCTCTTAGCCTTCTCATGCTGGTACGCAAACCAACCATCATTTGGATACGTATTGTATACAGTAATGTCCGGCGATAAGGCTTATTACACTCTACGCGCAATTGACGTTCTCTTTTTCTATGTAGCCGGCCCCTTATCAATCGCTTTGGTCGCGTTTCTTGTCATTTACAACTTCAAGAAACGTTAATAGAACCTATTTAGAATCCGAATCGTCCATGGAGCCGTCGATGCCGGTTTTGGTGTCGTCGTTCATATTGAAATCGTCGTCTTTGGCGAAGGGATTCTTGAAAAAGCCCGTAGCATCGGGCTGAAGGCCCGAGAGCTTCATCCAGGGATTATCGAGCTCGGGTTTGGGCATGGCCTGGGCCTCGGGCGCAGTCTCGTTACCGATGAGCTCGGACTCATAGATGAAGGTGTCGTCGCCGAGCGCGTCGTAGGCGGCGACCGGGTTGCCATCGGCATCGCGGTACGGCGTGCCCTTAAACACGGCTCCGTCATAGGCCACAAGCTGACGGCCGGTCTCATTCTCGAAGTAGTACACGAAGATGCCCTTGAGGGCCGCACAAAGCGGGATGGCAATAATCATGCCGATGGGCCCCATGAGTGCCGAACCAATAACGAGAGCCGTAAGGCTCATAATGGGATGCACCTGCACTGAGCTCTGCATGACCTTAGGCGAAATCACATTGTCGGTGACGTTTTGCGCGACCATCGTCACGATGAGCGTCCATAACGCCAACATGGGGCTGAACATAAAGCCGAGTACCGTGGCGATTGCCGCGCTCACCCAGGGACCGACGACCGGAACCAAATGCATGATGCCGGTAAAGATAGCCATGAGCGCCGCATACGGATGGCCGATAATCAGGAAGCCGATAAAGGCGAGGAAACCACCGCAGATGGACGTCACGACCATACCGCGCATGTAGCCGCCGACAGAGCGAGAAAGGATGGCGACCATAAAGCGGTACGAGGTCTCCTTCTCCTGACCGATGATGGTGCAAATCTCGTGATGCATGCGAGGGTAGTCGCAGGCCATCCAGTAGGCAAGCACCAGACCAAGGAAGATCACGAACAGCTGCGAGGCCGTATTGGTGATGAGTGGGAACACACCACGGCCAAGCTCGGCAGCGATCTGAGACACATACTTCGATGCCACGGTAACCAGCGACGAAAGATTATCGTCCAAATACTCCATGAGCGGCGTGTTGTTGAGCGTCTTGACATGCGAGACCATCTCGTTGAGGTCGCCACCCGCAACACGAAGCTGCTCGGGCAGACGGCTCAGGACTTCCATGATCTGACCAAAAAGAATCGGCGACAAGATGCAAACGACACCGACGAGCACGGCAACAACAACAATAAGCGCGATAAGCGAACCGATGCCACGGCCGACGCCATGATGCTCGAGCCAATTGGTGATCGGGGACATCACAAAGGCAATGATGGAACCAACAGCGAGAAACTCGATAACCGGCGCCAGGATGCCCATAAGGTTAAAGATGACGGCGGCGATGACAATGCAGCCAACGATGGCCCAAATGCGCAACGTCAAAATACGGGTATCGCGCAGCGTGCGGTCGATTTGTTGGGGGTGCTCACTCATGAACGAACCATCACTCCGTCGGGATCGATCTTGTCCTGAATCTTCTTAAGGGTACGGCGCAGCAGGCGCGAGACCTGCACCTGCGAGATACCCAGCTTCTTGGCGATTTCGATCTGGGTCATGCCCTTCACGAAGCGCAGCTCGATAACCTCGCGCTCGCGCGGCGAAAAATCACGGATGGCTTCCTCGATCACTAGGCGGTCATCGGTAAAGTCGAGCTCGTTGTCGTCGTCGGCGTAACGGTCGAGAATCGAGGGCGCATCGTCGGAATCGGACGCACCAGGAGCCTCGATGGGCACCGAGGTATAGGCCGAAGACGATTCCATAGCCTCGAGGACCTCATCGACAGTCACATCTAGATACTCAGCGATCTCCTCAACCTTGGGCGAACGCTGGAGCTCGTTGGTAAGTTTGTCAGTAGCCTGGTTGACCTTAGCCGAGAGCTCCTGCAGACGACGCGGTACGCGCACGCTCCAGCCCTTGTCGCGGAAATGACGTTTGATCTCGCCCAGAATAGTGGGTGTCGCAAACGTCGTGAACTCGAGTCCGCGCTCGGGGTCAAAGCGGTCGATAGCCTTGAGCAGGCCCAAATAGCCAACCTGCATAAGGTCATCGAGCGGCTCACCGCGGTTCTTAAATTTGTTGGCAAGAAACCTTACCAGGTTCATGTGGGACATGACGAGCTGCTCGCGTGCGTCCGGGTCACCGGTCTCTTTATAGCGACGAAACAGTTCGCGGGTTTTCTCCTTGTCCCAAGCGGTCTTACCGCTCCGGGAACGTTCGGTCATATTAGATATCCACCTTGAGGTCGAGGGAAAGCGTCAGGGGCGCCGCAGTCTTTTCGTAGGAGTCGCACACGCTTGCAAGGATGAGCTCGGCATACACAGCAGCCTGGTCATCCTCGTTGACGGTGGCCTGATCGCCAAAGGTAAAGGTCATGCCAACGTGGGTCTCATCGACATCGAATTTGATGGTGATGTCATCGCAGTCGACCGCGGTGCAACCAAAGATGAAAGCCTCCTCGGCAGCCATGCGGATGTCCTCGATGCGATCGACAGACATAGAGCACAGGGCACCAACGTTGGCAGCCGTCATGCGCACAAGGCGAGCGAGACGCGGGTCACCGGCAACGGTCAGCGTGATGGGGCAGGTTGCTTCGCTACTCATCGCAGGACTCCTCAGAGGTCTCGGCGGGCGTGTAAGTGTAATACTGAGCCGGCTTGGCTACAGTCTTCTGGCCATCATCGTCGCCCGCGGCGGCCTCGTCCTCGCCAATTAGAACGCGCTCGGTAGGCCGCTCTGCCTCCGCAGCGGCAGCGGCGAGCTTGCGATCGGCGTCGGCTGTAGGAGCCTTCACCTTATTGAAGAGCTTCTGCACAGCACCGGCGGCAGAGTCGGTCACGCTAGACACAGCATTGCTGGCCTCGGCCATGCTGCCCGTAACCTCGGAAATGTCGCGAACCACGGCTTCGACCTCTACGAGATTGGAGGTAAGGGCATCAACTGCCGTCTTGCTCGACTTAAGCAGCGGCTCCATCTGGGCAAGCGCCGGCGTAAGCTCATCGACAGCGCCGTCGAGTTTTGCCACCACCGGCTGCGCCTCGGCGATGGTGTTATTGAGGTCGTTCACGGTCTTATCGAGCGAGTCGACAACGTTGCGGGTCTTGCGCAGGGTAAGCGCGAGCTCAACAATAGCCCACACGCCGGCAATGGCAAGCACCAGCAGGGCGATTTGAATGGGACTCATACAAGCCTCCCGAAGGAATCGAAATACAGACGCCTTTCATGGTACCCCAAAGAAGGGGGAAGATACCCAAAGGGAATGTGCGAGGTGCCAAGGACCTACTTGGGCGCGTTACCGCTACGGTCGCGTTCGCTTTGCTCTACGCGCCACTCTTCCCAGCCGCGGCCGGCAGGCTGCCAGAACGCGCCACGCTCCAGCCCCTCGGGCAAATAGCGCTGATCGACCCAGCCTTCGGGATAATCATGCGGATACTTGTATACACCGTATTCGTCGCTACCTGGGCGATGACGATCGCGCAAATAACTCGGCACCTCACGTAAACCGCTGCTATGAATATCGGCCAACGCCGCGTCAATCGAGGCCTCACATGCGTTTGACTTAGGCGCCAAGCACACGTAGAGTGCAGCCTGAGCAAGGTTAATGCGGCACTCGGGATAGCCAATGACCTCGGCAGACTTAAACGCGGCATGCGCCACCAAAAGCGCCTGCGGGTCGGCGTTGCCAACATCCTCAGAAGCTTGAATCATAATACGGCGAGCGATAAACTTAGGATCCTCCCCAGCATCGATCATGCGCGCGAGCCAATAGATCGTGGCATCGGGGTCACTACCGCGCATAGACTTAATGAACGCACTGATGATGTCGTAGTGCATGTCGCCGTTTTTGTCATACGTAAAGCCGCGACGCGGGTTGGCGATCTTCACGTCATCCACGGTGATGGGATAGCGCTCCCCCGCCGCGGGCGCTGGCGTTCCCTCGGTATCGGGACGCGTGACGGCAATCTCGCTCGCAAGCTCGAGCGTCGTGAGCGCCGAGCGAGCGTCACCCGCTGCCAGCGTGCAGATGGTCTTGACCGTATCCTCATCGGCCGAGAACTTACCGTTCAAGCCCTGCGGTGCCTCGAGCGCACGCCCGATAAGCATGGCGATATCCTCGTCCTTTAAATGCTCAAGCTCCACGACTCGACCACGTGAGAGCAGCGCCGAGTTTACCTCGAAGTACGGATTCTCCGTCGTAGCGCCAATCATAATGACGGTACGGTTCTCAACTGCATGCAGCAGGGCATCCTGCTGCGACTTGGAGAAGCGGTGAATCTCATCGATGAATAGAATGGTGCGACGGTCGTACGTATTCAGGCGCGTCTTGGCCTCATCAATCACGCGACGCAGGTCCTTCACGGTACCCGTGACGGCGCTGACCTCGACAAACTCACTCTTTGTATGGTTGGCAATAATGTGGGCCAGCGTCGTCTTGCCCGTACCGGCCGGCCCGTACAGTATCACGCTCGAAAGCACATCGTGCTCGATCGCAGCACGCAGCCACGAGCCCTTACCGACGGCCTTTTGCTGGCCTACGTACTCGTCGAGCGAGTTGGGGCGCATGCGCACCGCGAGCGGCGCATTTTTAAAGGAACGCTCGCGCGTCGAGGCAGAAAAAAGGTCGTCCATAGCCATCCCGTGCATCAATCAAAAACGTTTTCCACTAACAGTATACCGAATATATACGAACTACCGTTCGTTAATATAGGTACGATGGGGAAACTCCAGACCGGGAAATAGCTTGCTCGTCAGCTCGCAGAAATAGCCGTCCGTCATGCTCGCGATGTAATCCACCACCGCTTGATCCTTGTCGTCCTGCCAGGTATAGGTGCGATCGTAGTAGGAAAGCTGCTGCTCAATGCGCGAAATATGATGCTTAAAGATGTAAGAGGACTCGTCGCCTTCGTTTATATCCTGCAGGCAACGGTCGTAGAGCTTTTCGAACGCCTCGCGCAGCTCCGCTTCGGAGTCGCCTTCGATGCCGCCCTTGCTATAGATCTTCTCGTAGTTCTCGCGCTTGGCTCGGCGGATTTCCTCAAACAGCTCCTCGCTCATCTCGATGCGCGGCTTGCCATAGCTGTGCTCGACGATATCAATGGAGGCATGCGTAAGGATCCAGCTGTTGTATGCCCCACCCAGGCCATCGTCAAAGGCGTCGGGCGACAGCAGACCCGCCGCAATGGCGTCTTGGCGATCGCGTCCAACATAGGCAAGGATATCCGAGATGCGAACCACGCAGCCCTCGAGCGTCATGGGACGCAGGTGCTCAATCGCGCTATAGCCCTTGGCAATGCAGTCCTCAACCGTCTGATCGAACTGGTCAAAGGAACCCATGTCCGAAAGCTCAAAAACACGCTGCTCGTACTCGCCGTTATGGCACAACACGCCATCGAGCGTCTGGAGCGAGACGTTGCGGCCATACAGCGTATCGAGCACGCGGACCGACTGCACGTTATGGAAAAAGAAGCGGCCCGTGCGCTCGTGATAGATATCGTTGAGAAAGCGCTCACCGGCATGGCCAAAGGGCGTGTGGCCCAAGTCATGTCCTAAACCAATCGCCTCGATCAGATCGCAGTTGAGCCCCAGGGCACGACCGATATCGCGCGCAATGCGCGAGACAAGCTGCACGTGCAAACCGCGGCGCGACAGATCATCATTGCTACGGAAGCTAAAGACCTGCGTTTTGCCTGCATAACGCGTGTACGCCGGAAGATGAAGAATCTTTTCGGTATCGCGCATAAACGCCGGACGCATAAGCGTGCCCTTGTCGGCAACGCGATCAATACGACGAATGACCTGGTCATCGCCACATCGATAAGGATTATCGAGACCCGAAGCGCGGTCGGCGGCGATACGCTCGAGCAGCTCGGGCGACAACGCCGCGGGAATGCGGTCCATGCGCGCCTTAATGACGGCCGTTTCTTGATTAGTTGCCATGGCATGCTCCTTAAGAAGGATGCGCAATCGGTTACAAAGTACAGCCCACGACTTCGATTATGGCAAAAATCGGCACCAAAAACGGGAGTAATGGCAGGGAGCGCGATTTTGTGAAGAGGCAGGAGAGGGCAAGGGCCAGGAGCGCGACAGCAAATGCCACGATGCCGCCCAGAGGGTCGAGCGTGCAAAGCGCGAAGAGCGCCTTGACATCCCCCATGCCAATGCCAGGGGCATGGCGAACACGACGCCAAAACGACTCAGTGAGCACAAGGGCAAGGTAGACGATGGCCGCAAGACCGGCGTGGTCAAGCGCCGTGTCCATGCCAAGATCTAGCCATACGCCAGCAAACGCCGCTATGGCACAAGCACCGGCAAGCGCATTCGGAAACCGCCGCTCGCACGCATCGATGCAGGCACCAGCGATAGCGCACAGCCAAAACGGGATATAGACCATCGAGCACCTCCTCGAGCTGCATCGCAAAACAAAAACCACCACAAAGGGCCTCTCCCCCTTGCGGTGGTTTTGGTGGTGGTTATTTGGCGCCTTGTATGACCTCGTCGAGGGTAACGTTGACGGCGTGCTGCGTCGGGACCCAGTCGACCTTTAGGAACAGCGCAGCCACCGTGATGGGGATATAGCTGAACATAAAGATCGGAAAGGTAAACAGGTTGGTTACCAGACGCCACTTTTGCGCGCAGTGAATATGCTTGTACTCAAAGATAGTCGTGAGCAGCGCCAGGATAAAGAAGGTCTGGTACATCATGGCAAAGGTCATAATGAGCGACGCGGCACAGGCCTGCATCTCGACTTCGGTAGCCAAAAAGCCGTGCGAGAGTCCACCCACGATCAGGAACGTCGCATTGGCGAGCATCGAGATGAGCGACAGCAGCATACCCGGGGCGATCGTCATGAACATGTCGTAGGCGGCAAAGCGATGGTAGCGGAACGTCGATTTGACAAGATGCTTGCCATAGGTAAAAAAGACCTGGTAGAAGCCCTTGGTCCAGCGCATGCGCTGTTTCCAGGATGCCTTGAACGTCACGGGCTGTTCGTCAAAGAACTCCGCCGGCGCATAGCCAATGCGAATGCCGTGAATGGCGCAGAACGTGGTGAACTGAATATCCTCGGTCAGCGCGTGGAACTGCCAGCCGTGCATGCCCTCGATAACACTGGCGGAGATGAGGTAGCCCGAACCCGAGACAGCGCAAGAAGTCTTGCAGATATTGCGCGCGTTGTTGAGAAAGCGCGCCTCGCGCAAATACCAGGTAGCATTAGCTGCCGAGATCCACGAGCTGCCAAAGTTCTTGGAGTTGCGATAGCTCGTGACCACATGGAATCCCTGGTCAAAGGCATCGTTCATCTTGGACACGTAATCGCGGGATATGACGTTATCAGCATCGAAAATAAAGTAGCCCTCAAACGTGTCGGGATACTCGTTAAGGATGCGGTCAAAACCAAAGTCCATGACCCAGCTCTTACCCTTGCGGGCCAGGTCGTTGCGCTCATAAACGATGGCGCCCGCCTCGCGCGCGAGCTGCGCCGTGTTGTCGGTGCAGGCATCGGCGACCACGAAGACCTCGATAAGCTCGGACGGATAATCCTGGTCCTTGATGGAGCGAACGAGGTTGGCAATCACGGCCTCCTCATTATGCGCCGCGATAAAGAAAGCATAGCGATGGAGTTTTTTGGCCTTAGGAGGCGCGACCTCGCCACGAAGAGCGCCAATGACAAAGAAGACCACCTGGTACAGAAAGCAGACCGTGAGCAGCGTGACGACAATCTGGTTGAAGATCACAATGGGTGTGTTGGTTTGTAAAAAGGCGAGCATGCAGGCTCCCGAGAACGCGTTACGTAAACAACCGTATATCTTACCGCAGGCTAATCGAGTTCAAGAAACCACCTAATACTGGCTAGACTTCGAGAAGACCGAGCTGCGGAACGATTTCGTCGCCAGCGGCAGTACGACCGAGTGAGCGAGGAGCCAGGTCGTCGAGAACCGCGGCAAGATCCCACGGCAGCTCATCGCGGCACTCAATACGCTCCCCCGTCACGGGATGGTCGAATGCGACGCGCCAGGAATGAAGGAATTGCCTGGTCAGACCCTGATCGGCGCGTGCATCGCACTTGCCGTAGAGCGGATCGCCCACGCAGGCATGGTTGATATGGCGCATATGCACGCGAATCTGATGTGTGCGGCCCGTAAACAGGTGGCACTCGACGAGCGTATAGCCGTCATCAAAACGCGTGGAATCAAAGCGCTCAAGGACCTTAAAGGTCGTAATGGCCTGACGCGCGAAAGGATCGTCCGAAACCGCCATCTTGACGCGGTCGCGCGTGGAACGGGCAATACCGGTATTGATGGTGCCCTCGTCCATGGCGATGTGCCCGTGGACAAGCGTGATATAGCGACGATCGAGCGTGCGCGTGCGAATGAGATTTTGAAGCGCGCGCTGCGTGTCGTCGTCCTTTGCCGCAAGCATGAGACCCGAGGTATCGCGATCCAAACGATGCACGATCCCGGGGCGGTCCTCACCCTGTACGGTACCCAGATGGTCGATGCCGCAGTGGTAGACCAGAGCGTTCGCAAGGGTGCCGCTCTCGTGGCCATGGGCGGGATGGCACACCAGGCCCCGCTGCTTGGAGAGCACGATAAGGTAGTCGTCCTCGTAGCGGATATCGAGGGGAATGGCCTCGGGAATCACGTCGGTCGGGTCGTGCGGCTCGGGCAAGTCGACCGAGATGCGATCGCCGGCGCGTACGGCGTACTTTTTAGAGAGACAAGTCTCACCGTTGACGGCAACGGCGCCTCCCTCGATCAGATGCGCGCAGGCAGAGCGCGTGGGACAGCCATCGTTGGCGCCCAAATAGGCGTCAAGACGCTGGCCAGAGCAATCGTCGGCAACAAGAATATGGATGTCGGCCATTAACGCTCATTCCTTTCGCGAATCTTGCGGGCACGCTCCCCACGCTGTTTGGCTTTGCGTTTGGCGCGGGCTTCGTCACGGGCGTTGAGCTCAGCGGTCGCATCGACCTCGCGAGCAGCGGGACTCAAGAACATGTACCCGATGAGTGCGAGCACGACGCCCGCGGTAATGCCGATATCGGCCACGTTAAAGACAGGGAAGTCGATGAAAGTGGTGGCAATAAAATCGGTCACAAAGCCAAAAGCCAGACGGTCGATCGCGTTGCCGATGGCGCCACCCGCAACCATAGCCATGCCTACCACCTCAAGACGAGCGAGCTGAGGCGCACGGAGCAAGTACACGGCAATGGCGACAATGACCGCAAGCGCCAACACAGCGAACGCGACGCCATGACCCTCGCCCATGCTAAAGGCGGCTCCGATATTGCGGACAAATAGAAAGTCGATCACACCGGGGATAACAGTCACATGCAAAACGTCGCCCACGGCACGAACCGCAAGCTTGGTCAGCTGGTCAACAAGCAGCACAACCAGCGCCACCCCACCAGCAACACCCAACCGCCAACGCAAAGGCGGCGTCATATCCCCAGTACGACCCAAATCAATCCCCTGCCCTCAGAACAATCGAATTCCGTTTAACGCAATTATCCATCTTATATTGCCACATGCAGAGCGCACGACATATCCACCAACACAAGCGAAATAACCAGCATAAAAAGAAAGCGGCATTCCGAAAAACAGAATGCCGCTTTTATTCAGCGGAGCAAATGGGCCGAAGGCGCCCAAATTCTACCTATAACTAAAATGCCGAGTTACCGTGCCTTAAAGGGCATTCGCACACCTCTCGCAAATATGTGCGTGGCCGTTGTACTCGCCAACGGTGGTGCGGTAGTTCCAGCAACGGTCGCAGCACTCGCCCTCGGCAGCTTCAATGGCAACGGAGAGTTCCTCGCCCTGGGTCAGCTCAACATCGGAGACGATGTAGAACTCGGCCAGGTCGACGGCCTTATCACCGGTCAGCAGCGCGTACATCTCGGCGGGAACGACCGCCTTGACGCGGACCTGCTGGCTCTTGGTGAAGGTGCCGGCAGAACGGGCATCCTCAAGGGCCTTGGTCACGGCGCTACGGAGCTCGAGCGAAGCCTCGAGCACGCCCTCGAACTCATTGGCCTCGTCGACCGTGATGGGCGACTTGTACCAATCGAGCAGCGCGGCGTACTTCTGGTGATCGACGCAGCCAGCGGGCGCATATGCCATGGCCTCGTCAACCGTGTAGGACAGGATCGGCTGCAGGTCGCGCATGAGCATCGAGAAGAGCTCGGCCAGCACGGTCTGGGCGCTGCGGCGCTCGAGCGAGCCGGGCTTATCGCAGTACAGACGGTCCTTCAGGGCATCGAGGTACACGTTGGAAAGCTCGGTAACCACGAAGTCATAAAGCGCACGGTAAGCGCGCGGGAACTCGTAGCAAGAGTAAGCGTCGTCGACCTCGGCCTGAACCTGAGTCAGGCGGGCAACCATGAGCTTGTCGAGCGGCAGCAGGTCGGCAAAGGCGACGCCGTCGGTCTCGGGCTCAAACTGACCCTCGAGCTCGGAGAGCAGGAAGCGCAGCGTGTTGCGGAAACGACGGTAGGCATCGGACGTACGAGCGAGAATCTCGTGGTCGATGGAAACGTCGGAGCTGGTGTCGACGGAGGCAACCCACAGGCGGATGATGTCGGCACCCATCTCGTCACAGACCTTATTGGGGTCGATGACGTTGCCGAGCGACTTGGACATCTTGCGGCCCTGGCCGTCGAGCGTGAAGCCCTGCGAGACGACCGCCTTGTAGGGAGCATGGCCGTTGGCGCCAACCGAGGTGAGCAGCGAGCTCTGGAACCAACCGCGGTGCTGGTCGGAGCCCTCGAGGTACACGTCCGCCGGGTACTCAAGCTCGGGGCGATACTCGCAGACGGCCTTCCAGGACACGCCGGAGTCCCACCACACGTCGAGGATGTCCTTATCGGCCTTGAGGTGATGGCCGCCGCACTTGGGGCAAACGCAAGCCTCGCCCAGGTAGCTCTCGGGAGCGTCGGTGAACCAGGCGTCGGAGCCCTTCTCGTGGAAGAGCTTGATGACGGCGTCGAGCGTGGCGTCGTTCATGACCTTCTCGCCGCAGTCGGCGCAGGTGTAGCTGGGGATCGGCACGCCCCAATTGCGCTGACGGCTGATGCACCAGTCAGGGCGCTGCTCGACCATGGCGCCAATGCGGTTGGCCGCGTGGGCCGGATACCACTTGACGTTCTCACGGACCTCCTTGCCAGCCTGCTCACGCAAGCCGGTCTTGTCCATCGAGACAAACCACTGGTCGGTAGCGCGGAAGAGCACCGGGTGTTTGCAGCGCCAGCAGTGCGGATAGCTGTGCGTGATCTTCTTCTCGAGGACCAGGGTGCCGCGCTCGCGCAGGAACTCGATGATGTGCGGGTTGGCCTCGTCGGTATCCATGCCGCTGAAGGGGCCGCCGGTACCAAACTCCTCGCCGGTGTAGAACTTGCCGTCGTCATCGACCGGCATACAGATGTCGGTGATGCCCTCCTTGAGACAGGCAAAGTAGTCGTCGACGCCGTGGCCGGGCGAGTTGTGGACGATACCGGTACCGTCATCGACACCGACGTAATCGGCCAGCAGCGCCACGCCCTCAACACCGTCAAAGATCGGCTGCTTGTAGTGGATGTGGTGGAAGGTCTCGGCGGGAACCACATAGGGCTTGCCGTCGACCACAACCGGGGTGTACTCCCAGCCAAACTCCTCGCAGCACTTGGGAGCCAGGTCCTCGAGCATGACCTCGGCGCGGCCGTCGTGCTCAACGGCGACGTAGGCGGCGCCGGGCTTGAGAGAAACGGCCTGGTCGGAGGGGATGGTCCACGGCGTGGTCGTCCAGATGATAAAGTCAACCGGGCCGTCGAAGTTCTCGAGGCCGGCGGGCTTGGAAGTCATCTCGAAGCGCACGAAAATGGACGGGCTCGTCTCGTCGGAGTACTCGATCTCGGCCTCGGCCAGCGCGGTGTGGCAGTGCTTGCACCAGTGAACCGGCTTGTGCCCGCGATAGATCATGCCCTTATCGAACATGGCCTTGAAGACCTCGATGTCGGCGGCGTCGTGCTGGTGATAGAGCGTCAGATACGGGTTGTCCCAGTCGCCAAGCACGCCCAGGCGACGGAAGCCGGCCTTCTGCAGCTCGATGTTCTCGACAGCGAACTTGTTGCAAAGCTCGCGGATCTTAGCCGTGGAGGTCTGGTTGAACTTCTCGGTGCCGAGCTTCTCCTCGACCTTATGCTCGATCGGCTGGCCATGGCAGTCCCAACCGGGGACATAGGGAACCTCATAGCCCTGCATCATCCAGTAACGGTTGATCATGTCCTTGGAGATCTTGTTCATGGCGTGGCCGATGTGGATCGGACCGTTGGCGTACGGAGGACCGTCGTGCAGCACGAACTTCTTGTGACCCTCGTTCTTCTTCAGAACCTGCTCGTAGACCTTGTTGTCCTGCCAGTCCTTGAGTCGCTTGGGCTCGGACTTGGAAAGACCGGCACGCATGGGAAAACCGGTCTTGGGCAGATTCATCGTCTGCTTGTACTCGTTTGCCACGGTACCCCTTTCATGTCGTGGGCGCGCACGCCCGTTGGGCACCAAAAAAGCGCCCGTCCCTACAAGCTGGGACGAAGCGCCACAAAGCGGACTGTACGCCCGCAAAAGCTCTTCGTTTAACCACCCAGCTTAGATGCCCTCGCCCGCGTATTCGCGCGCTCGCATCCGTTACTCGGCTGGCCTGTATCGACGACCATCTCGGCGATATCTACTAAGACGAGCCTGTGCGACGCGTCCGTTGGGACCGCAGCTCCGGGGTGATTTTCATCGGTCGCTTGCACGGGTTCTCAGCGCTCCCCGCTCTCTGTAGCATGCGGACGGCCGACTACTCGTCCCCATCAACGCTTATGCGGAGTATGCTAGCACGTTCCGCGCCGGCGAAAAACCCTCAACACTGGTTTCATACGTAAGAAATTTCTCGTGGTCGTTAGCCTTCTCTAGGAGCAAAATACCTGAAAGCACTTTAACTAACGAAAGAAGGCTGCCATGCGCACAATCGGAATGAGCGACTACACCGTCGGCGAGGATTGCTTTACCGAGCTGCCCGCCGCACTGGCGGAGTACGGCGCGAAGAAAGTCGCCATCATTGGTGGCAAGCGAGCCCTAGCTGCGGCGCTGCCGGGCATCGAGGCGGCGCTTGAAGGTACCGACGTCGAGATTCTGGAGACGCGCGTCTACGGCACCAACAGTACGCGCGCCAATATCGCCAAGGTCGTGAACTCCCCCGCTTGCCAGCAGGCAGACGTGCTTATCGCCTGTGGCGGCGGCAAGGCACTCGACACCGTCAAGACAGCGGCAATCGAGCTCAAGAAGATTGTCTTTACGGTGCCGACGATTTGCTCTAACTGTTCCGCCGCGACCGCCATTGCCGTCGTCTACAACGACGATGGATCGCTCGAGGGCTATTCGTACCCCAACCGACCGGCGCACATCTTCATCAATCCCAAGATCATCGCCGAGGCTCCGGCGGAGTACTTCTGGGCCGGCGTGGGCGACGCCCTGTCCAAGCAGCCCGAAGTCGAGTACGCCACGAGCGCCGGCGACCTGGAGCACACCGCCGGCCTTGGCCTGGCTCTTGCCCACACCTGTTCCGAGCCGCTGTTTACCTATGGTGTTCAGGGTCTTGAGGACGTTCGTCAGAATCTGTCGAGCGAGGCCGTCAAGCAGATCGCGCTCGACATCGTGGTCAACACGGGCTATGTCTCGAACCTGACAAACCAGAACGATTACTACTACAACTCGAGCGTGGCGCACGCGTTCTACAACGCCACCTGCAGCATTCCGCGTGAGGGCACCTACCTGCACGGCGAAGTCGTAAGCCTGGGCGTGCTGGTGTTGTTCGCCTACACGGGCGACACCGAGAACCTTAAGCGCTATGCTGACTTCGACAAGCAGATGGGGCTGCCCGTAACGCTTGAGCAGGTCGGGCTTTCCGAGACCGATATCCCTGCCCTGTGCGAGCACGCGCACGCCACCAACGAGTGGAAGCAAGGCAACCCGGAGCCCTTCACCGACGAAAAATTCGCCGCCGCCATCAAGGCCGCCAACGCCTACGGCCACACGCTCTAGACCCAGGCCAAAACCACCACAAGGGAGCAGTGCCCTTGTGGTGGTTTTTTATTGTTCCAGCATGCTGGGGTCGAACTCGCTTGCCGGGATCACACGGTAGCCGTGGCGCAGGAGCAGGTCGACGAAAACACCGTTGCCCGCGGTGAGCGTACTGCTAAAGGTGCCGTCGTAGATGTGACCCGCACCGCACGAGGGGCTGCGGTCCTGAAGGATGCACGCGGCGATCTCTTCCGGCCCGCCCGCCTGCTCGCACATATCGAGCGCTCGTTGGGCACCCAGGCGAAATTCGCGATCGACCGATATGCCCTCGCAGGTACGAACCTCTCCGTTCACAATCTCGGACGGCTTGCGCGGCGTGGGCAGGCCCCCAAAGACCTCAGGGCACACCAAGAGGACCTCGGTCCCTGTACGCTCGCAGGCCTCGACCAACTCGCGATGGTAGTTGTCGAGCCCGTTATACTTGCAGCTCTCGCCCATCAAGCAGGCGCTCACCACGATCTTCATTTCCATCCCTCTCAAGCAAAACGCCCCATTTGAGAAAGCTGCTCAAATGGGGCGTCGGCGTTTACTGGCTCGGCCGCGGCTTTACTGCTGCTTGGGCATCAGCGGATTCTCGCGCGTGAGGAGGTTCATGAACTCCTCGCCCGTGATGGTCTCCTTCTTATACAGATAACGAGCCAGCTCGTGGAGCTTAAACTTGTTCTCCTTCAGAATCTGCAAAGCGCGGTCGTGCGCATCCTCGATCAGCTTGGCGACAATCGCGTCCACGCGCTCGGCCGTACCGGGGGCGCAGGTGAGCGACGTGTCCTGATTGAGATACGCGTTCTGCACGGTACCGAGCGCCATCATGCCAAACTCGTCGGACATACCAAAGCGCGTCACCATATTACGGGCGAGCTTGGTGGCCTGCTCGATGTCGTTGGCGGCGCCGGTCGTCATCTCTCCAAAGATGAGCTCCTCGGCTGCGCGGCCACCGCAATAGACAGCGAGCTTGTCCAAGACCTCCTGGCGCGTCGTCAGGAAGCGCTCATCCTCCTCGACCTGCATGGTATAACCAAGAGCACCGCTCGTGCGCGGCACGATGGTGATCTTCGTGACCGGCGCAGAGCCCTTCTGGCGAGCGGCAACGATGGCATGACCGATCTCGTGATAAGAAACGACCTGCTTCTCGTGGTCGGACAGCACCGTGGACTTACGCTGTTGGCCGGCAATGACGACCTCCACCGACTCCTCGAAGTCGTCCTGGGTTGCACGCTTGCGACCCTCGCGAACGGCGCGCAGGGCGCCCTCGTTGATGATATTGGCCAGGTCGGCGCCCGAGGCACCGGGCGTGGCGCGGGCAATCGCGGTCAGGTCGATCGGCGGCTCGGTCTTCACGCTCTTGGCATGCAGCTCGAGGATGTTCTTGCGGCCGGTCAGATCGGGCAGCTCGACGGGGATGCGGCGGTCAAAACGACCGGGGCGCAGTAGAGCGGGATCGAGACTGTCGGGGCGGTTGGTTGCGGCAAGGACAACGATACCCTTGTGGTTATCGAAGCCATCCATCTCGGTCAGCAACTGATTGAGCGTCTGCTCGCGCTCGTCGTTGCCGCTAAAGCCGCCGCCATCGCGCTTCTTACCGATGGTATCGATCTCATCGATAAAGACGATACACGGGGCCTTTTCCTTGGCCTGCTTAAACAGGTCACGAACCTTTGCAGCGCCGCGACCAACAAACATCTCAACGAACTCAGAGCCCGAAATGCTAAAGAACGGAACACCGGCCTCGCCGGCAACAGCCTTGGCAAGCAGGGTCTTACCGGTACCCGGAGGGCCAACAAGGAGAGCACCGCGCGGCAACTTGGCGCCGATCTCCTCATAGCGCTGCGGCTTCTCCAGAAAGTCGACGACCTCCTTGAGAGACTCCTTGGCCTCTTCCTGGCCAGCGACGTCCTTAAAGGTCACGCCCACGTCCTTGGAGGCGATCACGCGCGCGCCGGACTTACCCAGCCCGCCGCCGCCAAAACCGCCGCCGCCAAAGTTCATCGACGGGCCGTCATCGCCCATAGCCTTCTTCATGCGGCGGTTGAGCCACCAGCCGATCAGGAAGAAAATCGCCATGGGAAGGATGAGCGTAAGCAGGTAGTAGGTCATCAAACCCGAGTTTTTATCGGGAACGACCGACTCCAGCGAAGCGCCAGACTCAAGCACGCGATCGGTAAAGCCTGCATCATTCGGCACACCGGTCGTCTTATAGGCGGTGTTCTCGTCCTCGCCCTTCTTGGTGTAATAAATCGTATAGTCGTCGGTGTTGTACTCGACCTTTTCGACGCTCTTCTTGTCGAGCGCTTTCACAAACGTCGAGTAATCGGTCTCCGTAATCTGCTGCGTGTGACCGATGTTGGGGAACAGAACGGTCGAGAGCACGAGGTAGACGACGAAGGCGATGAGCACGTAGAGGATCATATTCCGTCTACGCTTGTTGTCATCCATCTCCATCTGCTTGAACTCCATCTACTGGGGTTGATAATGCTTTCTAGAATACCCAACCCGGACGGCGATAAACCGACGCCGGGCACGAAAGGACAGAGATGGCATCACTGTAAGTCGGCAAGGTTCAAATCTATACGGGAGACGGCAAGGGCAAGACGAAGGCTGCTTTGGGGCGCGAGAGGATGTCGAGGAACTGATTGCGATAAAGCCCGCCACCACGGAACTCGTGCTCACCGGCCGCGGCTTGCTACCCCTCGCCGACCTTGCCGACCTAGCAACCGAAATGCGCCCCGTCAAACACTACTTCGATGAAGGTCTCCTAGCCCGCCAAGGCATCGAATACTAATTGATTCGTTTTCCGCCAACACCTACAGCTCATAAGGAAGTTGCGGTGGAATAGTACTTGTTTGACGGTCCGCAAGGGCTTTTCAGGAACTATTTCACCGCAACTTATCAGGGGTATCCGACGGATGAGCTAGGCGGTGGCGCGGCCTAGCCAGTTGCCGCTGTGGTGGTAGATGGTGAACATCGTGGCCGTAATGAGCCAGGTTACGGGGTAGACCAGCAATAGATGCTCAAGCGACGGATCGAAGGGCATGATCGCAAACACCCAGATCACCCTCAAGACAACGGTGCCAAAGATGGTGAGCATCATAGGCTGCAAACTCACGCCGGCGCCGCGAATGGAGCCCGATGCGTTCTCGATAATCGAGAAAATCGCGTAGAACGGCGCGATGAAATGAAGAATCGTCGTGGTGTACGCCGAAATCGAAGCATCGTCGACAAACAAACGCGACAGCGGGCCCGAGAACACCAGCAGCACGGCAGACAGGCCACCAATGAGCATAAACGACAGCACGAGCGACGTATGGTAGCCCTTGCGCATGCGCTCGTAGTTGCGCGCGCCAAAGTTCTGCGCCGAGAACGTAGTGATCGATACGCCGAGCGCCTCGGTCACCATCCAGATAATGCCATCCAGGCGCCCAGATAGACCCCAAGCAGTCGTGACATCGGCGCCAAACGAATTAACCGACACCTGGATCAGCACGTTCGAGATCGAATAGGCAGCCGATTGAAAACCGAGTGGCAGACCACACGAGATCATACTCTTGCAAATACCGCGATCGATACCGAGCTTAGACAGCGAAAGACGCCATGCACCCGGAGCGCGCATCATGCGCAACACGATCATCGTTGCATTGGAGCAAATGGTCAGCGCCACTGCGATGCCGCAGCCCAGCGCCTCCATATGCAACACAGCGACAAAGATGACATCCAGCACCACGTTAACAAGGCAGCCAGAGGCAATGATCACGGCGGGCCCGCGCGTGTCGCCCACGGCACGCAGCAGTGCGGTTCCCATATTCAGCAGCAGTGCCGCAACCATCGCGGCAAAATAACAGCGAGCATAGGCCACACCCTCGGCCAATAGTTCATGCGGCGTGTTCATAAGCACCAGCATGGGCTCAACGAACACTATGCCAAGAATCGAGAAAGCGATACCGCCCACCAGCGCGAGCGTCATGGCTGTATGGACCGAACGACTCAGTCGCTCATCATCGTGCTGGCCAAAATACTGACCGGTAATGACCGCGCAGCCGGCGCCGACGCCAACGCAAAAGCCAATGCAGAGCTCGGTGAGGACCATCGTGGCCTGAATGCCGCCCAGCGCGAGCTTGCCGCCAAACTGGCCAACGATATACGTACCGATAAGCGTGTAGGCCTGCTGAAAAAACGAACTAAAGAAGATGGGGACGCACAGCGACAGCAGCTGTTGCCAAATGACACCCTGCGTTACATCGATAGCCGTAGATTTCTTAGCCACACGCCCTCCCCGCCAACGTATGTTAAACAACAAAACGGCAATTTAAGACCAAAGCCAATGTCAGCTTAGCACCGACTGGCGTCGACCGAAACACCCCGAATCAGAGCCAGGTGCGAAATATCTGCCTAGTGATACAAACCCGGCTGGTAGTGATACTCATTGCTCACATGCGGGCACAGCTGCCAAAAGGCGACGGCACTCGCCGCGGCCACGTTGAGCGAATCGACCCCGTGCGCCATCGGAATGCGCAGCGCGTGGTCACAGCCGGCAATGGTCTTGGCGACCAAGCCGGCACCCTCGGTGCCCATAAAAATCGCCAAGCGATCAATCTTCTGCAGTACAGGATCATCAAGCGAAACAGAGTCGTCCGTCAACGCCATAGCGGCACACGAAAAACCGGCATCGTGCAACGCGCTCAGACCATCATGCGGCCACACACGAGCCTCGCTGCCAATGCGCGTCCACGGCACCTGAAACGCGGTGCCCATGCTCACGCGGGCCGAGCGACGGTACAGCGGGTCGCAGCACGTCGGGCTGACCAAAATACCGTCAACGTTCAATGCGGCAGCCGAGCGGAAAATCGCGCCAACATTGGTGTGATCAACAATACCCTCAAGCACGCACACGCGCACCGGACGATCCCCCGCCGCCTCGACGACGCCGCCCAAGAACTCATCAACCGGAATCTGACGCGGGCGACGGAACGCCGCCAGTGCGCCGCGCGTCACGTTAAAGCCCGTCAACTGCTCCATGAGCTCCATGGAGGCCACGAACACGGGAACCGGACCCGCTCCCTCGCGCACGACAAGCTGGTCAAACAGCGGCATCATCTGGTCGAGCCAGCGCTCGCCCAAAAGAAAGCTCACCGGCTCATATCCGGCGCGCACGGCACGCTCGATGACCTTGGCGCTCTCCGCAATAAAGATGCCCTTTTGCGGCTCCAGCACGCAGCGAAGCTCACGCTCGGTCAGTCGCACGTAGGCATCGAGCCGCTCGTCCTCGAGCGAATCAATTCGCAGAACCTCAACGGCATCAGTCATAGCAGCCAGCCCGCACCCTTCTTTACAGCACATCTATACCAAACGAGGCGACGCTAAGCGCCGCCCCATGCATTCAATCAACCCGATGATACCGTTCACGCCAGACGATTTACGCCTCAACGCGATGATACGTCACGAACTCATAATCGACGCCCTCGTCACCCTCACCGGCGGCAATCGTCGCGACCCCGCTACGCTGCGCAATCTCCCACGCGGGATCGGCGTCCAAGTCGGGAAAGTACGTGTCCACGGGATGGACGCAGTGGTTATGAGTGACCTCGGCCTCCACGCAGTACGGCAAAAACTGCCGATAGACATCGCCGCCACCGATCACCCAGGCAACGGGCTCATCGGCAACCGCAGCGAGCGCTTCGTCAACGCTATGCTCCACGTCGACGCCCTCGCGGGTAAAGCCTATATCGCGCGTAAGCACGATATTGCGGCGGTTCTTGAGAGGACGCCCGCCGGGAAAACTCAGCAGCGTCTTGCGTCCCATGATAACCGGGCAGCCCTTGGTGCAGGCCACAAAATGGCGCATATCGGCGCGATTGGACACCACCATATCGCCCTCGCAGCCAATACCCCAGTCGTCACACACGGCGACGATGGCAGAAAGCTTACACGTCATGCGCGTCACCTACACCGCAATGGGGATGTTCTTGACCTGAGGGCCGTGCTCATAGCCCTCGACGATCAGGTCATCGGTCGTAAACGCATAGAAGTCATGCACATCGGGGTTGAGCGTTACCTTGGGTGCCGCAAACTGCGGACGCTCGATAAGCTCGCGGACGATATCGACATGACGATCATAGATATGGGCGTCGGCGATCACGTGCAGCAGCTCACCGGGAATCATATCGACCGACTGCGCGACCATCATCAGCAAAATGGCGTACTGGCACACGTTCCAGTTGTTCGCGGCCAAAATGTCCTGGCTGCGCTGGTTGAGAAGCATGTTGAGCGTCGGCTTGTCGTCCTGAGGACGCTGCGTCACGTTATAGGTCACGCTATAGGCGCATGGATAAAGGTGCATCTCGGACAGATCGCTAAACACGTACGTATTGGTCATAATGCGGCGACTGTACGGTGTGTGCTTAAGATCGTACAGCACTCGGTCCATCTGGTCGAAATCGCCCTCGGCATAATGGCTCTTCTGACCAATCTGATAGCCGTAGGCTTTACCGATGGAACCGGTCTCATCGGCCCACTCATCCCAGATATGGCTGTTGAGATCATGCACGTTATTGGACTTCTTTTGATAGATCCACAGAATCTCGTCCATGGCAGACTTAAGCGCCGTACGACGCAGGGTGAGCGCGGGGAACTCCTCGCGCAGATCATAGCACGCCGTGACACCAAAGTTTTTAATGGTATAGGCAGGGGTGCCGTCCTCCCACACCGGACGGACCTTTTGGCCCTCGGTGGTGGTGCCATGGTCCAAGATATCGCGGCACATGGTTACAAACTGCTGATCAGCTTTGCTCATTGACCCTCCTGTCAGTCGCCTATAAGCGAGATTTATTGTAGCCCAGGCGCGCGAGTGTCGAATTGGACACTTAGTCCGGCACACGCAATGCACGGCAGCGCGGCTCCGCATGCGGCAACGAGGCATCTTAGCCTTTTTCTGACATATGACAGAAATGCCTTGCGCCCAACGACTAACGCGTTATCCTATTGTTGACATATGTCAGATAAGGAGTGTGCATGGCAGGAAGACGCGAAAAACTGCGCCGCGTCGGGATCATCCCCGAATACCGCGGCTTTACCCCCGATGGCCTGGCCAGCGGTGATGCCATCGACATGACCGTCGACGAGCTTGAGGTGCTGCGCCTGTGCGATCTGGAGGGCCTCAATCAGGAGGCCGTCGCCCTGCACATGGGCATCGCCCGCGCCACGGTGGCGGCAATCAGCAGTCGCGCGCATCGCAAGGTGGCAAACGCGCTGGTCAACGGACGAGCGCTCGTCATCGAGGGCGGCAATATCGCGTACTCCCCCATCGCCACGACGACGGCCGCATGGCCAGCAAAGGAGGTCGGCACCATGAGGGTGGCAACGACGTACGACAACGGCAACATCTTTATGCACTTTGGCCGCAGCGAGCAGTTCAAGATCTACGACATCCAGGATGGCAAGGTGCTCAACGAGCAGGTCGTAGGCACCGGCGGCACCGGCCACGGCGCCTTGGCGGGCCTGCTTGCCAACGGTGGCGTTGACACGCTCATTTGCGGCGGTATCGGCGGCGGCGCTATCAACGCGCTTGCCCAAGCCGGCATCACGGTCTATGCGGGCGCCCAGGGCAGCTGCGATGCCTGCGTCGAGGCCCTCATTGCCGGCACGCTCGCACAGAACGGCGAGGCCACCTGCGACTGCCATGGACATGATCACGAGCACATCCACGAGCATGGCGAGTCCTGCGGCTGCCACGGTCACCACGACCATGACGGGCACGAAGGCTGCGGATGCCACTAGCGGCAAGCACCTCGTCGAGAACGCGCTTCCACGCGTGCGACAACCAGCGAACAAACGGCGAAGGCCGCCTGGAATACCATCCAGGCGGCCTTCGCCATACACGACTCAACTAGTCGTTACTTCTTGTTGCGCATCTGCGCTTCCATCTGGCGCAGCAGGTCCATATCGGACTTGGGGCCGCCCGTTCCCAGGCCGCCCATGCCGCCCAGCCCCATGGCATCCAGACCGGGAATATTGGGCATGCGCATCTTTTTGCCCTTCTTACCCTTCTTGCCCTTCTTGCCGCCGGCCTGCGCCTGATTGGCCATCGTGCGCATGCGGCCCATCATCTTATTCATCTCGCCCCACTGCTTCATAAGGCTATTGACCTCGGTGGGGGTCACGCCGGCGCCCTTGGCAATGCGGGCACGGCGCTGGCCGTTGATGATGGAGGGGCGAAGGCGCTCCTCCTTGGTCATCGACATGATGATGGCCTCGTTCTTATCGAAGATACCTTCGTCCAGGTTACCACCCATCTGGTTAAGCGCACGCTGGCCACCGGGGAGCATGCCCAGAATGCCCTTCATGCCGCCCATCTTCTTGACGGCCTTCATCTGGTCGAGCATGTCGTTCATGGTAAAGCCCTCGCGCAGCATGCGCTCGGCGGCCTCGAGCTGCTCGGCGTCGGCCGCCTCCTGGGCCTTCTCGATAATGCCGACAACGTCGCCCATACCCAGAATGCGCTTGGCCATACGATCGGGGTAGAACGGCTCCAGCGAATCGGGCTTCTCGCCCATGCTCACAAACTTGATGGGCTTGCCGGTCACCTGGCGCACGGAAAGCGCGCCGCCGCCACGGGCGTCGCCGTCGAGCTTAGAGATAATCACGCCGTCAAAGTCGGTGCGCTCGGCGAAGGTCGAGACGACGTTGACGATATCCTGACCGGTCATGGCATCGACGACCATCAGCACCTGATCGGGCTTGACGGCCTTCTTGATGTCCACGGCCTCCTGCATCATCTGCTCATCGATCTGAAGACGTCCGGCGGTATCGACGATGACCACGTCGCGCAGGTGGTCGACGGCCTCCTGGATGGCGCCCTTGGCGATATCGACCGGGTGCGCACCGTCGCCGCGGAAGACCGGTACGCCGATCTCGCCACCGAGCGTGGCCAGCTGGTCGGCAGCAGCGGGACGGTAGACGTCGCACGCGGCGAGCAACGGCGAGCGGCCCTGCTTCTTGAGCAGGTAGGCCAGCTTTACGGCAGCCGTGGTCTTACCGGAGCCCTGCAGACCCACAAGCATGATAACATTGGGAATGCGGTTGCTAAAGACGAGCTTGCTCTCGGTTGAGCCAAGCATCTCGGTGAGCTCGTCGAGCACGATCTTGACGACGTTTTGCGCCGGAGAGAGCGACTCCATGACCTCTGCGGTCATGCAGCGCTCCTTAGTCTTGGCGACAAACTCCTTGACGACCTTAAAGTTGACGTCGGCCTCGAGCAGCGCCATGCGAATATCGCGCATGGCCGAAGTAATATCGGCCTCGGTCAGCTTGCCCTTGCCGCGCAGGCGGTCAAATGTGTCGTTGAGGCGATCGCTCAGGGAATCAAACACTAGTCACTCCTTAATTGGACTCGCCCACCAGGGCGCGGCAGAAATCTTTGGCATTGAACTCCTGCAGGTCATCGACCTGCTCGCCCACGCCGATGCGCAGGATCGGGAGCTTGAGCTTCTCGGCCACGGCCATGGCGATGCCGCCCTTAGCCGTGCCGTCGAGCTTAGTCATGATAATACCGTCCAGGCCCAGCGCCTCGTTAAACTCGAGCGCCTGGTTCAGACCGTTTTGGCCCGTCGCGGCGTCGATCACAAGCACGACCGAAACCGGCATGGGACCGGCGGCCATATTGGCGGCGCGCTTACGGGTCACATTGACCACCTTGGCAAGCTCGCGCATGAGCTCAGGGCTCGTGTGTAGACGGCCGGCGGTATCGATAAGCACCAGGTCGCTGCCGCGCTTGTCGGCCTCGTCGAGCACGTCGTAGCAAACACTTGCCGGGTCGGAGCCGCGGTCGCGCTTGATGACGGGGACGCCAGCGCGCTGGCCCCACACATCGAGCTGCTCGATAGCGGCAGCGCGGAAGGTATCGGCCGAACCGATCACGACGTTCTTGCCGCGGGCGGCCATGGCGCTCGCGATCTTACCGACCGTCGTGGTCTTGCCGGCACCGTTGATGCCGACAAACAGCACGCAGCTCGGCGTATCGGAGAACGGGTCATGCTCGACGGGCACAAAGTGGCCCTCGAGCTGTTCGGCCAGGGCGCGGCGAAGCTGCGGGGCGGTCTTGAGGTTCTTCTTGGCCGCGGCATCGCGCAGGTCATCGGAGACCTGAATGGCGACCTCGGCGCCCATGTCACCCATGACGAGGGTGTCCTCCAGGTCCTCCCAAAAATCCTCGTCGACCTCGCCGCCAAAGTAGAAGACCTCGTTGAGGGCCTCGCGGCTGCGCTCAAGTCCGCGCGAGAGAGCATCGAAGAATCCCATTATGCATTCACGACCTTTCCGGTTTCGCGATCGAGTTTTTGCGAGACGACGCGACTGACGCCGTCGGCTTGCATCGAGACGCCGTAGAGAACGTCGGCGTCCTCCATAGTACGGCGCTGATGCGAGATTACCAAGAGCTGCGTATCGGAACGCAGCACATCGAGGGCGCCGATGAGCTTGGACAGGTTGGCGTCGTCGAGCGCCGCCTCGACCTCATCCAGCACATAGAACGGCACCGTGCGCGTGCGGTATACGGCAAAGAGCAGGGCGAGCGCCGTCAGGCTCTTCTCGCCGCCCGACATGAGCATCATCTTGGTGATGCGCTTGCCACGCGGCTGCGCCACGACCTCGATACCCGTCTCGGCCGGATGCTCGGGGTCGGTCATCTCAAGATGGGCCTGACCGCCCGGGAAGAGCATGGCGAAGATCTCGCGGAAGTTCGCATCGACCTTCTCAAAGGTCACGAGGAACGCCTTGCGCATCTTGCGGTCGATCGCCACGGTGATCTTGGTGAGCGCCTTGCGCGCGCTCTCCAGATCGGCCAGCTGCTCCTCGATGTAGTCGGCACGTCGCTTGAGCTGCTCGTACTCCTCCATGGCAACTTGGTTTACGGGACCCAAGTTGTTGATCTGGCGCACGAGCTGGTTGAGCTCGCGCTCGGCGGCGTCACGATCGGTGGGTGCCGGCAGCATGAGCGCTTCCTCGAGCACCGTGGTGCCATCGGCGGTAATGGCCTTGATCGCAGCCTCGACCTGCACCTCGAGCTTGCCGCGTGCGACTTTGAACTCGTTTTGCGTTGCGGTGGCGGTGTTGACCTTCTCCTTGGCGCGAGCGACCTCGGCCTTGGCGTCCTCGATGGTCTTCTTGAGCGAAGCCGAGTCCGCCTCCTCGAGCGAAGCCTGATCACGCAGGCGTGCCGCCCAGTCCGAGGCACGCTCCAGCAGAGCCGAATAGCGCTCATGCATGGGATCGACACGCAGGCGCAGCAACTCAAGCGAGCGCGAGGCCTGTCGCGTTCCACGGATGCGACGATCGATGCCCTCCAGGCGATGCTCCAGATCGGGCACGCGACCCTTCAGCGAACGCAGGCGCTCGCTCGTCTGGGCCAGGCGAACCTTGGCGTCGGCGAGCCTGCCGGCGGCCTCGGAGTCGTCGTGACGTACGCGATCGAGCTCGTCATTGGCCTCGGCAATCTGAAGTCCCAGGTCGCTTGCCTGCGCACGGGCCTCGTCACGCGAACGGGTGAGCTCATCGACACGCGGACGTGCGGCGTGGACGGCCTCGGCAGCCTGCTCACGGCGCTTGGAAATGCGAACGCGCTCGACCTCGGCGTTGTTGGCACTCTGCTCAAGGCGGCCGATCTCGGACAGGAGCGAGCGGCGCTCGCCCTCAAGGCGGGCAATCTCGCCGGCGGCATCGCCCTCGGCGGCACGTGCCTCCTCGACGGCCGCATTGGCCTCGATGACCTGATCCGAAACATGCTCGAACGTAGCGGCCAAATCGGGCTCCAGGCCCTCGAGCTCGCGAATGCGACGCTTACGCTCCAAGGCGCCCGAAGCCTCACCGGCATCGAGCCCCACGCGAACCAGGCCGCCGCAGGCAACGCGTGCGCCATCGGGGGTCACATAGGTCACGCCGTCCACGACCGGCGCCGCCAGCGCAGCCGCCAAGTCGTCTACCACGTAATAGCCGCCGAGCAGGGCCTCGACGACCGGGCCGTAGCCCACGCGCACGGACAGGCGATTGACCAGACGGGTCCCGGCAGCGCCTTCAGCGGCGGCAGAGCCGCTCACGCCACGCGCCACCAGCAACGCCTCGCCCGAGGCCTTCTTCTGGTCCAGGGCGGCTCGGCCGGCGCGCTCCAACGCATCAGCATCATCGAACAGCAGGGCATCGATATCGCCGGCGAGCAGCTGCTCAACCAGGCCCTCGAGCTCGCGCGGAGCCTCGAGTACGTCACCCAGACGACCCGCGACGTCGTCGCCCAGCGCGCCCACCAGGCGGCTCACCAACGGCGAGCTGTCGGCCATGCGGGCATCGAGCTTCTTTTGGCTCGCAAGCTCCGAGCGCACCTCGGACAGCCTGTTGCGCGCCTCGCTCTCGCGGGCACGCAGGTCCTTAAGGGCCGCGCGGGCAACCTCGGTGGCCTCACGCGCATCGGTCTGGGCCTGACGCGCCTCCTCAAGGGCGCTCTCAAGCTCCTCAGCGCGGTCACGACGGCTCTCGAGCGAGGCCGTGACCTCCTCGAGCTGCTCGTCGATCTGCTCCAGGCGCGAGGCATACATATTGTCCTCGACCTCGGCGTTGGAAAGCGAATCCTTCACCTTGGCGAGCTCGAGCGCGGCATTATCGGCCACACGCTGCACATCACGCTGCTCGCGCGTAAGCTGCGAGATCTGTTTGTCGAGTGCCACACGGCGCTCATGCAGCTCGGCGGCGGCAGGACCGGCGGCGTCAACATCCTCCTGGGCCTGCATATGTGCGCCGGTCACTTCCTCAAGCTGGGCGCGCGCATCCTCAAGCTCCTCGACCACGCGACGACGCTGATGCTCGGAGCTCGAGATCTGGCCACGCATGTCGGACAGGCGCGACACCATGTTGTGGCCCTTTTCCTCGAGCAGGCGCATGTCGGAGTTAATGCGACCGACCACATCTTGCATATGGCGGCGCTGCTCGCCCAGGTCGCCCACGAACAGGCCCTTTTCCTCGAGCATGACCTGGAGCTTCTCGAGCTCGCGCTCCTTCTCGCCCAAGCGGTACTGCGCGAGCTCCAGCTCGGTGGCGCCCTCCTTGGAGCGGCCCTCCAGATCGTTCCACTGCGACTGCAGCAATCGCAGCTCGTCCACGGCCAGCATCTGCGTAAGCTCGTTCGCGCGCGAGGACAGCTCTTTGTACTTGCGCGCGCGATCGACCTGACGCTCCAGCGGTCGCAGCTGACGGGCGATTTCCTTATTGATGTCGCGGGCACGGGTCAGGTGCTCGTCCATCGACTTGATCTTTTTGAGCGCACGCTCCTTGCGGCGCTTATGCTTGGAGATGCCGGCGGCCTCCTCGATGAGGGCACGGCGCTCCTCGGGGCGGCTCTGCAAAATGGCATCGAGCTTGCCCTGGCTGATGATGGAATGTGTATCCTTACCCAGACCCGAGTCGTGCAGGATGTCCTGAATGTCCATCAGGCGGCACGGGCTCGAGTTGATGAGGTACTCGCTCTCGCCCGAGCGATACATGCGGCGGGTGATGGCGACCTCGTCAAAGTCGACCGGCAGCATATGGTCCGAGTTGTCGAGCACCAGCGTGACCTCGGCGACACCCACCGGCTTGCGCGCCGACGAGCCCGAGAAGATGACGTCCTCCATGGCCTGGCCGCGCAGCTGCTTGGCGCTCTGCTCGCCCAGGACCCACAGAATCGAGTCGGAAATGTTCGATTTTCCCGAGCCATTGGGACCGACGATGACGGTCAGGCCCGGCTCAAACGTCATATGGGCACGGTCGGCAAACGACTTGAACCCTTTGAGCGTGAGGGACTTGAGATACACGGTTCCTCGCTTAAACGAGCTTCTTGTTCAGAATCACGCCGTTGGTGGTGTAGCCCATGCGATCGAGCGCCTCGAGCGCGGCAGCTCCCTCGGCCTCCTTCTTAGAGGAGCCGGTGCCGCGGCCTTGACGGATGCCGTCGATAAGCACCACGGCGGTAAAGGTAGGCGCATGCGCGGGGCCCTCGGAGCCCACCAACTTATACGCAGGAGGTTCATGGCCGTCGGCCTGAACGCACTCCTGCAAAAACGACTTCGGGTTCGCGGGATGCTCGGCACGCTCAGAGGCCAAATGGGGCTTCAGCGTGCGATGGATAAACTCCGCCGCAACATCCCAGCCGGCGTCCAAATACAGCGCACCTACGAGCGACTCGTAGACGTTCTCGAGCGCCGAATGTAAGCCGCGCGCACCCGTACCGGTCTCGGAGGCGCCGAAGATGATGATGTCGTCGATACCCAGCTCGTGGGAAACCTCGGACAGCGTGGCGCCCGAGACAAGGGACACCTTCAGGCGCGTGAGCTTGCCCTCGTCAAACTCGGGGTAGGACTCAAAAAGCGAACGAGCCACCACGGCGCCCAAAATGGAATCGCCCAAAAACTCGAGGCGCTCATAGCTTGCCGAGACAGGCTGGCCCTCGACGGCCGAGGGATGCGTGAGCGCCGCGCGCAGCAGCACCTTGTTATTGAACTCGTGGCCCAGGATTTCCTGGGCGCGCGAAAGTCGTTCAGACAAAGCCAAGACTTAGGCCTCCTTGGCAGCTTCGATAGCGTCGACGGCGTCGGCGACAGAGTTGAGCGAGAGCAGGGTCTCGTCATCGATCTCGAGATTGAACTCGTCCTCGATAGCCGTAACCAGCTGCAGGCGCTCGAGCGAGTTGGCATCGAGGTCGTCAAACGTGGTCTCATCGCTAATCTCGGCAACATCGACGCCCAGAACGTCAGCAGCGACCTCGGCGATCTTGTCGAAGATTTCGGAGCGGTCCATAGCGCTTCCTCTCATAGTGCATGAATACCAAAAGATTGGCACCGCGTGGGCGGCACCAAGACACGGTTTTGATTCTACCCCACGACGCAGGCCGCGAGGCACATAACAGCGCTCCAACTCGCTCTTACAAAACGATACCGTCCATGGAGTTGGCGACGTCCTCGACAAGCCCAGCGCGCACGGCTTCGGCTGCGGCGAGCGTGCCGTTCTTGACGGCCTCGACCGAAGTAGCACCATGGCCGATCAGGACCACGCCGCGCAAGCCCAACAGAATCGCGCCACCCTTGGCGTCGCCCGAAAGCTTGGCCTTGATCTCGCGCATCTGCTGCTTCATGAGCAGCGCGGCGATCTTGGTGCCGAACGAGGACGTAAAGGCGCCCTTGAGCTCCTGCAGCAAGAACTTGGCAGCGCCCTCGGTAGCCTTAAGGGCAATGTTTCCCGACATGCCATCGGCAACGACGACATCGAAGTTACCCGATGTAATATCGGTGCCCTCGCAGTTACCCACAAAGCCGGGAACGGCTGCCTTCATGGCCGGGAAGCAGGCCTTGGTAAAGTTGGAGCCCTTTTCGTCCTCGGTGCCATTGCCGAGCAAGCCCACGCGGGGATGCTCGATGCCCAAGACGACGCGGGCATAGGCGCTACCCATCTGGGCAAAGCGAACCATGTCGTCGACCTCGACATCGGGGTTGGCGCCCATATCGCACAGCACCGTCAGGCCACCGGCGCGGTTGGGCAGCGCATTGGTCAGGCACGGACGCACCGGCTGCTTCTTGCCCTCGGCCATATACCTAAAGGGCGTGACATAGGCGGTGGCGGCAGCGGTCATGGCACCGGTGGAGCCAGCAGAGAAGAACGCGTCTGCGTTGCCCTTCTTAATGGCACGACAGGAAAGCACAATCGAAGACTTGCGCTTGGTCATCACGGCACGAATGGGATCGTCGTCCATGGCGATAACGTCGGGAGCCTCCAGGGCTTCGACGCGCGCATGGGAAGCGGCGAAGGGATTGACGATTTCGGCAGGACCGGCAGCCAGAACCTCGATATCGGGGTCGGCCGCAAGGGCGGCCTCGATACCATCGAGAACAACCTGGGGCTTCTCGTCTCCACCCACAACGTCTACACAAACGCGAACGTTACTCATATACATGCTCCTTATACAAAAATGGCCGACTCATTGAGCCGGCCATTGTGGTTCCATTTGGAACGGCATCGCATCCAGAGTATACAGTTACTCGGTAACGATAACCTCGCGGTCCTTGTAGAAACCGCAGCTGGGGCACACGTGGTGCGGGAGCTTGACAGCGCCGCAACGGGGGCACGTGGACTGAGCCGCAGCCGAGATCTTCATGTTGGCGGAACGACGGGTGTGAGTGCGGATACGACCCTGCTTTTGTTTAGGTACGGGCATAGTGACCTTCCTTATGAACTATCCAGTGTGGCGATTACGCGCAAGTAGCGATACTACCACAGTTTTACTCATCAAGCTTGAGATTCTTCAATGCTGCAAATGGATTTTCCGTGGCAGCGGCCCATTCTGCCTCTGCCTGGGCGGCGCAATCGCATTGCTCGACGTTGAGATTGCAACCGCATGTGGGGCACAGACCACGGCAATCGGGCTTGCAGAGCACCACAAACGGCGTGTCCATAACGACCGCGTCATTGATGGGCTCACCCAGATCGACGATACGGTCCTCGCCCAGCAGCTCGTAGCCGTCTTCGTAGGCCTCGGGGTCCTCGGGCTCGTTAAAGAGATAGAATTCCTCAATCTCACCGGCGATATCAAACGAAGCGGGCTCCAGGCAACGGTCGCACTCACCGGTTGCGTGCGCGCGGACCATGCCCGTAAGCAGAACACCGGTGCCGGCATTGGTAAAGACCACGTCGTAGTCAATGCCGTCCTGCAGCTGGTACTCCTTCTCGCCCACCGTATAGGCGGCGACATCGACCTTGCCGGTCAGCGGATACGAGTCTCCGGGAAACTCGAGCTGCTCGGAAAGATCGACGGTAACGTTCGGGAACTCGGCCATTACCACTGACCATTCTGCTGGGCGGCACCCTCGTTAAGCTGCTGGCGACAACGGGTGACGGTGCCGGTCAGACTCTTGAGGTTCTCCTCGAGGTGCGTAAAGACCTGCTCGGCGTAATCCTCGGCGGCATAGCGAGTCTCGCGCTCATACTGCTGGGCACGGTCGCGGATGTCGTCGGCCTGCTGCTGCGCTAAGCGGACGATCTCCTGCTCACCGGCAATGGTGAGGGCCTGCTGTTGAGCATCGGCGATGATGGAATCGGCCTGAGCGGCGGCGGAAGCCATAAGCTCCTCGCGCTCCTTGAGGATACGGCGGGACTTCTGCCATTCCTCGGGATAGCTCATGCGGATCTCGTCGAGGATGTTAAAGAAGACGTCGGCGTCGATAACCTTCATCTGGGCGTTCTTGCCGAACGGCGTCTTAGCCTCTTCGATGAGCCCCTCGAGCTCGTCGACAAGACTCACGATCCTGTCGCCAGGAAAATTCTCGCCCGGCATCCGGTCTCCTTTCATAGGTAACATATCATCGTGTTAGTTTACCACATGCCACCAGGCATTAAAAAACGTCACGAAAAGCGATGTTTGAGCGCCTTGACCACATTGGACGGAACAAAATTAGAGACGTCGCTACCGAGCGAGGCAATCTGGCGAACCACCGAGCTCGAGATATAGCCGTACTGCGGCGCACTCATGACAAAGATGGACTCCAGCTCGCTGTCCAGGCGGTAGTTGAGGTCTGCCTGCTGCAGCTCGTACTCAAAGTCGGTCATGGCACGCAGGCCCTTGACCACGGCTCCTGCTCCCTGTTCGCGGGCAAAATCGACCAAGAGCCCGGTGAAGGGCAGCACCTCGACGCCGTCAATATCACCGAGCGCCTCACGGGCCAGCGCTACGCGCTCGTCGAGCATAAACGTGGTGCCGACGCCGTTTTTGCCCTGCGACTCGGCAACGGCCACGATCACGCTGGGAAAGATGCGGCGGGCGCGGCGGATGACGTCGATATGGCCAAACGTGATGGGATCGAAGGTGCCCGGGACGATTACGCGGTTAATGGTGTCACTCATGGGCATCCTCCAAAGGTGCATCATCGTCATGGTCGCTGTCGCCGGCATTGTCGGTCTCGTTCGTGGCCGACCAGCGCAGCAAGTCAACCGAGGTTATGCCGTAGCGCTTCTCGCGCACGGTCTCAAAACCGGTCGGGTGAGCGCCCGTATCGGCCGCGGCGTGCTCAAAGAGCGCGTAGGCACCCTGCGACAGCAAGCCTTGCTGAGCCAGGTTCTGCAGCAGCTCCTCGACCGGCTCGGCGCCAAAAGCATAGGGCGGATCGAGCAGGACCAGGTCAAAGGGACCGCCCGGCACGCGGCCGCGCGAAGCGCTTGCCAGCACGTCACCCGTCACCACGCGCCAACGCGCACGGTCGCGGCAGAGCGATTCGATATTCTTGGTAATCAGACGAGCAGCGTTGCGATCGATCTCGAACGTGGTGAGCGAGCGGGCACCGCGCGAGAGCATCTCAATGCCCAAGGCTCCGGAGCCGCCAAAGGCATCCAGCACGCGGACCTCGTCCAGATCGAAGTCGAATGCCGACATGACCATAGATGCGCACGCCTCGCGCACGCGATCGGTCGTGGGGCGGGTGACATCGCGACCACGGGGCTCTTCGATCTTACGACCGCGCCATTCGCCGCCGATGATTCTCATCCTCCGCTGACCTCCTTAAAGATATGTCGATACCGCATGGCGACCGCATCGCGTAGAGGGCGCGTCGCCACAGAGTCAAGGTTGCAAGCATACCGCAAGAGCTCGACCGCGTCCAAATGGGCCCACTCAATCAATTCCTCGTCGGCATCAAGGTCAACAAAGCGCAAGGTCACGCCGCCATGCTGGCGGTAACCCAGGATTTCGCCCTCGTGGCGCAGACGCAGGTCCATCTGGGCGAGCGTAAAGCCGTCCGAGGTCTTCTCGAGTGACTGGAGGCGGTCTTGTGCCGCCGACGCGCCGCCGTTGCCCTTGGAGTGCGTCATGACCAGGCACGTACCCGACACGCCGCCGCGGCCTACGCGCCCGCGCAGCTGGTGCAAGGCCGCCAAACCAAAGCGCTCGCCGTTCTCGATGACCATGACGGTGGCGTTGGGCACGTCAACGCCCACCTCGACCACCGTGGTCGAGACGAGCACATCGATCTCGCCACGCTTGAAGGCATCGATGACCCGGTCCTTCTCCCCCGCCGACATGCGGCCGTGAAGACGCTCGATGGTAAGCCCCGGTAATGCCAGACGAAGGCGATCGAGCTCGGTCGCCGTGTCATGCAACGGCACGGGCACGGTCACGCGGCCCTCGTCGTCGCGAGCGATGCCGGGTACGTCTTCGAGCTCATCGGCCGAATCGCTCGGCTCCACGAGCGGACAGATCACGTAGGCTTGCCGCCCCTTTTCGTGCGCCTCTCGAACGGCGCCATAGGCCAGGTCGCGACTCGACTCGGTGAGGACGCGCGTCGTCACGCCGGCACCCGGAACGGGACGATGGCGGATGATGCTCGTGTCCAGGTCGCCGTACACCGAAAGCGCCAGCGTGCGCGGGATCGGCGTGGCAGTCATGACCAGCAAGTCGGCACCCGGGCCTTTTGCGCGTAGAGCGTTACGCTGGCCCACGCCAAAGCGGTGCTGCTCGTCGATCACTACAAGCGACAGGTGCTTGAACGTGACGTTCTCCGAAAGCACCGCATGGGTACCAAAGAGCACGTCGAGCTCGCCAGACTGGAGCCGAGTATGAATCTGATCACGCTCAGCAGTCGGCGTGGCGCCCGTCAGGAGCGCCCAGGTCATGCCAGCCTGCGAGAGCAAGGGGCCGGTCTTATCGGCATATTGACGCGCCAGCACGCCCGTGGGGGCCATAACGCAGGCCTGGGTGCCGCTATCGGCCGCAACCGCCAACGCGCAGGCGGCAACGGCAGTCTTACCGGTACCGACGTCGCCCAGCAGCAGACGGTTCATCACGCGACCGCCATCGCACATGTCGTGCAGGATGTCTTGAAATGCAACCTCCTGCTCATCGCTCAGCGAAAACGGCAGGGCTTGTTTAAGCGCAGTCAAATGCTCGCCCGCGGCATGCGCATAAGGCACCACGTCGACCATACCGCCATCGTTGCGCAGACGCAACGCGAGCTGCAAGCAGAGACATTCCTCGTAGGCAAGACGCCGGCGCGCGATGTCGCGCTCGGCCATGCTCGAGGGAAAGTGGATCGAGCGCAGTGCACGGGCATTACTCATGAGCTTCCGCTTTGCGCGCAGCGGCGCGGGAATGGGGTCGAACGGATTGGCGACCACTTCAAGCGCACCGCTCACGATACGGCGCATCCATGCCTGACTCACGCCGTCACTCACATAGTGGACCGGCAAAATGGTGCCGGAGGCGCGCCCGTCCTCGAGCTTTTCAAAGTGGGGCGAGGCCATCTGCTTAAAGCCGTAGGCAAACTCGACCTTGCCCATCACGGCCAGGCGGTCGCCCTGTTTAAGCTGTTGGGCAATCCAAGGCTGACGGAAAAAGGCGACCTGCAGCACGCCTGTCTCGTCCACGAGCGAGACCTCAGTCACCTGCATACGCGGACGGGGCTGCTTTTGAACGACACGGTCGACCGTGGCGATGATGGTGCACACGGTACCGATGGGCGCCATCTCGATGGACCACGAGCGAGTGAAGTCCAGGTAGCGATGAGGAATATGGAGAAGGAGGTCCCCCACCGTCCGAATTCCCAGACGGCGAAGGGCCTCCTCACGTTTACCCGAAACATATTTGAGTCGCGCGATATCCTCGTCGAGCGCATTGCTCTGGGCAAAGCGCTCCGAGACGCGCGGCACGGAGCACAGCTCGGACATGGGCAGAGCCTACTCGATCGAGAAGATCACGGGATAGAGCGGCTGCTCGCCACGATGGGCGTCGATCTCCAGATCGGGCTGAGCCTCCTCGATAGCGTCGACGATCTCCTGGAAGGCCTCGTCAGACAGCTCCTCGCCAGCCAGAATCGTCAGCGCGTCGCCCTCCTCTTCCTCCTGCATGCGGTTGATACAGTCGAGCGTAACCTGCTTCACGTCGGAGCCGACCACATCGATGGAGCCGGCGATGATACCCATGACGTCGCCGGAGTGAATCGGCGAGCCGTCGGAGGCGCTAGAGTCGCGCACGGCGCGGGTGACCTCGCCATCGCGGACCTCGCTGATGGCGTCGACCATAGCGGCAACAGCATCCTCGAGCTCGGAATCGGGCAGAACCGCGAACAGCGCGGAAAAGGCCTGCGGGACGGTCTTGGTGGGAACGACGGCGACTTTCTTGTCGGTGCAGGCGGAGGCAGCAGCCTCGGCAGCCATGCGGATGTTGCCGTTATTGGGCAGAATGATGACCGAGGTTGCGTTGACCTGGTCCACCGCGCCCAGCAGGTCTGCGGTCGAGGGGTTCATGGTTTGACCACCCGACACGATCACATCGACGCCGAGGGACTTGAGGATGTCGGCCTCGCCGGAACCGGCGGCAACGGCGACAAAGCCCAGGGCCTTCGCGGGCTCGGCGGCCTTCTCCTGGTCCTCGTGGATCTTAGCGGTACGGTCGTGGGCCTCCATCTCCATGTTGTGGATAAAGACCTCATAGATCTGACCGAGCTGCAGCATGTGCTCGAGCACCAGGTTGGGGGTGTTGGAGTGCACATGGATCTTGTAGTCGGGATAGGCGCCCACGAGTAGCTCACAGTCGCCCATGGAACCCAGGAACTTAAGGCACTCGTCCTCGTCAAACGGGGCGTCGGCCTTAAAGAGGAACTCGTTGCAGTAGCGGAACTCCGAGCCCTCCCAGTCATCGTTGGCCTCGATCTCAACGCGACCGAGGGCCGCATCGCGGGCAGAGCCGGCGGAATCAAACGTAGCGGAGAAATCCTCGACAACGGTGCTGCGGCCGAGCGCAGCGGCAACAAAGTTCTCCAGGAAGATGGCAAAGCCAAAGGCGCCGGAGTCGACCACGCCGTTCTCCTTCAGAACCGGCAGCAGGTCGGGCGTGCGGGCGACGGACTGATAGGCCTCGACGACGATGGCATCGAGCGCATCCTCGGCCGAGAACTTCTTCTTCTCGCACTCATCGGCCTTAGTCGAGACATCGCGCAGGACCGTGAGGATCGTGCCCTCGATGGGTTTGCGGACAGCCTGGAAGGCAACCTTGACGGCGCGACGGAAAGCGAAGGCGATGTTGGCAGCCGTAATAGGCTCATCGGCAGAGACGAGGCCCTCGGCCACGCCGCGCAGAATCTGCGACGTGATGACGCCGGAGTTACCGCGGGCGCCCATCAGGGAGCCGTGAGTGATGGCGCCGGCGATGGCCTCCATGTCGGCGTCGGCAGGAAGGGCGGAGAGCTCCTTGGTCACCGAGGCGAGCGTGAGCGACATGTTGGTGCCGGTATCGCCGTCGGGTACGGGGAAGACGTTGAGCTTGTTGATCTCCTCGGCCTTGTCGGAAACGGCAGCCGCAGCGATCGGAAAACAGGTGCGAATGGTCTTTGCAATCATGGGTATTTGAATCTCCGTTTTCGGATGCTAGTTCAGACGGCTCTTGAGCGCGTCGATATGGATGCCGATCTTAAGGCTGGCGGGATCGATCTGGGCGATCTCCTGCAGAGTGAAGGCAACGGAGCTCGAAAGATTGTGGCAGACGGACTTCATGTTGACGCCGTTCTCGAGCACGACGTGAAGATCGACCGTAAGGCCGTTCTCGTCGGCGGAGACAAGCACGCCCTTGCGGAGGCGCTGACCGGCAAGCAGGCGCACGCTCTCGGCGCCCTGGAGCTGCTCGGCCATACCGACGACGCCATAGCACGTCATCGCGGCATAACCGGCAATATCGGCAATAACGTCGTTCGAGACGCTCAGGCTGCCGTTAATGGTCTCAGACACAAGAATCTCCTTATCTGGTGCTCGCGGCACCATCTCGTGGGAGCAATCATTGCAATATTCTACAACGAGCGCGCCATGTTGAGGTGGTAGGTCGCGGGATTACATCCTCGACACGAAATGTTGATACGGTAACGTTCGCGAACGGCGATCGCGGCATGAAAAAACCCGCCGCATAAGCGACGGGTCTTACAACCTGGCTCCCCGGGTAGGACTCGAACCTACAACAGCGCGGTTAACAGCCGCGTGCTCTACCATTGAGCTACCGAGGAATAGGTGCGTGCTCTCAAGCAACGAAGTTTATTATACGGACGAATCAGCTCAGGGCAAGAACTTTTTTTGAAAAATTTCCGACCTAGTCGTTGGCGACGTTCTTAAACGACCAGTCATTCAAGAACGTCCCCAACGACTACATAAAAGCGCCCCCAAGCGGATGTGCTTGAGAGCGCTTCTTGCTTGACTAGCTTTCGATATAGTCTTTGAGCTTGCTGCTGCGGCTCGGGTGGCGAAGCTTGGCCAGGGTCTTGGACTCGATCTGGCGGATACGCTCGCGCGTGACGCCAAACTCGCGGCCGACTTCCTCGAGCGTACGGGGATGCCCGTCGACAAGGCCAAAGCGCAGCTCGATAACCTTGCGCTCACGATCGGCAAGCGAGTCGAGCACCTGAGTGAGCTGCTCCTGCAGCATGGAGAAGCTGGCGGCATCGGGAGGAACGATTGCCTGGGAGTCCTCGATGAAGTCGCCCAGCTGGGAATCCTCTTCCTCGCCGATGGGGGTCTCGAGCGACACGGGCTCCTGCGAGATCTTCTGGATCTCGCGGACGCGGTCGGCGCTCATGTCCATCTCGGCACCGATCTCCTCGGGGGTCGGGTCGCGACCCAGGTCCTGAAGGAGCTGGCGCTGCACGCGGACGAGCTTGTTGATGGTCTCGACCATATGCACGGGAATACGGATGGTACGGGCCTGGTCGGCGATAGCGCGCGTAATGGCCTGACGGATCCACCACGTGGCGTACGTGGAGAACTTGAAACCCTTCTGGTAGTCGAACTTCTCGACGGCGCGAATCAGACCGAGGTTGCCCTCCTGGATCAGGTCAAGGAACAGCATGCCGCGGCCAACATAGCGCTTGGCGATGGAGACAACCAGACGCAGGTTTGCGCTGATGAGTGCCTGCTTGGCTTCGAGACCGACGTTCTCAATGCGCGTAAGACGACGCATCTCGGCACGCGTGAGCTCGAGCTCACCGGCATCGGCAGCCTCGAGCTTCTCGGTGGCCTCGAGACCGGCCTCGATCTTCATAGCCAGATCGACCTCTTCGGAAGCGGTCAGCAGGTCGACCTTGCCGATCTCCTTGAGGTACATACGAACCGGATCGCCGGTCAGCATCACCGTGGAGGCATCGATGCCACGCACGCGGGAGCGTGAACGGGACGTGCGCACGGTGCGCTTCTTCTTGCTCTTGGAAGAACCCATCTCGGCGTCGGCCTGACGGGCCATCTTGAGCTCGTGATCGTCGAGCGAGCCGGAATCGTGCTCGTCGTCGTCATCGTAATCGTCAGTATCGGTATCGGTATCGTCATCGTCGACGTCCATGGGGGCGTCGTCGTTTCCGCTCGCGGAGATAATCTGGATGCCGCTGTTGCGCAGCGCGGAATACACCGCGGTGAGCTGCTCGTCAGAAACATCGATATCCTTCAGGGCGACCTGAATCTCGTCCTCGGTTACCGAAGTCCTGTTTGAGCCGTTGCCCATGAGCTTTGCAACGTAGGATTCCAGCCCAGTACCCGTGCTCTCAGTCTTTTTTGGCACAGATTCTCCCTTCATAGTCCACAGGACTCAATACTTTAGCACACACATAGGCGTCTATACCCAAAAAGAGGACTGGATATAGGCGAGAATACGCTGGTTGACCACAACATCTAGGCCTGTTCGGCGCCTGCGGCCTCCAGACCGATCAAACGGAACGGGTCCGCCACGCCGCCGATCGACTTTTGCAGCTCGCGTTGACGCTGCGAATCCTGCGCGGCCTGCACGGTCAGCGCGCGACGGGCTTCATCATCGAGCGAACGGTCCTGGCGCAGCTTGGCCTGTGCGGCACGCATGCGGCGCTTGATGGTGTAGAGCTCGAGCGTATCGAGCATAAACACGATGTTCGTCTCGGTGGGGTGCTTGCTCGTCGCCGAGATGCGCCCGGCACTCACAAGCGTTGCCGCCTCGGGACACACCGAGCGCGCTGCATCCATGCAGGCCGCAGGATCGGTTCCCGGCGGCGTTGCCAGAACGGCCCATGCGATGGACTCGTGACGAGGGTCAACCCACTCGATAGAGCAGATGCGGTCGGCATACGTGCGGAACAGGTCGGGGTAGCTCGTAAGCATCGTCAACAGCTCGCGCTCCCCTGCCAAGGACTTGCGCTCAAGATCAGTAAGAACCATCGGCGCCGCCGCAGCCGGTGCGCCCGAACCGTCAGCCGCAGGCACAGCACCCATACCATCAGGCACGTCGATCGGCGGAAGATCGTCGACGACCTCCACGGGCGCGGCACCGTAGGCATCGAGCGGGACATAGTCGTACGGCTCTTCTTCGACCGGAGCGGACACCGGCGGCGTCGCGCCCGATGCCCAAGCACCGCGAGATGCCCCCTGCGAACCAGACGTCCGACCGCCCGCGCTACCAGAGCGCTCGAGTTGCGCCCGCTGGCGTTCATAGTTCTGCTCACGACGTCGTTCCGCATCTTCGCGCTTGGCGACATCGCGAAACACGCGACCCGAACTCGCACGCACTGTCTCCAGATCCAAACCAAGCAGATCGGCAATCTGGATAAAGTACGTATCGATCATATAGCTATCGCGCAGCGGATAGATGAGCGTCAGCGCATCCTCGAGTGCCTTGGCACGACCGCCCGGCGTGGTGATGTCACTCGACTCCTGTAGCGAACGGTACACGAAGTCCATGAGCGGTTCGGCAGCGTCAATGCGTTTCTGCAGCTCCTCTCCGCCGTGCGCCGTGATGAACTCCATGGGATCGTTGCCGTCGGGCAGCACCACGCAGCGCAGATCCATCGAATCCTGCTCGATAAACTGAATCGCACGGCGGGCGGCCTTCTGTCCCGCCGCATCGCCGTCGAACATGTACACGATGCGCTTAGCAAAGCGGGTGAGCGTCTTGACGTGATGCTCCGTGAGCGCGGTGCCCAGCGTGGCGACAACGTTTTTGATCCCCGCCTCCCAGCAGGCGATGCAGTCGGTATAGCCCTCCACCACGATGGCCGTATCCTGCGCGACGATAAACTCCTTGGCCCAGTTAAAGCCATAGAGGTTTCGCTTTTTATGGAACACGCTCGTCTCGGCGGTGTTGAGGTACTTGGGTTGGCCGTCACCCATGATGCGCCCGCCAAAGGCAATGTTGTGACCCTGCTCGTCAAAGATGGGAAACATCACGCGGTCGTAGAAGCGGTCGGCAAGCTGCCCGCGCCCGCGGCTCACGGCAACGTTGGCGTCGATCATCTCCTGCGGGGTAAAACCCGCCTGGGACAGGTGCGACACCAGCGCGTTGCGGCCCGGTGCAAAGCCCAAGCAGTAGCGGCGGCAGACGTCGCCACCCATACCACGGCTGGCAAAGTACTCGCGTGGACGGCCGTCCTTACCGCGCATAAGCATGGTGTGGTAGAACTGGGCGGTCTCGGCACACAGATCGTAGATGCGGGCACGCTTGGTACCGCGCTCGCGACGATCTCCGGTGTCATGCAGCTCAATACCCGCGCGATCGGCCAAATAACGGATTGACTCGGGAAAGCTCAGGTTCTCGCGCTTCATAATATAGGTGAAGACGTCGCCACCCTCGCCGCAGCCAAAGCAATGCCACACCTGCGTGGCGGGAATAATGTGGAAGGACGGAGTCTTTTCGCCATGAAACGGGCAGCAACCCCAAAACTCATGGCCGCGGGGCTTGAGCTCAACCGTTTCCTGCACGATGGCGACTAAGTCGGACGCAGCGCGTACCTGGTCTTTTTCCTCATCGCTAATCACGGACGCTCGCCCCCTGCTCGCCCAAGTTGTGACGAATATCTTCGATATTACCCTCGACGGTCGCGATCAACTCATCCAGCGAATCGAACACGCGCGACGGACGCAGCCAGCGCGTAAACGCCAGCGAAACGGAAGTGCCGTACAGGTCGCCCGTATAACCAATTAAATTAGCCTCGAGATGCGCAGATGCCGCATCGTCGGCATACGTCGGCGGCAGGCCGACGTTAACGGCAGCGGGCCACACGATGTCGTTGACCAGCACCAGGCCCTCATACACGCCATCGGCAGGCACCTGAATGCCGTCGGGAACCTGCAGGTTTGCCGTGGGAAAGCCCATGCCAGAACCCTCGTGACGGCCGCGAATAACACCGCCGCGCACCATATACGGGCGGCCGAGTAACTCAGCAGCAAGCTCCACATGGCCCTGTCCCAGCTCATGACGAATGCGGGTGGCGCAAATGACCTCACCGCCCTCGCAAAGCAGGTCGTGACCATACACGTCAACGCCGTGCTCGGAACCCCAGGCGCGCATCTCGTCAACACCAGAAGCACCGCCACGACCCAGCCTAAAGTCGCTGCCAACGCGAATCGAACGAATGCAGACCACGCGTGATAGCAGTGCGAAAAAACCGACATGGTCGAGTGCCGCAACCTCAGGCGTAAAGGGAACGGCCACCACCGCATCGACCCCGGTCTGAGCCAAGGCATGTAGACGGTCGGCCGTCGTCATCAATTTTTGAGCGGGCGAAGGACTCACCACAACGTCCGGGTCGGGATCGAAAGTGACCACGACAGCCTTGCAGTCATGGGCACGGGCATCACGGACAAGCACTTCGATGAGTTCCTGGTGTCCACGGTGCACACCATCGAACACGCCGATGGCAATCGATGCAGCACCCAAGTGCTCGCACTCATCAAACGCATCGGCAGTGACGATGCGGGCCTCGTCCGACTCGCCCTCGAAAAAGATACGCGCGAGCTCACGAGCGGACAACATCATCGAACACCGCCGATTGCCTGCGGAAACACGTGCTCCATGACAAAGCGGCCACCCTCAATGCGGGCAAGCGCCTTGAGTCCCCCATCGAGCACCAACGCAAAAGGCGCCTTCGCGGAATCGAAATCGGCAAGCGCACGCTCAACGGGAATGCGTCGGCCGCAGAGCAGGTCGTCGGCAAGATTGCCCGGCAAGTCAACACGCGTGGCGCCCAAGGCCGCAATGGGATCCAGGGCAAAGCCAGCCGCGGACTCGGGAGAAAGCTCCTCGACCGCATGACAAGCGCCAATGGAAACAACACCGGAGGCCGTGCGGCGCAGCGCGGAAATGTGCGCGGCGCTCTCGCAGGCGCGGCCCAAATCGCGAGCGAGCGCACGGATATAGGTACCCTTGCTCACTGAGAACGCCACGGTCCACACACACGTATCACCTTCGCCTCCCACGGCGATCAGGTCGGCGGCATAGACCTCGACGGGGCGCGGAGGTAGGTCCACCGCATTGCCCTCGCGAGCAGACTTGTAGGCGCGAACGCCATTGACCGAGATAGCCGAAAACGCCGGCGGCACCTGCATCTGCGGACCCAGCATAGCGGCCAAGCGCTCACGGGCATAGGCAGGATCGCGGAGCTCGTTGGCAACAGCCACCGTGCGGACCGCCTCGCCCTCCGCATCATCGGTATTGGTCTCGGCGCCAAACGAAATGTCGGCGACATAGCTTTTGGTATCGAGGGTTAGCATGCCCAGCAGACGGGTGGCCTGGCCCACACCCATCACCATGACACCCGATGCCATGGGGTCGAGCGTGCCGGCATGGCCGACGCGCCGCTCATGGAGGGCGCGTCGGCATTTCGAAACCACATCGTGGGACGTGCAGCCCACCGGCTTATCGACGGCGAGCAGCATATTCAGTTGAGAAGGCGTACGACGAGCCATGTACCATCCAAAAAGTTAAAGCTCGACGGTCACCGAAGCGGGATCCTCCCCCACCAGCTCGGCCAGCATGGGAAGTGCCACGGTAAGCGTCTCGAGAATCGTTCCGTTGTTGGAGAAACCGGCGGCAGCGGGATGTCCGCCTCCGCCAAAGGCAGCAGCGATCTCGGACACGTTGAGGTCGCCCTTGGAGCGCAGGTTGCCGCGCACCTTGGTATCGCCCTCAATGCCCTTCAGGAACAGACAGACCTCGACGCCCATCACCGAGCGCACCACGTCAACCAGACCGTCGCACTCGTCCGAGGTGACACCGCAGGCCTCAAGGTCACTCTGGTACGCGTAGCTATACGCGACGCGCCCGTGGGCCACCGTCTTAATGCGGCCCATAACGATGGACTTGAGGTGCAAAAACTCAACGCGCATGCTCTGGTAAACCTCGAGTGCCACACGCGCCGGATCGGCACCGTGGGCAACCAGACGCGAGGCTGCATGGAACGCGGCTGCATCGGCGTTTTGGTACTGAAAACGGCCGGTATCGGTAACCAAGCCACACAGCAGGCAGGTCGCAACGCCATCACGTGCGACAATGCCGCAATTGTCCAAGAAGCGGTCGATGATCATGGCGCAGGCTGCAGCTTCGACGCGCCTCAGGCTGAGCTCGGCAAACTCCTCGCGCGCCGGATGGTGATCGAAGCACACCACATGCTTGGAGCGACGAAGCACCTCGGCGGAATTATTGAGACGCTCGACGACCGGCACGTCCACCGAGATGAACAGGTCCGGATTGCCGGTATACGCAGATGCCGGTACCAGGCGATCGGAGCCTTCCATAAAGCGGTAAATGCGCGGAACCGGATCATCGTCTGCCAGCAGCAGGGCAATGTCCTTGTTAGGGAAAAACTTCATAAGCGAGAGGCCCAGACCCAACACGGAGCCCAGGGCGTCGCCATCGGGAGAAGTGTGTCCCGAAATCGCAATGGAGGACGCACCCTCGATGAGCTCGAGGATGCGTCGCTGAATATCTGCAGACTCGCACGAGGCGAGGTCGGCGGAATTAGTCATCTAAAGCTGCCTCCTGGGCGGCATCCGCTATCGGATAGCCGTCCTCGTCCTTTTCGATCGCAAGCGTGGCGGGAACGTTTTCCAGCGCACGCGTGATGCGCTCGGCCTCATCGGTCGAGCGATCGATGCGAAAATCGAGCTCGGGCGTAACACGCCAATCGAGCGCGCGAGCCAACAGGCTGCGAATACGGCCCTTAGCGCTGGCGAGCGCCTCCATGACCTCGTCGTAGCGGCTCGCATCGCACGACACGAACACACGCGCGAACGAACGGTCCACCGCGACCTCGACCGCGGTCAAAGTAACCAGGTCGAGACGCGGATCGGAAACCTCAAAGAGCAGGATATAACCGAGCTTCTCGCGAAGCTGCTCGCCCAGACGGCGGGTTGCCTGCGTTTGCTTCATAGCGCTACCCCCTACTCGGTACGGGCAACCTGGTCGATGCGGTAACCCTCGATCTGGTCGCCGGGCTTGATGTCCTGGAAGTTCTCCAGGCCAATGCCGCCCTCGGAACCGCTCTTGAGACTCTTGGCCTCGTCCTTGTAGTGGCGCATCGAGGCGATCTTGCCGTTGAAGACCACGATGCCGTCGCGCACCAGGCGCACGGAATCGGTCGCGGCGATCTCGCCCTCTTCGACGCGGACACCGGCGGCGATACCGACTTTGGGCACCTTGAAGGTGTCCAGAACGGTCGCGGTACCCGTGGAGACCTCGACCTCGGTGGGCTTGAGCATGCCGATACGGGCAGCGTCGAGCTCCTCGAGGCACTTGTAGATGACGTCGTAGCAACGGATCTCGACGCCCTCACGCTCGGCGGCGGAGCGGGCCTTACCGTCGGGACGGACGCCAAAGCCGATGATGATGGCGTTGGAGGCGTCGGCCAGGACGACGTCGGTCTCGTTGATGGCACCAACGGCGGAGTGGATCGTGTTGATGCGCACCTCGGACTGATCCATCTTGTCGAGGGAGTCCTGAAGGGCCTCGATGGAACCCTGGACGTCGGCCTTGATGATCAGGTTGAGCTCCTTGACCTCGGCGTCGGCGATGGTCTCGAAGAGGTTCTCGAGCGTCACGTGCTTCACGCGGCTCTGCTCCTCGATACGGGCCTTGAGCGAACGCTCGTCGGCCAGCGCACGCGCCTCGCGCTCGTCCTCGAACACGCGGAACTCATCGCCGGCGTTGGGGACGGACTGCAGGCCCAGGATCTCGACGGCGTCGGAGGGACCGGCCTCGGTGACGGCGTTGCCCTTGGGGTCGAGCATGGCACGGACGCGGCCATAGGTGAGGCCGGCGACCAGCGTGTCGCCCACGTGCAGGGTACCGCGGGTCACGAGCACGGTGGCAACCGAGCCGCGGCCCTTGTCAAGCTTAGCCTCGAGGACGTTGCCCGATGCGAACGTATCGGGGTTGGCTTTAAGCTCGAGCACGTCGGCCTGGAGCAGGACGGTCTCGAGCAGGTCGTCGATACCGATCTTCTGCTTGGCCGAGATGTTGACGAACATGTTCTGTCCGCCCCACTCCTCGGGGATGATGCCGTACTCGGTGAGCTCCTGGCGCACGCGGTCGGGGTTGGCACCCGGCTTATCGATCTTGTTGACGGCGACGACGATGGGGACGCCGGCGGCCTTAGCGTGGTTGATCGACTCGATGGTCTGGGGCATGACGCCGTCGTCGGCAGCCACGATCAGGATGACGATATCGGTCACCTTGGCGCCGCGGGCACGCATGGCCGTAAAGGTGGCGTGACCGGGGGTATCGATGAAGGTGATCTTACGGTCGTTGATCATGACCTGCGAAGCGCCGATGGCCTGGGTAATGCCGCCCGCCTCGCCGGCAGCGACGCCGGTGTGACGGATGGCGTCGAGCAGGCTCGTCTTGCCGTGGTCGACGTGGCCCATGACGGTGACGACCGGGGCACGCGGCTTAAGGTCGGCGGGATCGTCGTAGAACGAGAAGGTGTTCTCCTCCTCGGGGGTGATGATCTTGATCTGGCGACCCAGGTCGTCGGCAACGAGCTCGACGAGGTCGTCGGACATGGACTGCGTCATGGTAAGCGGCGTGCCCAGCAGGAACAGGCGCTTGATGATGTCGTTGGCCGGAACGTCGAGCGCCTCGGCGAGCTCCTGGACGGTAACACCCTGGGAGACCTTGATGGCGTCGAGCTCCTCGGGGTTCACGCCCTGGGCCAGCGCCTCCTCAATCTTGCGCTCTTCCTGAGCCTTTGCGGCCTCGCGCTCGCGCTTCTCCTTGCGCTTTTTGCGGCGACCAGTGGACTCACGAGAGGCCTCCTCGACGGCGGCACGAGCCTCCTCGAGTACCTTCTCGCGGCTGTACTCCTCGGCCTCGCGAGCCATGCGGCTGTAGTGGTCCTCTTCGTTGTTGTGACCGCCCTTGCGCTTCTTGCCCTTGCCCTGCTTGTCGGGGTTGGGGAAGTCCATGCCGGCAGCGACGTTGTTGCTGGCATTGGTGCGATGGCTGTGGGAACGGCTTTCGGAGGCGTTGCGCTCAGAGTTGTTGTCGGAGGCGTTGCGATCGTTACGACGGCCACCGCGGCGGTCGTTGTTGCCGCCACGACGGTTGCCGCGCTCGGCGGCGCGCTCGGCCTTGGCCTTCTCCTCGGCGTCCTTCTTCTCCTTGAGGACGGTCTCCTGTGCGGCGATCTGGTCGAGCAGCGAACGGAAGCGCGAACCGGAGTCGGAAGCGGGAACGGCGCGGCGCTGGGCCTCGCGGGCAGCCTCCTCCTTCTCGCGGGCAAGACGCTCCTGCTCGGCCTTCTTCTTGGCCTCGGCCTCGGCGCGGGCGGCCTCCTCGGCAGCCTGGGCGGCGGCGAACTGGCGGCGCTCCTCCTCGCGTGCCTTCTCGGCGGCGATGCGCTCGCGCTCGGCCTCGGCAGCGCGTGCTGCCTCCTCGGCGGCGGCTGCCTGCTCCTCGGCCTGCTTGGCGGCCTCGACTTCCTTCGCGCGGGCCTCGATCACCGAGGCGAGCTGCTTGCGGACCATGGCGACATAGGCGTCCTCCAGGGCGGAGGAAGCGGACTTAGCGGGAATCTTCATTTCGGCGAGATGACCCATCAGTTCCTTGGAGGTCATGCCGAACTCTTTGGCCAGGGTGGACACACGGACTTTTGCCATATGACTTCACCTACCCTTTCTGGCACCTTGGGTGCCTAGAGACTGAACAAGCGTGGGGTATGCGCTGGGACCCGCCCGGCGCGACCGCGCGCTAGATCAGGTCCTCCGCATCATCGAAGGCGTCGGTGTCGTGAACACCGCAGAAACGGGAGCCGGGACGGGCCTGGTTGCGGCACTGGATGCCGTCCTCGGACACGAACTCGCAGCGACGGACGTCCTCGTCCTCCTCGTCACCGATCAGGTCGGCGGCGGGCTCCTCGTGAACGGGAACGTTCTTGAGGATGTCGGCGGCAAGGGTCTCGGACTTGATGTCGATGTGCCAGCCGGTCAGGCGCGCGGCGAGGCGGGCGTTCTGGCCCTCCTTGCCGATGGCGAGGGACAGCTGGTCGTCGGGCACGATGACGCCGGCATAGGCCTTCTCCTCGTCGATAAGGACGCGGGTGACCTTGGCAGGCGACAGGGCGTTGGCAACGTAGACGGCCGGATCGGCATCCCACAGGATGACGTCGACGCGCTCGCCACGGAGCTCGCCCACGACCGCGCGAACACGGCTGCCCTTGGGGCCGACGCAGGCGCCCACGGGATCCAGGCGATCGTCGAGCGAGTGAACGGCGACCTTAGAGCGCTGACCGGGCTCGCGGGCGATCGACTTGATCTGAACGGTGCCCTCATAGATCTCGGGCACCTCCTGCTCAAACAGACGACGCATGAGCTCGGGGTGGGTACGGGAGATGACAATCGGCGGACGGCTGTGCTCGCCACGAACCGGCTGCAGGTTGGAGTTGGGGTCGCGAACGTCGATGATCACGGCCTTGATGTGCTGGTTGTGCAGGTAGCGCTCGCCCATCGGACGCTCGTTGCGCTCGTTCTCGTAACGGCGCTGGTCGAAGTGCGGAAGCTCGGCCTCGACGCCCTCGCGAATCTTGACGATCGTGAAGTCGGGCGTGGACTGCAGCACGGTACCGCTGATGAGGTCACCGATGCGGCCGGAGAACTCCTCGTAGATCTGCTCGCGGGCGGAGTTGCGCACGATGGCGTTGATCTCGGCCTTGGCGTGCTGGGCAGCGATGCGGCTCGTATTCTTGGGAGTGACGTCGATCTCCTCGAACTCGGTGAAGTTGCCCTCCTCGTCCATGGAATCGTCGATCGGCTCCAGACGGTAGACGTAGATCTTGCCGGTGGTGCGGTCGATGGTCACCTTGGCGCCCCACTCAAGATGCAGGATCTCGGCATAACTCTTGGCGAGCGACTGCTCCAGGCGGTCGATCAGGTAGAGCTGGTCGATGTGCTTCTCCTGGCAAAGCTCCATCAGGGCGGACATCATGTCGGATGCTGCCATCTTACTTTCCTTCCTTCGCGGGCTTGAAGTCATAGGTGGGCTTCAACTTGCACTTTTTAACATCAGAGAAATCGAGGGTGACGGACTCGCCGTCCTCGAGCTCGAGGGTCACGTTCGTCTCGGTGGCGGCGGCAATCTTGCCGGCGTACTTGCGACGGCCCTCGGTGGCGGTGGAGGTGAGCTCGCAGTTCTCGCCCACAAAGCGGGCAAAGTCGCACGGGCGGCGCAGCGGGCGCGCCATACCCGGGCTCGACACCTCGAGCGTATAGCTCGAAGAGATGGGGTCGAGCTCCTCAATCACATCGCCGACCCACTTGGTGTTGGCCGTGACGTCGTTGAGCGAAAGACTCTGACCCTCGGCACCCTCGATACGCACGCGCACGCAGGGGGCCTTGGTGGCACCCACGAGCTCGACGTCGACGATGTCGATATCGTGCTGGGGAGCGACGGCCTCGAGCGCGTCGATAATCGCCTGCTCGGTCTTGGTCTTGACCATTGCGGCACCTCCATCCATACAAAAAAGAAGCGGGGCCGAAACCCCACTTCTTTCAATTACAACTTCATTTGCAAGCAAACTATACCAATAGCTGCGGAAACGTGCAAGCACAACGCAAACCTGCAGATGAGTGCAAGCACAGGTTCTCCACAAGAATAGGACAATTGGCCGAAGGCAACTAGGCAGATACATGCAAAACGAGGGACGACCCAACCGGATCGCCCCTCGTCTTTTATGCGTCAGTTAAGCGCACAGTGCCTACTTGACCACAAGGTTGACCAGCTTGCCGGGCACGCAGATGGCCTTGACGACCGTCTTGCCCTCGAGCCACTTGGCGACGGCTTCCTCAGCGACAGCCTGCATCTCCTCGTTGGAGGCGTCGCGGGCCACGTCGATGCGGCCGCGGACCTTGCCGAGCACCTGGACGACGATCTGCACCGTGTCCTCGATGGACTCGGCCAGGTCGAACTCGGGCCAGGCGGCGGTGTAGGCGTTGCCCTCGCAGCCGAGCGCCTCGTGCCACAGCTCGTCGGCCCAGAACGGGCAGATGGGGGCAAGAACGCTCACGATATCCTTAGCCACGCCATAGCACAGCGCCTTGTCACGGGAAGCGACCTCAGTGGCGTTGAGGTAGGCGCTCGCCGCGTTGACGAGCTCCATGACGGCCGAGATCGCGGTGTTGAACTGGCCGCGATCGAAGTCCTCGGTGCACTTGGCGATGGTGCGGTGACGCTCGCGATAGAGCTTCATCGCAACCTCGTCGAGCGCGGACTTGTCGAAGGCCACGCTGGCGTCGCCGGACTGGACGAGCTGCCAAACGATACGCCAGGCGCGCTTGATGAAGCGGTTGGCGCCCTCAACGGCCTTGGGATCCCAGTCGAAGTCCTTCTCGGGCGGGGCGATAAACAGGATCGCCAAACGCATGGTGTCGGCGCCGTAGGGCTCGATGACCGAGCTCGGGGGCACGACATTGCCCTTGGACTTGGACATGGTGTCGCCGTTCTCGTCCTTGACCATGCCCTGGCACAGCAGGTTGGTGAAGGGCTCGTCCACACTCAGCAGGCCCAGGTCGCGCAGTGCCTTGGTAAAGAAGCGGCTGTAGAGCAGGTGCAGAATGGCGTGCTCGATGCCGCCGATGTAGTTATCGACAGGCATCCAACGGTCGGCGGCCTCGCGGGAGAAAGGCAGCTCGGTGTTGTGCGGGTCGGTATAGCGCAGGTAATACCAGCTGGAGCAAGTGAAGGTGTCCATGGTATCGGTCTCGCGCTTGGCCGGGCGGCCGCAGACCGGGCAGGTGGTCTCGTAGAACTCCTTGCACTCGGCGAGGGTCTCGCCGGCGCCCAGGTCCAGGTTCTCGGGCAGCGTTACCGGCAGCTGGTCCTCGGGCACGGGCACGATACCGCAGTGCTCGCAGTGGATGGCCGGGATGGGGTTGCCCCAATAGCGCTGACGGCTGATGAGCCAGTCGCGCAGACGGAACTCGACCTTGCGACGACCGCAGCCCATGGCCTCGAGGTCGGCCACGATCGCAGCCTCGCCCTCGGAGTGCTTGCCGCCGCGCATGCCGGTGTACTTACCGGACTGGACGAGCGTGCCCTCGGCAGCGTGCGCGCAATCCCAGTCGACGGTCTCGGCATGGAAGGTATCGATGGTCTCACCGTTAGCCTCGACGGCTGCGCGGTCGTCATCGTCCAGGATGATCGGCACGATCGGCAGGTCGTACTTGCGGGCGAACTCAAAGTCGCGCTGGTCGCCGCAGGGAACGGCCATGACGGCGCCGGTGCCGTAGTCGGCCACGACGTAGTCGGCAACCCACACGGGGACTTTCTCGCCATTGACCGGGTTCACCACGTAGCGGCCGGTAAAGACACCGTGCTTCTCGAGGGTGCCCTGGGCACGCTCGACGGCAGAGATATGCTTGGAGTCCTCGACGATCTTGGTCACGGCCTCCTCGTACTCCGTACCCTCGACGAGCTCGTGCAGACGAGCGTACTCGGGAGCCAGGACAAAGAAGGAGACACCGAAGAGCGTGTCGGCTCGCGTGGTGAAGACGGTGATCTTACCCTCGTCGCCCTCGATGGGCTCGCCATCCTGGTCGCACAGGGTAAAGTCGACCTCGGCGCCCTCGGAACGACCGATCCAGTTGGCCTGCATCTGCTTGACGCGCTCGGGCCAGCCGGGGAGCTTCTCCAGGTCATCGAGCAGCTCCTGAGAGTACTCGGTAATCTTGTAGTACCACTGCTCAAGGTCGCGCTTCTCGGGCTCGGTGCCGCAGCGCCAGCACTTGCCCTCGGTAACCTGCTCGTTGGCCAGAACGGTCTTGCAGGTGGGGCACCAGTTGACCGGGTTCTTCTTGCGGTAGACCAGGCCCTTTTCCCACAACTTCTCAAAGATCCACTGACCCCAACGGTAATAATCGGGGCTACAGGTCTTGACCATGCGATCCAGATCGTAGGAGAAGCCCATGCGCTTCATCGTGGCGAGCGCCTGGTCCATGTTCTTATACGTCCAAGCGGCAGCCTGCGTGTTGTGCTTGATGGCGGCGTTCTCGGCGGGCAGGCCAAAGGCGTCAAAGCCGATGGGATGCAGCACGTCGTAGCCGCGCATGCGGGCCTGACGGGCCATGGCATCGCCGATGGTGTAGTTGCGCGCGTGGCCCATGTGCAGGTCGCCCGACGGATACGGGAACATCTCAAGCACGTACTTTTTAGGCTTGCTGTCGTCGGTGTCGACGGCAAAGAGGTTGGAGTCCTCCCAGGCCTTCATCCACCGGGACTCAATGGCCTGCGCGTCGTAGACAGGAATCTCGTCCTTATGATCTGTGCAATCGCACATATCAGCTCCTTTAATCTTAGCTGGGGTCGGTCGGCTTAGCTTTGTTCGCTACTGCGGACAGTCCTGCGCAAGACGAAGAGCACATTAAGTGCTCTTCTTTGCGTGCGGAACTTGTAGCGAACAAAGCTAAGCCGACCGACCCTAAGGTTAACTTGACTGATGATAGCAAATACGACAAGCGAGATGCCTGCGACTTGCAGGCATCTCGCTTTATCTAAATAACGTGGTTGTGAATCAACCGCTAATTGTTACCCGCCCAAACATGATCGGGTTTTCCAAGTGCCGCAGATTGCCGTGAAAGAGGAGCGACGCGTACTTTGGTACGCGAGCGACGGTTTGAACGGCAAGGTGCGGTGCTTGGGAAAGCCGCTTAGCGGTAGCTGACGCTTTGCTGGGAGTCCTTGACGACAACGTCGTGGGCGCCGCCTTCGACGATCGAGGTCGAGCTTACCAGGGTCAGGCGCGCCTTTTCCTGGAGCTCGGGGATCGAGAGGGCGCCGCAGTTGCACATCGTGGACTTGACCTTGTAGAGCGTGCCGCCCACGCCGTCCTTGAGGGAACCGGCGTAGGGAACGTAGGAGTCGACGCCCTCGACAAAGCTGAGCTTCGCGGCGCCGCCCAGGTCGTAGCGCTGCCAGTTACGGGCACGCGCAGAACCCTCGCCCCAGTACTCCTTCATGTACTGACCGTTCACGTTGACGCGCTCGGTCGGGCTCTCGTCAAAGCGGGCGAAATAGCGGCCCAGCATCATAAAGTCGGCACCCATGGCAAGGGCGAGCGTCATGTGGTAGTCGTAGACGATGCCGCCATCGGAGCACACGGGCACGTAGACGCCGGTCTCCTCGTAGTACTCGTCGCGAGCGCGGCAGACGTCGATCAGCGCGGTGGCCTGGCCACGGCCGATGCCCTTGGTCTCACGGGTGATGCAGATGGAGCCGCCGCCGATACCGACCTTGATGAAGTCGGCACCGCAGTCGGCCAAAAAGCGGAAGCCCTCGGCGTCGACGACGTTGCCGGCACCGACCTTGACGTCCTCGCCGTAGTTGGCGCGGATCCACTCGATGGTGCGCTTCTGCCACTCGCTGAAGCCCTCGGAAGAGTCGATGCACAGGACATCGGCACCGGCCTCGATGAGCAGCGGCACGCGCTCGGCATAGTCGCGGGTGTTGATACCGGCACCAACCATGTAGCGCTTGTCGCCGTCGAGCAGCTCGTTGGGGTTGGTCTTGTGGCTGTCGTAGTCCTTGCGGAAGACGATGCCCATGAGGTGATCGTAGTCGTCGACGATGGGCAGGGCGTTGAGCTTATTGTCCCAGATGACGTCGTTAGCAACCTTGAGGCTGATGTTCTTGTCGCCCACGATGAGCTGCTCACGCGGGGTCATGAACTCGGAGACCTTCGTCTGGTGGTCATCGCGGCTGGGGCGATAGTCACGGCTGGTGACGATGCCCAGGAGCTTACCCTTGGGAGTGCCGTCGTCGGTGACCGGCATGGTGGAGTGGCCGGTCTTCTCCTTAAGCTCGATGACCTGCTCCATAGTCATGTCGGGGGTCAGCGTGGAATCCGACTGAACGAAACCAGCCTTGTGATCCTTGACGGCCTTGACCATAGCGGCCTCGGACTCGGCGCTCTGGGAACCGTAAATGAAGGACAGGCCACCCTCGGTAGCGAGCGCGACACCCATGTCGACGCCCGAGACGGACTGCATGATGGCGGAAACCATGGGGATGTTCAGGGTGATTGCCGGCTTCTCACCGCGCTTAAAACGGGTTAGCGGCGTCTTAAGAGAGACGTTGTTGGGGATGCACTGCGAGGACGAGTAACCAGGGACCAGCAGATACTCCGAAAACGTGTGGGACTCACCGGGAAAGAACGTAGCCATGTTTCTCCTTTTTCCATGCGACCGGACGGCTGCAGGCCTCGTAGGACCCAGCCCAACCTTGGGCGCCCAATACTGGGGAAGTATCTTAACGCACTTTGACTGCTACAATGCATGATTTAAGAAGAGCACACGAGGGTTTGACGCAGGCTTTGCGTTTGCCCAGCAAACACTTTAGCGGGGAGACGTGGAGCACATGGAGTACAAGACAACGGCAAAGTTGGTCATTCAAGCGTGCGACAAGGATCTGCCGGGCGTGTTCGGCCACGGCTGCGTCTTGCTGCTGCAGGGTATCGCCCGCGAGCACTCGCTCAACCGCGCCGCCAAGAGCATGGGAATGGCGTATTCCAAGGCCTGGCGCATTGTGAACGAAGCCGAAGGGCAGCTGGGCTGCAAGCTCATCGAGCGCGACGGCGCCCGCGGGTCCACCCTGACCCCCGCCGGCGAGCGAGCCATAGCGGTCTACGAGGAGCTGCAGGCCGACATCAACAACGTCATCGCCTCAAAAGCCGACGACCTCATCGCCAGCATCAAAGAGTAGCCCATTTGGGACGGGGCCTTATAGCCACACAACCCCATCTCATAAGTTGCGGTGAAATAGGGACTGTTTATGCGGTTAAAGCCGTAAATCAATCCATATTTCACCGCAACTTATGAAGTCGAGGATGATTTAGCTAGTTGCGGAGGGCATTATCTAGGGTGGCGGCCACGATCAAGGGGTCGTCGGTGCCGGCGAAGAGGCGGACGGTGCTCCCCTGTTTGCCGCGTGGGGCCGAAAGGCGCGTCGTTGCGCCGCCGGCGGACGATGTGCGAAACTCCCCCGGCAAAGCACCGAACAGCTCCCCCGAGCTAAGCTCGATAAGATCAAATTCAACTGCCGGGCCAAAGCCGTGCTCGAGGATTCCCGTTGCAGCCGCATGATCGGGATGCGAGCTCAGCCCGGGATAGCGCACGTTGCGCACCATCTCGTTGGCGGCCAGATACTCGGCCAGCGCACGGGCGCGGTCGAAGCGTGCCTGCATGCGGGTATCGAGCGAGTCCAGCCCGCGCTCCAGCACACCAGCCTCGTCAGTAGGCAAATCAAGCTTGCCCAAGCCACAGCCCTCAAACAGGACATGCACGCACTCAGCCGCGGCATCCACACGATGGCGCTTGAGCTGCGAGCGCGCGACAGATACGGCAACCAACTTGCGTGAAGCGTTACCGGCGCACACACGGTCGAGCGCTTCGAGCGACAGCACGGCACCCAAGCGCAACGGATCGCAGCCAAAAGCCGACGCCACGGTGTTGTCCACAACCAGCAGCGCATGGGCCTCGCGAGCCGCTCGACCCAGCGTACGCAGATCGGGCACGCGCAGTCCAAACCCGCCGATGGAGTTGACGAACCACCACAGGTGCGGCCCCTCGGCATCAAACGAAGCATCAAAGACCTCGGACGCGGCGGTAAACGCATCGGCGGACGGCGAGCCCGCCAGCGCAACATCGCGGCCATCAAAGCCGTGCGCAAATGCTTCGGTAAAGTCATCCGCAAAGGCCACCAGGCGGTCACCGGGACGCACAATCCCCAGCTGCGACAGCGCTGCCGGCACATGCGGGGCCGCAACAAGACGCGCCTCACGCGCGCCGGCCCTCAAAGCCCAGGCCTCTTCTAGCTGCTGTACGCCCATACGGCACCGTCCCTTCAAAACAAAAACCCACGATGCGGGTGTTCCCCGCATCGTGGGCAACGGCTGCAGTATAGCGCCGATATGCGACGAATCGCTTAGATGTTGAGCGTGTGATAGTTCACGCTCGTGCCCGGAGCATCAACGGTCACGCCATAGGCCTCGGGATAGATGCGCGTCGAAAACACGAGCGAGCCATCATTCACAAACACCTCGACCGACGAGACATCGCCGACAATGCGCACGTTACGAACCTCGTCGACGGGCTCCCAACGCACGGTACGACCGCAGCCGGCAGAAGCGCGACCCTCATCGGTAAATCGCATCTCAAAGCGCGAGGGCAGTTCGCCCTCGGCGGGCACAAACTCCAGCTTCAGCTCGTCATCAACGGTCGCGGTAAACGCGCCATCGACACCGTCAACAACAACGTCAAAGCAGGTATCGCCGGCAACCTCCAACGAGCCCTCCCCCACACGCACCGAGGCATAATGGCGCTCGATCTCGCGCGCCGGCTGCTGCAGTACCACGCCGCCGTCACCGGCTGTAAGCTCACGCGGCACCGTCATGCAGTGCTGCCAACCCGCCACCAACGTCGGTGCGTTGCCATAGGTCGGCTCATCGGGCATGCCCATCCAGCCGATCAGAATGTGGCGACCATCCTCGGACGTAAACTCCTGCGGCGCGTAGAAATCAAAGCCGGCATCCCACAGGCGGAACTCGCCCAGCTCATAAGCGTCATTGCCACCCGTAATGTCGCCCGTTACAGGCATGTAGCCCGCTGCATACACATTGCCGCGGTCCCAACGACCGCCCTCAAGACCCTGGGGAGAGAAGGACAGCCACTTCGCCGGTACACCGCCATCCGGCTCAAGCTCAAGGTATCCCGGGCACTCCCACATAAAGCCAAAGCGCTCGGGCGTAGACACACGACTCTCGAGCTCCCAACTCAGCATATCGGCCGAGCCATACACCAGGATCTCGCCCACATCGCGCCCGGCACCCTCGCCGTGCATGGCGCAAAATCGACTATCGACATGCGGCCCATCCACGCGACGACGCGCGCCCAGCACCATGTGGTAACGCCCGTCATCATCGCGCCACACCTTGGGGTCACGCACGTGGCAGGTCAAATCCTCGGGATAATCATCGGACGCCAGCACCACGCGCTTTTGGCTGAACTCCCGACCGGCAAGGCCATCAACGCTCTCGACATAAACAGTATCGGCGCGACGGCCGGAGTTGACATAGTCAAAGACGCCGTCCGCGTCGGGGAGCTTAACGTTGCCGGTATAGAGCACGCGAATGCGACCGTCCTCGACCAAAGCCGAGCCCGAGTACACGCCATGACAGTCGAACGGCTCATCGGGAAGCAGCGGAACGCCTACATAGTCCCACCTCATAAGGTCGCGGCTCGTTGCATGGCCCCAGACCTTAACGCCACCCTCGACATCAAACGGCGCATATTGAAAATAAGCGTGGAAAACGCCGCCCGCTTGGCAAAGACCGTTGGGGTCGTTGAGCCAACCCGCCGGCGGCATAATATGGAAGTGCTGGCCATACGCGCCATGACCGCGCTCAGAGGCGGCAGCGTCAACAGCAGCAACCAGCTTTGCAAGGTCGCGACCAAGTGCATTAGACATATCAAAGTCCTAACGGATCGAAAGTAACAAGGCGCCAGAGATCGGCACCAGATACGGGAAACGCCCGCGAGCATACAACCCGCGGGCACCCCCTCAATCAAAAGCTCTTAGGCCTGCTCGGAAGCCTTGGGCTCGTCCTTGTACAGGACAAACGAGACGGCAAAGGAAACCAGCGCGGCGACCGCAAACATGATCGCGTACTGCACGGGCTGGGCCAGGCACAGCAGGATACCAAAGATACCCGTAACACCCGTGCCGGAGGCAGCCAGCGAAGTGAGCGCGCAGACCAGGGCACCGCAACCGCCGCCGATGCAGCCGGCGATGAAGGGCTTAAAGAAGCGCAGGTTCACACCAAAGATGGCAGGCTCGGTAATGCCCATGAAGGCGGACAGGGCCGAAGGAAGCGCCAGACCCTTGATCTTGGCATCGCGGGTCTTAAAGGCAACGGCGAGTGCGGCGCCACCCTGAGCGATGTTGGCAGCACTGGCGATGGGCAGCCAGTAGGTCACGCCGTACTGGGCAAGCTGGCCCAGGTCGATGGCGGTGTACATCTGGTGGATACCGGTAACGACCGTGGGGGCATAGAACAGGCCGACGATAAAGGAACCGATGCCGAAGGGCAGAGTCAGAAGGGCCTGAATCAGACCGAGGATGGCGTTCTCGGCCCAGACAAAGATGGGGCCGACGGCAACGAGAGTCACGAGCACGGTCACGAACACCGAGACAAGCGGAGTCACAAAGAGATCGAACATCTCGGGAACGATCTTGTGCAGGCGCTTCTCGAGGAAGGCGAGAATGGCACAGGCGATGACGATGGGGATCACATGACCCTGATAGCCGACCCACTCAAAGCTGTACACGCCGGGGATGACGGTGACCATGGTCTGCACGCCCTCGGAGGCAACCGTATAGGCGCTCTGCAGCGAGGAGTTGATGAATGCACCACCGACGACGGCGCCCAGATACGGGTTGGCGCCAAAGGCCTTAGCGGCAGAGTAACCGATCAGGATCTGCAGAATGCCAAAAGACGTGCCCGAGACCAGGTCGGCAATCTTATAAATAAAGTTATTGGTGTCGAGCGCGATAAAGCCGTTGGAGGCCATAAAGTTGAGGGCGCTCATAATGCCCAGCAGCAGGCCCGAAGCCACGATGGCGGGGATGATGGGGACAAAGACGTCGCCGAGCACCTTAATGGCACGCATAAAGATGTTCTGCTGCTGCGCCGCTGCCTCCTTGACCTCGGCCTTGGTGGCAGCCTCGACGCCGCTGAGCGCAATGAACTCGTCGTAGACCTTGTTGACGGTGCCAGTGCCAAAAATAATCTGGAGCTGGCCCTGGGCCTCAAAGACGCCCTTGGCGCCGTCGATATTCTCAAGGGCCTCCTTGTCGACCTTGGCGTTATCGGCAATCACAAGGCGCAGACGCGTGGCGCAGTGTGCGGCAGAGACGACGTTGCCGGCGCCACCGATGTTGTCGAGCACCTCTTGGGCTGATTTGCGGTAGTCCATGACTTCCCTTTCCTCCAACGGGCGCATCTGCACCCGGCCATCTTTGACACTTACACTGTAATCGTTTTCAGTTTCATATGGCTGTAATCGTTTTCACAGTAGGGTGAACGGTAGGAATAAGCCGGCGAAAGGTAGTTTTAAAGTAAAAAGACGCGGCTCAGAGGCAGGCAGACGTGCCAAAGGCCTAGACATTCATAAGCTGATGGCCGAGCTTGAGCGTCTTTAGACCGCTCTCCCCCTCCACGCCATCGAGCGTGTTGATCAGCATATTGGTCGCCTCGACGCCACTGGTCAGGTAGCCATAATGCACGGTGGGAATGCCGCCCGTCAGCGCGCGCAAAAACGCGTTGTCGCCAAAACCGCTCACGCGGTGTATGCCCTCGCCCATACCGCGAACCTCATCGATGGCACGCAGTGCGCCCGCCGCCATGGTGTCGGTTGCGCATGCGATAAACGAAACATCGGGAGCGACGGAAAGCAGCTCACGCGCCGCACCATAACCCGAGTCGAGCGTAAACGAGCCGAGGCGAATCAAGGCGGCATCGAGCGGGTTACCCGCGGCGCGCAATCCGGCCTCAAAACCGCGACGGCGGTCATAACCGGCCGCGCGGTCCTCTTCGGTAACTCCAATGTAGGCGATCTTGCCGTCCACGCGGCCTGCAAGCGCATGGCCCAGCTCAAAAGCGGCCTCGTAATCGTCGTGATAGACGCACGCCGCGCCCTCAACATTCTGGCCGATCAGCACGATGGGCACGCGGCACGACTCAATCGCCCGGCGATGCTCGTCGGTAATCATAGTTGCCACCAGCACAATGCCATCGACCGGGTGGTTTTGGAATAAATCGAGGTACTCGAGCTCGCGATCGGCCGCGTTGTCGGTATTGGCAAGCAGCATCTGGTAGCCACGGCGACCGAGCACCTGGCCAATACCGGCGGTAATGCGGCTCACGGATTCCGAATTGATCTTGGGCACGATGACGCCGATGAGCTTGGTGGAGCCTGTGCGCAGCGCGCGAGCCTGGCTGGACCGCACGTATCCGGTCAGCTCAATCGCCTGCTTAATGCGATCGGCCTTGTCCGCCGAGATATACCCACCGTTGAGGTAGCGCGAGACGGCGGCGCTCGAAACACCCGCCAGCTCGGCCACATCTTTCATCTTTACCACGAGCACCCCCGTCGTTGAAATCGCTTTCACCATGATACCCGTGACGGCGCTTCGGATAAATCAATATCACCCAGGTCGAGCAAACGTCAGCGAGCGGGCAGCCGCCGTGGCGAGGTGCCGCGAAAGAAGAGCGAAGCGTACTTTATGTACGCGAGCGATGGTTTGAACGGCAGATCGCCCGGCAGATGCCCGCGCAGCGTCGAGCGGTCCGGCGTTCGGCAGAACGCCGGAACCAAGCTACCCGTGGTACTCGCCGTTATATTGAATGAGCGTCAGGTCCTCCACGCCGTCGAGCGCGCGAATGGCGTCCGCATAGGGCATGTCAACGCCGTCCGAGAACACCTCGGCAGCCATTTCGACCTTGTCGCCGCGCATAGTCTTGGACTTGACGGTGAACTTGGTGCGCCCAAACGCGCGCACGATATCGTCGCCGGTGGTCTGACCCGTGTAGTGGATGACCATCATGTAAACGCGCGCCTTGTCCCGGTGGCTCGCAAAGCCGGCAATCATCACCACAATCACCACCGCCGTGAGCCCCACGAGCGCGTACATGCCGGCGCCTGCCGTAATGCCTGTGGTAATGGCCCAAAAAAGATACAGCAGATCGAGCGGGTCCTTAACCGCCGTACGGTAGCGGACGATGGACAGAGCACCGACCATACCGAGCGAGATGACCACGTTGGTCGAAATCGCGAGCGTGACCATGCAGGTAAGCACGCACATGCCCACAAGCGTCACGGCAAAGCTACGCGAATACACCACGCCGGTAAAAAAGCGCTTGTAGACGTAATAAATCAGAATGCCCATGGCGAGCGCCACGAGCAGCGAAAGGCCAATCTTGGCAGGGTCGACCTGGCCAAACGCCTCCAAGACGGAGTTCTTAAAAAAGTCCCTGGTGCTCATGGTCTAAATATCCCCTCGGTTCTCAAAATCCGATTCCCAATAGTTAAAACCGCGCAGGTAGGCGGTCTTTTCGTAACACAGGCAGTACTTGGAGACCGCCGTGAGTTCAGACGCGCCCGGCGGCACCATATCGCGCACGAGCTGTGGGCAAAACTCCGTAAACTTAACCTCCATCACCAGCTTGCCGGGTTCTAGCACGGGCAGCACGGGCAGCGTCACGTCAAAGATATCGAAGCTTCCCACCGCGGCACGCACGTTCATGTCAAACGTAATGCGCACGGTGCCCTCATCCATCACCCACGGCTCGCGCTCGTAGTCCACGATGGTCCGCGGGCGCATCATATTACAGATGCACTCGATGTAGAACTCGCGACAGAGCGGATAGGGGCTCCTCAGCAAAAAGTCGTAGTCGCCAGCCAGAATCTGCTCAAACTCACCGCGCGTAAGTGGCGCATCCTCCTTGTAAATCCAGCTACCGTACTTCTTTTTGCGCTCGAGCTTAATCACCTTGTCGCTGCCGTTATAGATGCGCACGCGATACTTTTTGCGCATGAGAATACCGGCGTCTTTTTCCTCGTAGGCCGAGTTGCAGTAGTCGTCAAAGTACAGGCTGCGAATGGTGTAAACACCCGCCCGCGCATACTTGTCCAGTTTAAAAACCGGCGCCATGCGGCAGGCAAGCGCAGCGTGCTCGCCCTCGTTAATGAGATATTTGAGCTCGTGGCGGTAACGCTCCTGCGTGGCACGCACAGGCGGAGCCGCCAAGCGCTCAAGCAGCGCGCTAGCCCTCCTCATACGTGTCCTCCACGACCTTACCGCCGTCTTGCACGTAAAAACACTTCATGCCGTAGTGCTTGCCGTCGTCGGTCACATAGTAGTCAAACGCATCTTGTGTATAGCCGCCTGAGTTGGTGGCGCGCACGCGAACAAAATACTGGCCGGCATCGGGCGCATCACAGGTCACCTCGGGAAGCAGCACGTCCTCGGCCTTAAAAAGCACGTCGCTTATGGCATAGTCGCGCGCCAGCTCCACGGTATAGCGAATGTCACGCGCCTTAAAGTCGTAGGACGCATCCCAGTTAATGCGCAGCTTACCGTTATCGATCTGCGGCACGCCAATGTAGAACGGCATGGGCTTTTTAAAACTCTCGCGAAAGCTCTTGTAGTTTTCCTCGATCTCGGAGGGAATCGCCGCGGCAATCCGCTCGTATTCGTCCTTGGTGACAGGCAGATTGTCGATATCGGGCGAAGCAAAGACCAGGGATTCAGTCACTTCGCGATAATGTTTAATCATCTTGGCCAGGCGTGCCTCGGTCACATACGAGCGCAGGTCCTTGACGGCACGGTCGAGTTCGCTGCGGAACGACTTGCTGCGCAACGCGCGGTTAAACAGCACGTTACCCCAGTAGTTGCTTGCGCCGCGCTCCCAGCTCGCGTAGTCCGAAAACCCGGTAAGAGAAAGCTCCAGCTTACGCAGCATGCCGTCGTTGTCCCAATCCAGGATGTACCAGACCTTGGAGTTAAGCGGGCTGTACAGATAGCAGTTACGGTTCTGCGTGTCGCAATTGCCCGTCAAGATCTGAAACGCCATCCAATAGACCAGGTTCTCAGTATCGAAGTAGGTGTCGAGCACATCGTCGATCTTTTGCGTATCGTCGTTGAGCGCATCGAGCATCTCGATTAACTTGGTATGGTCCGAATCGCCCTTAATCTCGAGCATGCCCTCAAACGCCGTCTGGTTATAGTCGGGGTCATCGGTGAGCTTAATAGTGTCCTCAAAGCGATGGAAATCGAAGCTGTTCACCTTATACAGATGCCCGCTCTTATCCAGACCGTGGGCCTTAAGCGCCGTCTTGTTGAGCTGCTCGACCTGCGTAAACAGCCCGTAATCCTCAAAGGTGTCGTTAGATTTTTCGGTCTGGTCGCACACCCATAAGTGTACAAACTGCGTGCGCAGGCCCATCATCTGGGGAATGCCGCGGATCAGATCGTAGGCCATCTTGTTACGAAAGCGCATGCCCTCGCCCATATGCTTGTTGAGCGCAATCGCGCGCTGCTGGCGCCACGTGCCCTTGCCCTTTTTGAGCTCCACCTTGTAGTTCTTTTGCGTATAGGTACTCGACGTCTGGCCGCGCACCTGCACCGTGGCATTGGGTGCCTCTTCGCCATAGCCCACCTCGCCAGCAACGGGGCCCTTATCATCGCCTGGCTGCAGCAGGCCCATAACCTGATAGCGCGTCACGCCCATGTCGGCATAGTCGTAAACCGAGTACGTATTGATCTCGGCCCAGCTATGGTCGGTGTTCTCGGAGCTGTTGCCGCGAGAGACCGTCAGGTACATAGTCACAATGCCCGAGTCGTCGTAGACCTCGTATAGCTCATCCTTGTCGCGAAGATGCTTGGTCTCGCTAGACGCATCGGCCTTTTTAATCTTGCCCTGCTTCTTGGTCTTTTTTGTCGAGGATTCGTCCTGCGCAGAGCAGCCCGAAAGCAGCAATGTGCCGGCAGCCGCCTCAATCAAGCGGCGACGCGATATCATCCTATCGGTCATCAGGACCTCCCCAACGATTGCGATACACGCGAACCACCGTGCGCTCAAACGCACCATGCGGCTCGCCCTCTAGACGCAGTTCCTCGTAGCGCTGTTCGGCACGGTCAAGCAAGCGGCCCAGCTCCGTAAAGCGCCCCGTCTTGTCGGTCGCCACAATGGGCTGCTGGCTCAGAATACGATACGGCAAGTTGGCGGTATAGGTATCGAGCCGCATTAGGGCCACAACAAAAAACACCGCCGCGCCGAGCAAAAAACCAAAGCCATAAAACTGCTGCGGAAAGAACAGCGAGACGATGGTCGCCAGCCCCGCCACGCCCGCGAACAGCCCGGAAGCAAGCACGGCGCCCTTGTAGTCGGCAAAGTACAGCAAGATCAGCAGAATCGTATTGCCCACGGCATACAGGCCATAGCCCACGCATAACGTGCGGAAATACCCGTGCATAAGGTTGTTAAAGCCCAACGGTAGGGCCGACAGCACCGTGGTCTCGAGCGAGATGACCGCAGCGGTCACAAACAGCTGCTTGAGCGCGCAAAAGCGCAGTTCGCTGTTGAGCGTGGAGAGCATCTCCTCCTCGGCCACCACAATGTCGCCTACCACGCCGCCGTCGTTGAACAGGCTGTAGTAGTCGCGGTAGCGCGGATAGAAGTTGACCTCGACCGAGACCACAAAGTTGACGGACGTGACCAGGATCGTCAAAAACGCGATGAGCGCCGGCACATCGTGGTAGGGCGCACCATAAAACAAGCCCTTGACCTGCACGCCAATGGGACCGGCCCAAATTATCACCAAGTGCGCAAAGAGGCCCAGGTTGGTGAACAAGCCCGTGAGCGCCAACGGCATAAACTGATCAAGCCACCGTAAAAAGAGCCAGGGGCTGCGGTCGCTCTGCGGAAAATACCGGTACAGCAGCACCACATCCCAGGCGAGCATGACGCCGTAGCCTAGGGCGATTGACGCCAGCAAGCCCTCGACCGGCGGCAGTCCCAGCGCCAGCGCGGCCAGGGCGCACAGGCACGCCACGCCAATGGCAGCCGCAAAGCTGCACAGGATGCCGCGGTAATCTTTGATGGCCGTGAGATAGCTCATGCCGTTCCAGTTGACGATCATAATGTTGAACAGCCACAGACACAGCAGCCCCTGCAGCAGCGTGGCGCCCGAGAACAGCAAAAAGACGCCGTAGAGCATCGTGCCCACAACGAGCATGATGGCATTAGACCCCCAAAACGAAGGCAGGATCTCATCCTCGCGCTCGGCAAAGAGCATATCGGCCAAAAAGCGCGTGACCGGCATAGAGAAAAAGCTCGTGAGCGTAAGCGACGCCAGCAGCGTATAGGTCACCATGCACACAAGCAGGTCCTGGTTGGCGCGACCCACGCCCCACAGACCGCACAGCACCAAGATACCCACCTGGAGCAGCACGCCCAGCAGCATGGGGCCCGTGCACACAATGCCGGCGTAGCCATAGGCGCGCATCGTGGCAAACAGACCCTTGCGCCTAAACAGGCGTTTGAGCTCAAAACCGATTCCGGCCACCGGCTACTCCCCCTCTCTGGGCAGGTCAAACGCACGCGCAGTCTCGTCGTACAGCGCGCGATAGTTGGCGAGCATCTGCTCGTGCAAGAAGTACGTGGCAACGCGACGCTGGCCGCGCTCCCCCATCTCAATGCGACGAGCGCGGCTTCTGCACATGCGTTCCATGGCATCGGCCAAGCCCTTGCGATACATAGGCGGCGTCACAAAACCCGCCACGCCAAAGTCGTCACCCGGGGCGCCTTCGAGCAGCTCACGGCAGCAGCCCACCTCGGTCGTCACGCAGGGACGGCGCGCTGCAAGCGACTCCAGCACGCTGAGCGGCTGGCCCTCGGAGATACTCGTCAAAATGGTAAAGTCGAGCTTTTCCATGTACTCGACCACGTTGACGCGGCCGGTAAAAATCAGGTCGCGCACGCCCAGGGTTTCGACCAGCGCGTGGCACTCGGCGCCGTACTCCTCGTCGTCCACGCCGCCCATGATGTGCAGGCGCACCTTGGGCAGGCGCTCGTGCAGCTCAAAGAAGGCATAAATCATGGTCTTGACATCCTTGATGGGCGCCAGGCGCACCACCGCGCCAATGTCCACCCAGCCGTCATCGGTCTTTAAGGGAATATCCTTAAAGCGATCGAACTGGATGACGTTGGGGATGACCAGGCATTTGTCCGCATCGCAGCCCATATCAATCTGCGTCTTGCGGGCGTTATGGAACAAACTCGTCACGCGGAAGGCGCGGCGGTAGATCTCCTCCGAAAGCAGGTAGAAAAAGCGAATCCAGCGGTCCTTAAACGACGGCACCACCCAATCGGCGCGAATGATCTCTTCCTCGCGCTCGCGGGTATAGATGCCATGCTCGGTCAGCAGCACCGGCGCATGGGAAACGCTTGAGCCCAGGCAGGCGAGCAGGCCACCGTAGCCGGTCGAGATGGCATGGTACACATCGGCCACCGGCACCTCGCTGCCCAACAGGTAGAGCACGGGCAGCAACATGGAGCGCATGGTGTGGAATGCATCGGCAAAGGGCGTGTAGGGATACTCGGCCAGGCACACGTCGCGAAAGATATCCATAAACGTGCGACTCTGCAAAAACGAGAGCGGATGCACGCGACGGCGGTGAAAGATATCGAATAACACGTCCCAGTCCGGATTGGAGAGCGACACCAGACGGCGTAGCGCCTCGCACTCACGGTCGTTAAAACTGGCTTCATGTTGCTCGCCCGAAAGCCGCAGGGCATCGTCCAGGAACACCTCGTGCACCTCGACCACGTTGCCGGGCAGCTCGTAGACAAACTTGCCACGGTCGGCAGCATGCGCGCCGATCACCCACAGCACAAACTCGTGCTCGGGCATGGCCGTAATGTAACCATGCATCCAGGTAGATACGCCGCCGTGCACATAGGGGTAGCAGCCCTCGAGTACCAAGCAGATTCTCATTTATCGCCACCCTCCTTGCGCTCGATCGTCACGGTCTTATCATTTGCCTTGAGCAGATACAGATTGCCCGTAAGGTGCGTCAGTTCGCCACCCGTCACCGCACCCGGCTCGCCATTATTGGCGCGGAACATGAGCCACGCCTCGTCGTGGAAATTGCCCAGGCTGAGCGTCCAGGCATCCGCGCTGGTATCAACGCTCACCGTCACGGACGAAAAACGCTGGATGGCACCGGAGCACTCCGACGCCGTCTGGTGCCGCAGATCGGGCGCGGATTTGGTAAGCCAGTCCAGGTAGTCGGTCAGGCCGCCCTTGTAGACCTCCCAGCCCTCTTTGGCGCCGCGATCCGGATCGAGCAGGTCGTCCGGGTGCATAAAGTGCGTACTCACGTAGTGCATGTTGAGCTCGGACACGGCGGCCAGGCGCATATAGGAATCGTCGACCATGCCGCCCGAGACAATGCGCGGCTGCTCCACAATGCCATCGCTCGCCACGCCAAACTCCTGCACGTAGGGCAGGTCGGTACCGTCCTCAAAGTAAGTACTGGCGATGGTCTTAATGCGCGGAACGTCGGTGCCGATGAGCTTGCGCGCTCGGGCCGAAAGGATATTCGACGGCGGTACGTAAACCGAGCCGCGAGCGTTGGGCAGGACCTCGTCCTGAAACGCGATAAGTTCGTTGAGCGAAGCGACGAGCGTCTCTTTGTTCTTCCAGGTCTTGTAGACGTACAGCGTGCCGTAGTCGGTGTCCCAGAGCGCCAGAGGCTGATGGTTGTAGCCGTGAAAGCCCAGCTCGCCGCCCATCTGCAGCAGCATGCCGCCAAAATAGCGGAACTGCGTGGTATCGGGTTGGCGCGCGGGCTCGGTCTGGTTGACCGCGTCCTCGTAGTTTTCGATCATCACGCCGGTATAGCGAATGCCGTATTTTTGCGCGAGCTTTTGCAGATCGGGCCACCAGACCTTAGTGTAAAAATCCGCAATGGAAAGGCCGTAGTCACGCTTGATATAAGTACCATCGCCCGAGGGCACGGGGCTAGGAAAGTCGTCCAAATAGAACACGGCGCTGTTGATGACCGGATAGGCCGTGGCATCACCCAGCAGGCTGATCGCCGCGGCGTAAAAACCGCGCATGACCTTGTCATAGATACCGATATTGCACACCACGGTGCGCCCGCTACCGCAGTCATTGGACCAAATGAGCGGGGCGCCCGCATCGCCGGTCATAGCCCACACACGAGCCGTCTCGCGCAGCGATACCGAAAGCGACGAATCAAAGGGGTCCGAGAGCTCGTAGCGCTCTCCCCCGCCCAGCATAAAGTCCTCACTCGGCGCAATACTTTCGGCTTTTACATAGTCATATCCGGCCGATTCAATGCCGAGCTTGGAGGCAATCACTTGCAGATAACTCGAGTTATCCGGCGGCATGGCAAGCATAAGCGAACCGCCCGCACTCACCCAACTCATAATGTCGCTCAGGTGCGTACCGAGCCCATCGAGCGACGGCATGAGCAAAATCACGCGATCGAAGGAGGTCAGCGAGGGAATGGCATCCGCACCATCCAGGGCAAGGTCCACGTCGCGGTGCGCGATCTTCATGTCGAGCAGGATCTGGTCGAACTGCTCCTTTACGTCCTCGACGCCAGCTTGATCGGAATCGGTAATGACCAGGCACGTGGGCTTTTGGCCAAAGATTGCCGAGGAGGCCGGCACCGCGTCGTTGGCGGCGAGCATGCCCAGCTTGTGCTGTCCAGCGCTGTACTGCACGCCGGCGCGTTCGATCAGCAGCACGGCGGCCATGACGATAAAAACAGCCCACACTACGAGCAGCCCCATCCAACGAAAGCGGCCTGCACGGTCGCGGATATGTTGTACCACGCTCATCTGGCCTCCTCCCCGTCGCGCCAAAACGCCAACTGTTCGCGGTTGGCGGCACTCAAATACACATGCTGATTGTCGATCGCATCGATCACACGGTGGACCTCATCACCGTCGCGGCGCATCACGGCCAGGCGCAGGCAAAGCATCCAAACCTCCTGCTCCTCGGGCACGTCGAGTACCAGCTGGTCGGTCACGGCCTGCGCCTCGTCGATCTGTCCGACATCGGCCAGCGCCGTCGCGTATCGAATGCGCAGCTCAAGGGTATCCTCGCGCTCGCAGCGACGCGCAAGCAGGCGCGCGTACTGTTGGCGCTGGATCTGAGCAACGCGCCCCTCAGCCAAGCCCGAGCCCAAGTATTCACCAAGAAAATCACAGTATTCGTTGAGGTTTTGCGCGCTCGGGTCCGTCTTAAAGGCACGCTCCAGCTGCTGCAGTTTAAGGTCGGACTCCTTGGAGATCTGCGCCACCGCCGTCGCGGCATAGTGCGCCACCTCAACGTCGTCGTTAAGCTTAGCCGCCTGCAGCTGCGCCAGGTAAGCGTCGGGCTCCTCGGTGAGCATGGAGAGCATTAGGCGGCGCCGGTATGCCGGGTCGTTGACGATGAGCGCCTCCTCGAGCGGCACTACGCCTGCATCGTCCTCACCACTCGGTACCGACATACTGCGATGCAGGTCATCGTTAAAGCGCAGCGACTCCAACGCAGACTCTTTCAGCCCCTCGCCAAACACCGCGCTGCGGACCGATAGCAGAACCACCAGCAACGGGCCCCACAGCGGCACCAGCACTATCACAGCCAGCATGTGTCCGCGCACCGGCAGCAGGCCCAGCTTCATGAGCGTCCACAGCATCAGGCAAACCAGCGCATGAATCAGCAGCAAGACGGCAGCAACGACAAGCGAGATCAAGCGGCACCCCCCTCACCGTCACCAGTGTAAGAGATGTGCTGCAGCAACGCCACGATGTCCTCGCCATCGACGGGCTCCACCGCAATCTGCTTTGCGCTCAGGCGCTCGCGGATAATGGGAAGATCGCACGCCTTTGCCTGGCGCATAAGCAGGTAGAGCACGTCGCCGTCGACCAAGCCCGCCGCGTCGCTCTCGCGGATTGTCGACCCAATTGCGCCCACCAGCTCGCCGACAGGCTCCATGCCCGGTACCACGCGCAGGAGCAAAAAACTCCCCATCTTGCTATCTGCCAGCGCCTGCTCCGCCGCGAGCTCTTGGCCAAAGGCCGCCTGCTTGAGCACGCAAGTGCCGTCAACGCAGCGTTTATCCTGCGCCACCGCCTCATAGTCAAAGGCACGGCCCAGCGCGCTTTCGACCAGCCCGCACAAGATGCGGAACAGGTTTTGATAATAGAGGGTCATTTGGTTTTCGGCCGCACTACGCACAAAGATCAGCACGGCGGGTGCCCCGTCGCGCTCGATCGTGTATCCAAACATGGGAAGCCCCGGCGTCAGCTCGCGGTTCACCCACAGGTTCGAACGACCCCCGTCGCCCAAAAGAGGTGCAAGCTGCTCAAGCGTGAGCGAGCGTGCGGCATCTTCGGCAATCGCGGGACTTGCTGCCACCAGGCGTGCAAATGCCCCGCCCGAAACATGGTAGATCGCCACCGAATCGTTCTCGAGGATTTCGCCCAGAAGCTCGCAGCACTTGCGATAGATGTCGCGTGGGTTGAGCACGTCGAGCTCCTGCGTCACGGCAAAGATCTTGCCAAAGCTGTCGTGGCGACCCACGATCTGGCGCCTGTACGCGCGCTTGTCCTCGATCGCGTCGTGGTAGAGCTGCGTAAGGAACGTATTGCGGTTGCGCACGAGCTCGTTTTGATCGCGCTCCGCCCTAATGGCTTCGCTGCTGCGCAGCTGCACATAGCCGCACACGGCACCCACCACAAAGTACGCAATAAACGGCAGCCAGTTGGACGGCTCGTAGAACAGGCCCTGAAAGGTATAGCCGTACTGAGTAAAGTAACTCGCGGCCAAACCCACCGACGCCAGCAGCGCCGCAACCAGGCCAAAGTCCAAGCCATACAGCGTGCCGATCAACACCACGAAGAGCAGGCGATAATCGAGCACGTTGAGCTGGGCCGATTGGGAGAACAAATGCTCCAGCACCTCGAACAGAACCCAGGCAACGCCCGTCTCTAGGCATTTAATAGGCAGCGTGCACATCTGGATGCGGTCGATGGCGGCGCGCAAGGGGTTGACCTTCTTTGCGCGGCCAGCACCCCAACGCGCTTGAATGGTCGAAAGATCGCGCAGCAAGTCGTAACGCTGAAACCAGCCATAACGTACGCGAGCGACGTCGCTGACGGGCAGGGCGTAGCCGGCAGAATCGCCATAGGCAACGGCAAGGCCGGGGAACAACGCCTTGAGGGCGTCCCCCACCTCACCCGCCGTGTGATGGAAGGTATCGGCAACGTCGAGCGTCTCAAAAGAGGCATCCCAGCTGTCGAAGATACGGCGTACCAAAACCGCAAGCTCCTCGGCACACAGCAAGGGAAACGCCGCATCCTGCGCGCCCTGTAGAGCGACCGATCCGGTTGAGCACGCATCGAACAACGGCACCAAAAACGGGTCCTCGAGCGCGGCAGACGCGGTATACAGGAACGGCACGCGCAGGATCTTGGTTTGAACGCCCTCGCGAGCAGCGTAGTAGCGGCACAGGTCGTTGGCTGCGTGCGCGATAATGCCCTTGCCCGTTCGCCCCGCGGCATCGGCGGCGCCCTCGGCACCCGCGGGCCCCGCTACATACAGCAGTTGGACCCGGCGACCCGCGCACGCACGAAAGACCGAGCGCAACAGCTCGATATCGCCCACGATATCGGTATGCGGGGTAAGGTAATTAGACAGGTAGACCACGCGGTCGAACTCATAGGCCTGCTCCAAGTGCTGGAGCAGCTCTTTCCACGAGGCATGGGGCGACGACTCGTCGCGGCGCGTGTCCTGCGCGGCTACGACCTGCACATGGTCCCCGGGGAACGCCTTGGCACAAAAGTCATCGTCAACATATGCGGTGTTGCCAACAACCAGCACCTCCATGGCGCACCCCTCCCCTAAAATCCACATTTGTCATAGTCAAACATGCGTATTGTACGCTGTCAACGCGAGCCAAGGCGCCTTTAAGGCTGTTTTAAGAACTTTTTTAGAGGATGTGGGAGTGGCAACTCGTCCGACCCAGGCTCATCGAGAGACTGCTATTCGCTCTGAAAAGACACATCGCAATCTGCTGACAGCTCTGCAGGGAGAATGGCAGGCAATGCACATTGCTCTCGCACTGAATCATCGGATGAAAGAAACGGCAACTCTTTGGAATAGCTGACGATAACCTGCGGAACGATCTTAATGCCCAGAGCAAGTTCGAACTTTGCAATCGTCTTTAGAGTCATATTAGGTTGAGAATTCAAGAGCTTAGAAAGCGACTGAAGGCTTATGCCCATACGATTTGCCAGCTCACTTTTGCTCAATCCCAAGCGTTTCATTTCGCGATGAACAATAAACTCGATATCTAGCGCGTGTTCATAAGCGCGTGTTTCGCTGGTTTCTGTCTCGGCGTAAAAATCAGATAAATCTACTTTATTCATTGTGTTCTCCGTTTCAAAGCCGAGTCTAAATGTCAGCACTCAGGCTCCAGAAGCTGACGCGCTATTCTGGCCGATTATTGTTCGAGCGGTTATTTTCCACTTAGGATCTGACATCATCTTCTGAAATTGAGAGTTGTCGGGAGAAGTCGTCAGCTTCCAAAAACGGTCGGCCCTTGGGGTCTCTATATTCGACAAGTTCATATCCTTCAACCAAAGGCCACCCCCCCCCATTTCTAGATAAACTTAACTTATAGGTTAAGTTTATCCATTTAAATACATATAACGAGGTCCAGACAAGATTCATCTGTCCCAATCGATAAACAAACCAGTCGAGCTTATGCAAAATCCGGAAGTGTGCGGCAAATTCTAGACACGTCAACCACACTGGATAGTGGCAACGCTTCTACCTGCAGGTTCTTTTCATGAAAAGGACGATGTGCTCGAGGGTTCCAAAATATGCCGCATACTTCCGTCGGGCGTTTCCGGAAGTGCGGTGAAAAACCGAGATCGACAGACCAGACCCCCTGTTTTAGCCTTCCGCGACCTGCGGTTTTGTTGCCGAAATTCGGTTTATGCTCGGAGATTTCCGATTTTTTCCCCGCACTTCCGAAAAGCACCCTTAAACCGCGCGTCCCGAAGCGGAAAACCGCCGGATATTTGTTTCTCCCCAAATGAGATCCTTGTTTTGCCTGGCCGAATCTTACATCCAAACAAAAAAAGAGGACCGACGCATCAACCCTCTTCAGGTGTCGCCCGAAGGCTTCCAGCGCAATTGATTTAATTCTAATCGATATCACTTGTTTGACCACGATCACGTCAACCAGTAGAAGCCGCCCATGCTCGATCATTCCATTGCCGGGATGGTGCTTGGCTAGTACGTCACACATTGCATACATGAAAAAAGGGCAACACTCTCAATTTGAAAGCGTCACCCTTAAAGCTCCCAAAGAGCTTTTGTATTGCAGGAAGATACTCTACACCATCTTCCCTTGATTGGCAGGTCGAAACAGACACCATTGTGATTTCAAGCAGAAAGCGTTATATTAAGTATGCATTTGCACGTGGTGTTCGCACTATACGCTCAGATGCCATAGTTTACAAAGATGGCCTTCTTCATAGACGCTAGGTGGGATTACTCACTAGTAGCCGATATGTCGAAGGCCTTCTTGTACTTAAGGAAATCATACATCCTAATAAGCCGTTTCAGCTCGCTATTACCGTGGATTATCTTGCGATCATCCGTGATGAGCGCCCTCAGATATTCAAGCAACTTATTTAGATCGATCTCGTCTTCTTCGAGTAGCACAAGCTTTTTAAATGCTTCCTCAAAGCCTTCGTTAGCTATAACAGACTGAACCGAGTGTCTAATTCCCGAATGATGATAGCTACCTTTTGCCTTTCGTAGGCTGTTGTTTAGAAAAGCATCTAAATCCTTCTTCTCATCTATTTCCTTTAGCATCCTTGGATTAAGAACTTCCCCTGAATACGCGCTTAAATACTTATACATAGGCAAACCACCCGAGTTAGAAGCAAGCAGCGAAGGAAGGTATTCCTCGACGGCAAGTCTAGGAGCAACATGTTCGTCATCAAACACAACATCACGATACAAAAGTTCGGCTTTGACCATATGCCCGTGCCCTAAAGAAGCATTCGCAACACCGATACCCAGCACAAGATGCTGTCCCTCCGGAAGTCTCTCAAGGTCGCTGAAACTCGCTTCGACTACCAGGGAGTCATTCGGATCGCCCTCATCAGCCAAGGCGTAGATGCTCCTGCGCAGCTCACGGATTATCCTGGGCGAGAAGGAGCATTTGGATTTTCCAATTGCTTCATACACCGCACTAAAATCGTTCGTCCTAATCTCAGTCATGCTTATCTCGCCAATACCCGGAAAAGTAATCGAATGTGTCGAGGTTGCGTTTTCGCCCCTAGTTAGGAAAATAAAACGCTCTTTGAGCAATGCAAGATTATTTGAACCGAGGCAACGCGAAATCGACATGAGGATAGATTGAATATCGGGATCGTTTAGGGAATAGCCAATAAATATAATTGGGTATTCCATGAAAATAGTTAACAGCTTGGCCGCCAAGTAATCCTGTGTTTCGGCGAGTTTTGCGTAATCTGCCTCCTCAAGAACCATAGATTCAGGATTATCCATAGAACCATGGATTTTATAGATTTCACCCATTTCAAAAGTTCTGTGAAAGACGAGATCGTCCTGGCCAACAAAAACTTTAAACTCGGGAAATAGCGACTCCAGGAGACAGTCATAGTTGGTTGTAATAACTCCAGAGATACGCCGTCTGCCAACCTCTCTCAAGATATCAAGCTCATGCGTCATATAGTCAGGTTTGAACGAGGATAACCTCTCGGCCGCCATAATCTTTAAAACAGATTTGCGCTGACGAATATCCTCTGCATGATCGTTTCTAAAAGAAGCGAAGCGAGGGTCCTCAAGAACAGCTATGCGCATATCCTTATCAAGCATCGTCGCGGCAGAGGGCAATGCGCTATTGTCAGACTCATCTGGACAACGTGCCAGGTACGAGTCAAGTCGAAAGGGATCATCGGAAAGACGTGAACAGAGGTGCCTTAACAAGCCAACCCAATCGTCGGTACCCATGTATCTACGGGAAAAGCCCGAGCCGACGAATAAATATGGGCTACGCCCCACCCCATTTATCAGACGTACAACGCTGTCTACAATGTCATCTCTTCGGACTTCCATCTAACGCCTCCAAACAAGTCTACTTCCATAAGTATAGAACATATGTTTGTGTATTTCCAGACTGCAAGACTTCATGAGCGATGCAAGTTGCCTGAAGAGGGACTTAAATCCGATCCTCGGTAGCAGGATCGATGTCGACCCAGGTATCCAAGCGGGATTCAGGGTTGCTGTTTCTCAATAATCAGAAGTGCTCCAGTGAGCAAACATCAATTTCACACATCAGGCAATCTGCCATGGTGGCATCAGTCACCACCCCACGACTCTTTTGGAGTTCGATAAGTTGAGCGATAGTCTGAAATTCCATCGCCAAAGAAACTCCTAAAAACAAAGGGCCGTTGCCGATAACAACCGAACAACGACCCTCCTTTGTCATCGCCTCACGTAGAGTCAACGATGACTGTATCACCACCAGCATACTGACCTAAATTCACGGCCGTTGCGCCGCATATAGATATTTCATTCGATGTTCGACTCTTTCATGAATCCCTTATCGGCCATCAACGGAATCCTAGATTCTCGCCCCTTACCAGACCATCCTCCAACTGTTACCCGACCAGCACGCCGAAAGTTATATGCGCCGTCAGAGATCCGTGGCGGCACTGAGAAAGACGAGGCACGACGCCGACCGAATCCCACTTCCTGCCGACCCATTAGAAGCGACTGTGAACCAACAACGATCAGAATAAAACTGCATCATCCGATTTGGTAGGGGACAACGGGATCAAATTCAACGGGCAAACCCAGTTCAAAATGGAGAATGGGAGATGAGTCAATTTGATCAAGTGATCCATTTCCACGGCGAACCCACGACCTTCCGTTTGCACATATAAAACCAATCTCAATCAATGGAAATCTGTGCATGCCACCAAAACCATTCATGTCGACATCGGCAATATAGAGCCCAGGAGGAATCAGGGCGAACTTTTTCCGATATTCACTGCGGCCCTTTAAGTCTTCTCCTTTAGTACATCCATGTCCTTTAGTGATGACAACGGTAACCACGACCTCATAAATGGGAAGATCGCTGTCATTTCGAATAACAATATGCGATAGGCCCCGTGAATCGCATTCGAGCCAAGCGGCAACCGAAGAGGGCTGAGACAGCATGTCCGCCTCTCTTCGACGGGTTTCCTCCTTATGCATGTGTTTCGTGTCACGCCATGCAACTAATCCCGTTATACAAATAGTTGCAACCGGACACAAGGCCTGAAGAAATTCAAAAACAGCACACATCAAATATCACCCCTCTTATAAATAACGGACAAGCTCAATAAAGCCATATAGTCAATTGGCTATATGGCCAAATGAGTTTCATACATTTAAATGAAACATATTACCAACTGTTATCAATTCAGGAGGCGATTCGGTTCATCGCAGGCAAGGAGACGCAAAAGATTAGGGAATGACCTCAACACGCATTTACTGACCGCAAATCCGCAGATCCACGCCAATCCGGCACGAAAGTTTTGGAGGACGTCCCTATCTTGGTTGCAAGCAAGGAACCTGGACCCGCAAGGCGATCCGGGACAACACCCACCAAGAGAGGATCCTCTATGCCCAAAGACGGCATCGCATACCTACTCAAGTTCGCGCCCAAGGAAGCATACATCGACGACCTGATAAGCGGTCATCTCTACATGAACGCGGCCGGCTACTACCATGGCTTGCCTGGCGAACAGGGCGATCCGCTCGAAGCTTCCATGGCTCCCGGGGCGTGCCTCTACAGATATACTTGACTGCCTATCTACTGCATGTACACGGTCCGCGAGAACGATATCATCGACAACGCCGTGAAAATCCCGATACGCTTGATCCAGGAGTTCGGGTGCGCGGACGGGTGGATTGGCATTGTGCAGTACGCCAGCTTCGCGCGCCTCGCCGACAGACACACCACCGACGACGGAAGCATCTACGCCCACGGTCCCATCTCCTATGGCGTACCCGGACCAAAACTGATCCACGAGATCTTTGAGGGCATCCCGCACAATCTCGTTATTAAAACGCCCAAGTACGCATATCAGCGTGAGTATCGAATCATCGGGACGCAGCCGGTCGAATGCCGTCTTATACCCGACGAGAAACACCCTGGCTGCAAAATTGAAGAATACGACCATGCAGAGCTTGACCTAGGCAGTGGCCTCACTGGCTTTTCCTGGAAGGTCTCGGTGGCGAGTCTCGAAGAGGCGCAAGGCGACCTCATGCTGGAGTTGTCGCATCAGGCATAGTCAACGAAGCACGAGCCCGAGCGCCACCGGGGACTAAAGTGGGGCCACCGCCTCCCCCCAACAATCCCCCAGAAAGTTCGCTGATGTTGACAGGTGTTCCCGTAAAATAAACCCCAACAAAATATGTGCGGAGTGCTGGCCTGGAGCTGCCTTCGGACCCTATTGGCTGCTCACCGAGAGGCTCCGCTATGAAACGACCCCTTTACTACCTGCTCTGCGCAATCGCGTGCACGTCCATGGTCGGCGCGACGTTGCATATCCCAGCCATCGCAGAAGCCATGCAACCTCGGGCAACAGCCGAGCAGCAGGCGCAAGCCGACGCCACGAGCAGCGACACAGGAAAGGCTGAAGACGGCACCAACACAAATGCGACAGCAGATACCGTAGAGGACAGCACCGCAACATCAACCGGGACCAGCGCAGCCAACACGGAAAGCGCTGACGCCACCGCCGCCGCAACCGGCACCCCCACCCCATCCCTCCGCGCCCAAACCAACGGCACGCCCGAGGCGATCTCCGCCGCGGCGGAAACCGGCTACGCCCACTCCGCCACCGCAAGCCAAAACGGCGTCACCTTCACCGTCTCGTGGAACGACGCCCCCGCGGGCACCGCGACGACCTTCCACGTAACCCAGAGCAACGGCTCGTCCCAGGACAAGGCGCGCATGGACGTGCCCACCTATTGGGACGGCGGCAGCCAGGAAAGCGTCTGCGACCCGTCACGCGCGGCATGGGCCAGCTACCGCATCCTGGGCGCCGCGGGCCACGACTTTACCTTCGACTTCACGGCATCGGGCACGTACCGCATCTACTTCTACTTTATGGACAACGACAGATACGACCCCCAAAACGACAAGGGGATCTACTACCTGCGCACCACGGCGGAGGTGACCGTAAACGACGCCGCCCGCCCATGTTAGCGTCGGAATAATTTAGCCAAATATAGTCGGCCGAGATTGACCAATCCCGGCCGACCCA
>CABRHX010000001.1 GCA_902470805.1 uncultured Collinsella sp. | reverse complement strand
ATATCGTTGGGGCCAGGCCCGATTTTGCCTCTTGACAATGTCCTGCTCATATTAAAAGGAACGTCCCTAACTGCCGCATCCGGAGTAAGACAACGCCGCAGGTAGAGGACGGACAGCGAGCGGGCCGCATTTGAGACAAGGTGACGTGAAACGAAAGGGCGCTGACCTTCTGGTCGCGCCCTTGAAGTTGAACGTCAGATTGTCCAAATGCGGCCCGCGTAACTAAACCCGCTCCGCGATTTCGTGGATGAGGTAGTCGGTCTTTTCCCAGCCCAGGCACGGGTCGGTGATCGACTTGCCAAAGACACCGCCGTCGACCGGCTGGTTGCCGTCCTCCAGGTAGGACTCGATCATAAAGCCCTTGACCAGCTTGGAGATGGACTCGTTGCGGCGGCAGCTGTCGAGTACCTCCTTGCAAATGCGATACTGCTCCAGCGGGCGCTTGCCCGAGTTGTCGTGGTTGCAGTCGATGACCACTGCCGGATTGGCATAGCCGGCGTGCTCGGTGTAGCGCTCGGCCAGGCGCTCCAGGTGTTCGTAGTGGTAGTTGGGGTAGGTGCGCCCATCGAGACCGATGTAGCCACGCATAACGGCGTGCGCGAGCGGATTGCCGTCGCACTCGACCTCCCAGTTGCGGAAGATGAAGCTCTGGTGCGCCTGCGCGGCGTAAATGGAGTTGAGCATAACGGTGGTAGAGCCGGCAGTGGGATTCTTCATGCCAACGGGTACCGAAATGCCGCTCGACACCAGGCGATGCTCCTGGTTTTCGACCGAGCGTGCGCCCACGGCAACATAGCTCAGCAGGTCAACGAGGTATTGGTAGTTGGACGGATAGAGCATCTCGTCGGCGGTGAAGAAGCCCGTTTCCTCAATAACGCGCAGGTGCATATGGCGGATGGCCTTGACGCCCTCGAGCAGATCGTCGGGAGCCTCGGGGTTGGGGTTGTGCAGCAGGCCCTTGTAGCCGGTGCCCTTGGTGCGCGGCTTGTTGGTGTAGACGCGCGGAATGATGATGAGTTTGTCCTTGACCTCTTCGGCGACCTTGGCCAGTCGGTTCATGTACTCAAGCACCGAGTCCTCGCGGTCGGCAGAGCACGGGCCGATGATGAGCACCTTGCGTGCGTCCTCGCCGGTAAAGACCTTGGCGACCTCGGCGTCGAATGCCTGCTTTTTGGCGGTAAGCTCGGCAGAAAGCGACATTTCCTCGCGGATCTCCATGGGTATCGGCAGCCTGCGTTTGAATTCCATGGCCATAGGGGCCTCCTCAATCTATAGAAAGAGCAATAAGCGTTTTGTCGAATGTTCGGCATTATCCGCTGTCGCACGCTAAAGTGCAAGCCCTTGTCACCCCGAAACCTACCAAAAAGGGATAGGTTTATTTTGGTAGGTTTTATCTGGGAAAATGTCGGCACTCGCCGGAGGGGGGGTCGGCGTACGGCACGCTGGAGCAAGTTGGATCTTCTGCGGCATACCCCGTGGGCAAAAAATGGCAAATATGAGTACTGTTGCTGGCGTAGTCTCATATCGAGCTTACAAGATAATAGGCACAACAGCAAATATGTTCATTAACGTTGGCACACAGAAGCATGCTAACGGGCGTTTTGATTAATTTGAAGGCGTATAGAAGCCGCAAAGAGGTCATTTGAGGCGGTTTTGGCTGCTACTAAAAATGTAACAGTACTCATATTTGACCTTTTTTGGCCACAGGGTCCGGAAGGGGCTGTCAATCGGGCCCCAAGAGAGCTAATTCGAGTGCCGTGGACGAAAAAACGGGGGCGCAGGTTGTCCTGCGCCCCCGCTCTCGGAAATTTTCCATTCCCTGCGGTCGAATTTACGCCGCCTCGTCGAACTGCGAGTTATACAGGTCGGCGTAGAAGCCACCCTGGGCGAGTAGCTCGTCGTGTGTGCCCTTCTCGACGATGTCGCCGTCGCGAATTACCAAGATTACGTCGGCGTTGCGGATCGTGGACAGGCGGTGCGCGATGACAAAGCTGGTACGGCCCTGCATCAGCGCATCCATGGCACGCTGAATAAGCTCCTCGGTGCGGGTGTCGACGTTGGAAGTCGCCTCGTCCAGAATCAGCGCCGGGCGGTCGGCCAAAATGGCACGGGCGATGGTCACGAGCTGGCGCTGACCCTGCGACAGGTTAGTGCCCTCCTCGTTAATCATAAAGTCATAACCGCCGGCAAGTGTATGGATAAAGTGGTCGCAACGTGCGGCGCGCGCGGCGGCTTCGACCTCGGCATCGCTCGCATCGGGGCGTCCGTAGCGGATGTTCTCGCGGATGGTGCCGTTAAACAGCCAGGTGTCCTGCAGCACCATGGCAAACTCGCCGCGCAGTGCCGCGCGGTCCCAGTCGCGCACATCGACGCCCTCGACACGCAGCGAGCCGCCGTCCACGTCGTAGAAGCGCTGCAGCAGCTTAATGAGCGTGGTCTTGCCGGCGCCGGTGGGGCCGACGATGGCGATGGTCTGGCCGGGCTGCGCCTCGCAGCTAAAGTCGTGGATGATGATCTTGTCGGGCGTGTAGCCAAACTTGACATGGTCAAACACCACGTGGCCGGGGCGCTTCTCGGGAATCTGGGCGTCGGCCTTCTGCTCCTCTTCGGGCGCGGCGAGGAACTCAAACACACGCTCGGTGGCGGCGGCCATCGACTGCATCGTGTTGCTCACGTTGCCCAGCTGCTGTACGGGTTGCGTAAAGTTGCGAACGTACTGGATAAAGCTCTGGATGTCGCCGGGCGTGGCATTGCCGGTCAGCGCGAGCTGCGCGCCCACCACGACGACGCCCACATAGCCCATGTTGCCCACCAGGCTCATAAGCGGCATCATCAGGCCCGACAGGAACTGCGAGCGCCAGCCACTAATAAACAGGCGGTCGTTTTGACGGTCGAACTCCTCGATTGAGGCCTCGGCGCGGTCGAACACCTGAATGACGTTCTGGCCGGCAAAGTCCTCCTCGATAATGCCGTTGACGGCGCCCAGAACCTGCTGCTGCTCGCGGAAGTACGGCTGCGAGAAGTGAATCATTACGGTCAGGATAATCGCGGCTGCCGGCAGCGTGAGCACGGTGACGCCAGTGAGCGGCAGGCTGATCGACAGCATCATGACGAGCACGCCGATAATCTGCGTTATCGACGTGATGAGCTGCGTCACGCTCTGGTTGAGCGACTGACCCAGCGTATCGACGTCGTTGGTGATGCGGCTGAGTACGTCGCCCTTGCTGTGGCCGTTAAAGTAACTCATCGGAACGACGGCGATCTTGGCGGCGATCTCCTTGCGCATGCGGTAGCAAATCTTTTGCGTGACGCCGGTCATGAGCCAACCCTGGATGAGGCTGCAAACAGAGCTTGCCAGATACAGGCAGAGCAAAAAGCCGAGCGTCTTGGCGATCCAGTCAAAGTCAACGTCGCCGGTACCGTTGACCTTGGCAACCAGGCCCTCGAACAGCTTGGTGGTAACCTGGCCGAGCACCTTGGGTCCCACAATGTTAAAGATGACCGAGCACACGGCAAAGGCGACGGCGGCAAACACGGCAACTTTGTGTTGGCCGATATAGCCGAGCAGCTGCCTCATGGTGCCCTTAAAGTCCTTGGCCTTTTCGCCGCGACGCATGCCGCCCATGCGGCCCATGGGACCACGCTGGCGGGTGGGCTTGGGAATCTGAGTCTTGGTCTCGTCTGCCATTAGCGCTCGCCTCCTTCCATGACGGCTGCAATTTCTTCTTGGGTGAGCCCCAGCTCCTCGGCGGAAAGCTGCGACTGTGCGATCTCCAGGTATGCCGGGCAGCTGTGCAGCAGCTCCTCGTGCGTACCGGTGCCCACCACGTGGCCGTCATCGAGCACGATGATCTGGTCGGCGTGCATGATGGTCGCGATGCGCTGGGCCACGACCACGAGCGCAGCGTCGGTGACGTTTTTGGCCAGCTCCTCGCGCAAGCACGCGTCGGTCTTGTAGTCGAGGGCGCTAAACGAGTCATCGAACACCACGACCTCGGGCTTTTTGGCCAACGCGCGGGCGATGGCCAGGCGCTGGCGCTGGCCGCCCGAGACATTGGAGCCGCCCTGGCTGATGGGGGAGTCGTAGCCGCCCTCGCGCTCGGCGATAAAGTCCTCGGCCTGTGCGATGCGTGCCGCCTCGTGCATGTTCTCGTCGCTCACCATGTCGCCGGCAAACTTAAGGTTGCTCTCGACGGTGCCCGAGAACAGGCGCCCCTGCTGCGGGATGTAACCAATGCGGCGGCGCAGCTCGGAGAGAGTCATGTCACGCACGTCGACGCCGTCGAGCGAAATGCTACCGCCCGTGACGTCGTACAGGCGCGGAATCAACTGCACGAGCGTGGACTTGCCCGAGCCCGTGGAGCCAATGATGCCGAGCATCTGACCGGCATGCGTGGTGAAGTTCACGCCGCTGATGACATCGGCGCGGGCATCGGGATACTGGAAGCTCACGTCGCGGAAGGTGAGCTCACCGCGCGGCGCGCTGGCAGCGGGCAGTTTGGGCGAGGCGGGGTCGTTGATGCTGGTGGGGCAAGTGATGACCTCTTCCACACGTTCGGCTGCGACCTCGGCGCGGGGCAGGATGACCGAAACCATGGTGAGGATCATAAACGCCATGACGATCTGCATGGTGTAGGAGATAAACGCCATCATGTTGCCGACCTGCATCACGCCGTCGGACACGCCCTGCGCGCCAAACCACACGATGAGCACGGTGATGCAGTTCATGACGAGCATCATGAGCGGCATCATAAAGCTCATGGCGCGGTTGGTGTAGAGCTGCGTGGTCATCAGGTCGAGCGAAGCCTTGTCAAAGCGCTCGAGCTCATGTTCCTCGCGGTTGAACGAGCGGATGGGCATAAGGCCGTCGAGCAGCTCGCGGGCGGTAAGGTTCACGCGGTCCACAAAGCTCTGCATCTTTTTGAACTTGGGCATGGTGAGGCCCATGAGCACGCCGACAACGGCCGAGACCGCGATGATGGCCACGGCGATGGTCCACTCCAGGCCGGTGTGGTTGGCCAGGACGCGCATGACGGCGACGATGCCCATGACGGGGGCCATCAGGCACATGCGGATAAACAGGGTTGCGGCCATCTGGATCTGCTGAATGTCATTGGTGCAGCGGGTGATGAGCGAGGCCTGGCTAAACTTGCCCACCTCGGCCGGCGAGAAGTGCATAACCTTGTTGAAGGTCTCGCGGCGCAGGTCGCGGGCGATGGAGCAGGCAGTGCGCGAAGCAACGGCACCGGTCAGGATGGTGGCGACCAGCGACACCAGACACAGCCCAAACATCGTGGTCGCCATGCGGCCCAGGTAGGCGTTCTGCACGTCGGCGGGGTCGATGCCCTGTGCCTTGTACTCGTCCTGCACATAGCTCACGGCGCGTTGGGTCACGATGGAGCCCGACATGGAGCCCATTTTGTCCGCCATATCGTTGGCGCCCTCGACGAGCTTGCCCTGGTCGATTAGGCCGCCTTCAACGCCTAGACGCAGACCCTTCATGGTGATCTTACCGCCGTCGGCATCAATCTGCTTTTGCATATTCTGCGCCGCTGCGGCCTTCTGCTGCATCTCGGCGAGCTGCTCGGGCGTCATCGCCGCCATTTGCTCGGGCGTGGGCATGGCCTGAGCGGCGTCGCTGTCTTTCTCGCTGGACGTGCCGGTCATGTCACCCATGGAGTTGGCGTCAATACCCTGGTTGAGCGAAAGGACGACGGTCTCGGGCAGACTCATGATATCGGCGAGCTTGCTGCCGTCGGCGCGCTCATCCTCGGTTCCCTTGTACGTGCGAATCCCGTTTTTGTCTGCCTTGCCAAACGCAGCTTCTACCGTCTTGGCGTCCTTGGCGCTCATAAAGAGTTCGAGGTCGTCGAGCGATTCGGCGCGGATGGTGTCGGGTACGGGCGACGCGATGCCGCCTTGCTGCACACCCACGTCGACGATGTCGCTCATATAGGTGGGCAGTGCCAGATCGGCGTTGCAGCTGATTACGATAAGTACGATAGCTGCGAACAGTGCCAGGATATGTTTTTTAAAGAGCTTGAGAATCCTCACTCGGCATCTCTCCTTTCTTGATTGCGGTCGATAATTTCGTTGGCACGTCTAAGAAGGCGCACCATCTCTTGGGTATCTGTTTCGCCGAGCTGCTCGAGGAAAGCCGCAGTGCGGTTCTCGAATTCCCGACGTTTGATTTCGAGATCCTGGAATCCTTTGTCGGTCACCGTGACGTGCACGCGACGACGGTCGGTCTTTGAGTGCTCGCGCTCGACCCAGCCCTTGGCTTCGAGAGCGCGTAGGATATTGGCGATGCGGGCGCTCGAGACCCAGGCGCGATCAGCGAGTTCGCTCGGCGTGAGCGAACCGCCGGCGAGTATGAGGGCGCGCATGACGGCCATCTCGCCGCCGAGGGCTTTGTCCGCAAAACGCGAAATGCGCTGATGCATGCTGCCGAACTCGGTAAGGAGCTGACGCCCAAGTTCACGGAAATCGGTATCTTCCACCGAAAACCCCTAACACTAGAAACTATTTTCGGTGAAAGATGATACCCTTGCACGCGTGCCCTATGCGGTAGATTTTGGGACATGTCTAGAAAACTACCTTTAGGCGACCTCCGTACACCGTCGGTGCCAGCAAAGTTAGGGGCAGATCGTTAGGCATGTTCCAAAGCCTACTCAGAGGCACTTTACCCTGCTAAAGCTGGCATAACAGCTAGAGTGATGGACGTATAAAGGCAAGGAAAAATACCAAACAAATCGGTGAACGGTAGTTGTTTGCGCTCGCATTTCCTGCGGGTTTGTAAAAAACGCTCTTATGATATAAAAAAAGAAACATATAACAGCCCAGATGGAGAGGGTGGCTATGTTATCCTTCTCAGACGGGTGAAATCTTGGGTTTTGGGTTGTAGTTCCAAGGTGGACAAACGTTTTTCCTGCACCAACGTGTGGTGAAGAACGGAAGAAGCCGGTAGTGCAAGCCGAAAATTCAAGAATTCAATAAGCAGCGGTGTGAGAGAGCGCCGCATTACACGTAACTAGGAGCGTGGTTACACAATGCAGGAGGCATGGGAAGGCTTCAAGGAAGGTATCTGGACGGGAGAGGTTGACGTCCGAGACTTCATCCAGAAGAACTACACCCCCTACGAGGGCGATGAGTCGTTCCTCGTAGGTCCGACCGAGCGTACCAAGGAGCTGTGGGGCGAGGTTCTCGACCTGCTGCTTAAGGAGCGCGAGCAGGGTGGTGTCCTCGATATGGACACCAAGACCGTCACGGGTATCGTGAGCCACCCCGCTGGCTACATCGATAATGCCCATCGCGACAAGGAGACCATTGTTGGCCTCCAGACCGACAAGCCGCTCAAGCGCGCGCTGCACGTCAACGGTGGTATCCGCATCGCTTGCCAGGCTGCCAGCCAGCACGGCTACAAGGTCGACGAGAACGTTGTTGAGCGCTACACCTTCGAGCGCAAGACCCACAACGCTGGCGTCTTCGATGTTTACACCCCCGAGATGCGTGCTTGCCGCTCGGCTCACATCATCACCGGTCTGCCCGATGGCTATGGCCGCGGCCGCATCATCGGCGACTACCGTCGTGTTGCCCTGTACGGCGTCGACTACCTGATCAAGGACAAGGAGGCCCAGAAGGCTTCCACCCCGACGGTCATGACCGCCGACAACATCCGCGACCGTGAGGAGCTGCAGGAGCAGATCCGCGCCCTCGGCGAGCTCAAGATGATGGCCGAGACCTATGGTTTCGATATTTCCAACCCTGCTACCAACACGCAGGAGGCCATCCAGTGGATGTACTTCGCCTACCTCGCTGCCGTCAAGGAGCAGAACGGCGCCGCTATGTCCATCGGCCGTACCTCTACGTTCATCGACATCTACGCTGAGCGCGACCTTGCCAACGGCACCTTCACCGAGGAGCAGATCCAGGAGTTCGTGGATCACTTCATCATGAAGCTCCGCATGGTCAAGTTTGCCCGTACCCCCGAGTACCAGGCCCTGTTCACCGGCGACCCGCAGTGGGTCACCGAGTCCATCGGCGGCATGGGTGTTGACGGCCGTACGCTCGTTACCAAGATGAGCTACCGCTACCTGCACACGCTCGAGAACATGGGCACCAGCCCCGAGCCCAACATGACCGTTCTGTGGTCGACCCGTCTGCCCGAGAACTTCAAGAAGTTCTGCGCCAAGACTTCTGTCGCCAGCTCCTCGATCCAGTACGAGAACGACGACCTCATGCGCGTTTACCACGGCGACGACTACGGCATCGCCTGCTGCGTGTCCTCCATGCGCATTGGCAAGGAGATGCAGTTCTTCGGTGCCCGCGCCAACCTGGCCAAGTGCCTGCTCTACGCACTTAACGGCGGTGTTGACGAGGTCTCCAAGAAGCAGGTCGGCCCCAAGTACCGCGCCGTCGAGGGCGACACGCTCGATTACGACGACGTTGTGGCCAAGTACAACGACATGATGAAGTGGCTCGCTGGCGTGTACGTCAACTCGCTGAACATCATTCACTACATGCACGACAAGTATTGCTACGAGCGCATCCAGATGGCTCTGCACGACAAGCACGTGCACCGCTGGTTCGCTACGGGCATCGCTGGCCTTTCCGTCGTGGCTGACTCCCTGTCCGCCATCAAGTACGCCAAGGTCCACCCCGTCCGTGATGAGAACGGCATCATCGTCGACTTCGAGACCGAGGGCGAGTTCCCCAAGTACGGTAACGACGACGACCGCGTCGACCAGATCGCTCACGACGTTGTGCACCAGTTCATGGAGTACATCCGCATGAACGACACCTACCGCAACTCCGTGCCCACGACCTCGGTTCTGACCATTACCTCCAACGTCGTGTACGGTAAGAAGACCGGTTCCACGCCTGACGGCCGCAAGGCTGGCCAGCCGTTCGCCCCGGGTGCTAACCCCATGCACAAGCGCGATAGCCACGGCGCCATCGCTTCGCTGTCTTCGGTTTCCAAGCTCCCGTTCCGCGATGCTCAGGACGGCATCTCCAACACCTTCTCCATCATCCCGGGTGCGCTCGGCAAGGAGGACCAGGTGTTCTTTGGCGATATCGACCTTGATCAGCTGGGCGAGTAACTATTGTTAGTGCTATACTAACAATAACGATTACTGATTAGCGCGCCGGTTTCGGCCGGCGCCTATCGATCGAAGGAGACACATTATGAAGGTTTCTGAAGTTTCCGAGACTCAGGCCGATAACCTGGTCCACATGCTCGACGCTTACGCCGAGAAGGGTGGCCATCACCTGAACATCAACGTCTTCAACCGTGAGACGTTGCTCGATGCTCAGGCTCACCCCGAGAAGTACCCGCAGCTGACCATCCGCGTTTCCGGCTATGCCGTGAACTTCCACACGCTCACCAAGGAGCAGCAGGACGAGGTCATTTCGCGTACCTTCCACGACAAGTTCTAAAGGGGTTTAACTCCCGCAGGATCGCCGGGCCGCTTTGGGTTACTTTCCAAAACGTCCTCGGACATGCAAAGGGCTCCGCTGCGCGCTTCGCGCGGCGGAGCCCTTTGCGTCCTGCGGAAATGTTTTGGAAAGTAACCCAAAGCGGCCCGGCGGGGGTCCTGTGTAGTCACCCGTTAGGCGGAACTCTCCTAATTATTTGGATGAGTCGTTTACTTACTTGTGCTGTTACCGTCTTCCCGCTGTTGTTGGGGTATGCTTTGTTCGTATGTAAACGTTTGACATGTTGATGGGGGAGGGTGCTATGGCTCGCGAGGGCGCTCGTTCTAAGGATTCTGCTAAGCCTGGCATCAAGGAAGTTGCAGCGGTGGCGGGGGTTTCGCCTACTACGGTATCTCGCGTGCTTAATAATCGCGGCTATATTAGCCAAGAGACCCGCGATAAGGTCCATGCCGCGATGGAGCGCATCAACTATACGCCCAACGATATCGCCCGTGCCATGCTCAACGGTCGCCTGAATCTTATCGGTATGATCGTTCCCTTTGTGAGCAGCCCGTTCCATGCTCAGGTTGTGCAGGCGGTCGAGCGCACGTTAGCGGAAAACGGCTTTAAGATGTTGCTGTGCAACAGCGCCAATCGACCCGATCTTGAGCGTTCCTATATTGACATGCTCCGCCGCAATATGGTCGACGGCGTCATCGTCAACTCCCTCAATATCGGTGCCGAGGCATATGCCGAGATGGGCTTGAGCCTGGTTGGCATCGACTGCGATCTTGGCGAGGGCTCTGTCCAGATTGCAAGTGACAGCTATGGCATTGGCGAGCTCGCCACGCGCCGTCTGATTGATGACGGCTGCAGGCGTATCCTGTGCCTGCGCAGCAATAGCCGCATGCGCATGCCTGCCAATAAGCGTACCGATGCCTACCTCGATGTTGTTGAGCAGGCCGGTTTGTCCGCGCTTGTCCGTGAGGTTGAGTTCGTTAAGCCCGACGACGAAAAGGGCGCGGTCGTTGCGAAGATCCTCGATGAGAACCCCGATATTGACGGCATCTTTGCGGGAGACGACACGATGGCGGCCATCTGTCTCAACGTGATGAAGCAGCGCGGCTTGAGCGCTCCGGACGATATTAAGGTCGTGGGCGCGGATGGTGCCCGCCGAACTATGACGTTTATGCCTGACTTAACAACCGTACGTCAAGATATCGATCGCATCGGAGAGCTCGCGGCGCAATCCATCATCGCTCTTATTAACGGCGATAATCCCGAATCGAATATCAAGCTCCCCGTTGAACTCATTGAGGGCAAAACCGCGTAGTTCATCCCGTGCCAAAAGAATTCCTCAAACGCCTCTGATGACCGTTCACCGGCATATGTCAACCGTTTGCCGACGACTGGAACTGCGAAAAGACGTATTGGTATGAAAACGTTTGACATATGAAAACGATTGACATATCTTGCCATTGTACCGAGTTAGTATGTCGTGGAAAGGAAGTCTCGGATGCACAAGGTGTATTACCAGCCTGAGGGAATTTGGGTAGGCGACATCATGCCGTACGGCGAGGACGGCACGTTCTATCTCTATCATCAGCGTGACACGCGTAACCCCGAACCTTTCGGAGAGCCGTTTGGCTGGGCACTCGCCACGACCAAGGATTTCGTCAACTACAAGGACTTTGGCGAGAGCCTTGAGCGCGGCGGCGACGAGGAAGTCGACCAGTACATTTATGCCGGCACGGTGTTTAAGGTGGGCGACAAGTACCATGCGCTCTACACTGGTTGCAATCGCGATAAGGTCCGCGCACGTTTGATGAAGCAGGTTCTTCTTCACGCAACGAGCGACGACGCCGTCAAGTGGGAGAAGAACATCGCCGAGACGCTGCTTCCGCCCCAGGAGGGTTACGATGACCGCAACTGGCGCGATCCCTTTGTGCTTTGGGATGAGGAGAACGAAGAGTACATGCTCATCCTCGGCACGCGTGTGGGCGAGGACAAGCGTCTGATGACCGGCCGCCTGGTCAAGTTCACCTCCAAGGATCTGACCAACTGGGAGTTCCAGGGCGACTGGTGGAACCCGGGCCTGTACACCATGTTTGAGATGCCTGATCTCTTTAAGATGGGCGACTGGTGGTACCTCGTCTTTTCCGAGTACAGCGACGGCAACAAGACCCGTTACCGCATGTCAAAGTCCATCAACGGTCCTTGGATTACCCCCGCTGACGACTCCTTCGACGGCCGCGCGTACTACGCCGCTCGCACCGCATTCGATGGCGAGCGTCGCGTTCTCTTTGGTTGGGTTCCTACGCGTGACGAGGGCGGCGACCCCAGCTCTTACCTATGGGGTGGCACCTTTATGCCCCTCGAGATCGTTCAGCGTGCCGACGGAACGCTCGGCACCAAGCTCCCCGACAGCATGCTTGGCGCCTTTGGCGAGGGCAAGGCTGTCGAGACCTTTGAGCTTTCCTGCGAGTCGGGCAAGGTCGAGCAGGTGCTCGCCGCGGATGCCGGCTCCACCTACTTGCTCGATACCGACATTGAGCTCGGCGGTAACGCTGCCGGCTTCTCGGTCAAGTTCGCCGAGGACGCCGAGTCCGGTCTTGCCTATGAGTTCCGCGCCAACCTGCGTGAGGGCAAGCTCGAGTTTACGGCGGCCCCCCAGTATCCGTGGTTCCAGGTCAACAACATGGGCCTCGAGCGTCCGTTGTTCTTTAAGGGCGAGGGCACTCATCATGTGCGCCTGGTCGTTGACGACGATATCGCGACCATCTTTGTCGATGATGTTGCGCTTAACGCTCGCTTCTGCAATAAGCAGGGCCAGGGTGTGGCGCTGACGGTCACCGACGGTACGCTTAAGTGCGCAAATGCAACGATCGCGTCTCTGTAATGGCATCAAAACGTCTTATGATTTCGTAAAGGAATGGAGAGGAACATGGACTACAAAGTAGTGTCTCAGCAAGTCGTCGATAACGTCGGCGGTCTGGAGAACATCGAGGGCGCCACGCATTGCGTTACGCGTCTGCGTCTGGTGCTCAAGGATACGAGCAAGTACAACAAGGCCGAGCTCGAGAACATCGATGGCGTCAAGGGCGTGCTGTACAACAGCGGCCAGCTCATGATCATCTTCGGTACCGGTACCGTCAACAAGGTCTACGATGAGTTTATGGCTCTGACGGGCGTTAAGGAGATCAGCGCTTCCGAGGTCAAGGGCGCCGAGGCGGACAAGAAGGGCAAGTTCTTCTCGGTCCTCAAGGTATTCTCGGATATCTTTATCCCCATCATTCCCGCTTTCGTCGGCGCTGCTATCATCATCGGCCTTAAGTCGCTGATCGTTGCCAACGGCCTCTTTGGCATGGAGGGCAGCCTTGCCGACCACAGCGAGTTCCTCAAGAACCTCGCAAGCTTCTTTGCCATTATCGCCACCACGTTTGACTACCTGCCTGTCCTGGTTATGTACAGCGCGGTGAAGCGTTTTGGCGGTAACCCGATTCTGGGCATCCTCGTCGGTATCGTCATGGTTCACCCGAGCCTTATGAACCGCAACACGTTCGTTATGGATCCGACGGGTGCTGAGTACTGGAACTTTGGTCCGCTCTCCATTCCCATGGTTGCTTTCCAGGGCGGCGTGTTCCCTGCAATCCTGACTGCCTGGTTTATGGCCAAGGTCGAAAAGATTGCCCAGAAGTACATCCCCGAGGTCGTTTCGTTCGTCTTTGTCCCGACCGTTACCCTGATTCTTGCTAACGTCGCCCTGTTCACCGTGTTCGGCCCGCTCGGCAACCTGATCGGCGACGTCCTCGCCGGTGTAATCGATATCCTGTACAACAGGATGGGCGTCTTCGGTGCCTTTGTCTTTGCCGCATTCCTGCAGCCGCTCGTCGTTACCGGTACGCATCAGTTCATCCAGGGTATCGAGGCAAACCTCGTCGCCACGACTGGCTTCAACTACATCCAGGCCATCTGGTCGGTTTCCATCATCGCCCAGGGCGGCGGCGCCATCGGCATGTACCTCATTCACAAGAAGCATTCCAAAGAGCGCAACATCTGCATGTCGTCCTTTATCCCGACGCTGGTCGGTATCTCCGAGCCCGCAATCTTTGCTGCAAACATGCGCTACTCGATCATCCCGTTCATCTGCGCTTGCATCGGTGCAGGCTGCGGCGGTGCCTTCGTGAAGCTCTTTGAGGTGCGCGCCATCGGTCAGGGTCTGACCGGCGTGCTTGGCCTGCTCATCGTCACGCCCGAGACGCTCGTGTGGTATGTGGCTGGCAATCTCATCGCCTTCATCGTGCCGATCGTCTTGATCTTTGCCTACAACAAGGCAAAGGGAGTGCCGACCACTGATGAAGAGGGCGCTGGCGCTGGCTTCGATGTCAGCTTCTAGTTGAGCCGTTCAGCGTAATCTGAGGATAAGTCCATTTGAGGAAGGGCGTTCGGCTCGTGTGAGTCGAGCGTCCTTTCCCATAGACGAGAAGGTCAATGGCGATGTTTAATCAAAAAAACAAGGTGATGCGTGCGGACTATGAGCAGTGGCGAGCTGGACAGGATGAGACGGCGGCTCGCATCGCGTCCGACCCCGATAGGCTTTTGTTCCATGTGGAGCCTGAGCTTGGCTGGCTCAACGACCCCAACGGTTTGGTTCAGATTGGTGATACGTATCACATCTATCATCAATACGATCCGTTCGATGCTGCGCATGGCGGTCCAGTGCTTTGGAACCATCTGACGACAAAGGATTTTGTGACGTACGAGAATCACGGCCCCGTGTTGTTCCCCGATTCCGATTTGGATTCGAGTGGAGCGTATTCTGGTTCTGCCTTTGTACGTGATGGCAAGATTCACTACTTCTATACCGGCAACGTTAAGCATTTTGACCGTGATGATTACGACTACGTGTTGACGGGCCGTGAGCAAAACCAGATTCATATGGTTGCCGAGAATCCCGACGAATTGGGCGAGAAGCGCATAGCTGTTGGGCCGGTCGATTACCCCGAGGATATCGGTACGCACGTGCGCGACCCCAAGATCCTTGAACACGACGGTATCTACTACATGGTTCTCGGCGCTCGTACGAAAGACAATCGTGGCTGCGTGCTTGTCTATACCTCGCGGAATCTAGAGGACTGGAGCTATGCGACGCGCATTGAGCTGGGCGAGAAGTTTGGCTTTATGTGGGAGTGCCCCGATCTATTTGAGCTTGATGGCGAGCTTATTCTCGTCTGCTGTCCGCAGGGCGTGCCCGCCGATGGTTGGCGTTACCGCAATCCGCACCAGTGCGTGTGGTTTTCCATCGAGGCCGATTGGGAGGCGCCGAGCTTTAAGATCGCCGGGCAGAGCATGCCCCCGATGGTCGATGCCGGCTTTGATTTCTACGCACCGCAGTCCTTTGAGGATGCTGCGGGTCGGCGTTTGATGATCGGATGGTCGGGTTGCCCCGATGCGACGGCAGAAAGCCCGACGGTGGCACGCGGATGGCAGTGCGCGTTGACGGTGCCGAGAGAGCTGAGCATGCGCGGTGGCAAGCTCTGCCAGCAGCCGGCGCACGAGATTGAGAGGATGCGCGGCGACTGCGTTCGTACCGTAGGCGGAGGGACCGTCGAGGAGCCGGGACGCCTGTTTGATGTTGTGGTTTCCTGTGAGGGAGCTAAGATGATCGAGCTCGAAATCCGCAAGGGTGTCTTTGTGCGTTATGCGGACGGGATGCTTACCCTCGATATGGGCGACGAAGGCTATGGGCGCGACCAGAGGTCGATCGAGCTCAGCGAGCTTCGCGACCTGCGTGTGCTTTCGGACACTACGATGGTCGAGATTTTTGCTAACGGCGGCGAGGCGGCACTTACGAGCCGCACCTATTCGTCGGCGGTACCGGCGATGGGGCTGCGCTCCGAGGGTGCAGCGTCGATGAATTTCTACCGCCTCGTGCATTAATCGTGCTTGGAGCACGATTGGACTTGCTGGGTGAAATGTGTCGCAGTTGCTGCGGCCAACTACCGTTTATCGCGTATAGCTACCGTTTGCGGGATAAGCAACACTCATTTAAATACCGTGTAATATCTTAGTTAAGCACGGAGTTTTCCAGGGAGACGCTGTCCTTTGTTGTGTGCAAGGGACGGCGTCTCTTTGGCGCTTGTAGGTCGCTGCGCAACAGTGCGGTGGCCTGTGCTTGATATTGGAAAGTCGACGTTGAGATGGGTCGTGATGATAATGAGCAAGTACGTAATCGTGGTTGAGTCTGGTTCGGATGTGACGCCGGAGCTTTGCGAACGCTACGGTATCGTGCGCGTGCCTATGCATGTCACGATTGGTGACGAGACCGTCGAGGACGGCTCGATCGATCCGCTCGAGATTTATTCGCGCTGCAACGAGTTTGGTGTGATGCCCAAGACCAGTGGCTGTTCGCCAGCGGATTATGCGCATGTGTACGACCGCATCCATGCCGAGCAACCCGACGCGACTATTTTGCATCTTGCATATTCCGAGGCCACGACCTGCTCGCATCAATCATCGAAGATCGCCGCCAAGGGTCGCGATTACGTCTACTCCATGGACACGCGCTTTGTCTCGGTAGGCCAGTCGCTCGTTGTCGTCGAGACCGCCAAGTATATTGAGGCTCATCCCGATGCCACCGTTGACGAAATTTTCGCCTTCACCAATTCGGTCATGGACCGCGTGCTGTTGGGCTTTGTCCCAACCGATCTCGCCTTCCTTAAGGCCGGCGGTCGTTTGTCCAACGTGGCATTCCTCGGTGCCCATCTGCTCAAGATTAAGCCCTGCATTGAGGTGACGGGCGGCAAGTTCGTGGCGACCAAGAAGTTCCGCGGTTCTATGCTCAAGTGCGCCCGCGCCTTTATTGATCACATGGTAGAGAAGGGCGAGATCGACTACTCGCATATTGGCCTGGCGTATTCGGTAGGCCTTTCCCAGGAGCTGCGCGATGACATGGAAGTCTATGCGCATGACCTGGGCTTTAAGGATATTACCTGGACTCAGGTCGGCGGCGTCATCTCGAGCCATTGCGGCCCGACCGCCTTCGGCGCGGTGCTCACGCTTAAGGCGTAAGGCCTGGCGTCGATCGTTATCTATTGCCTCGGCGGCGGTCGGGTTGTGACAACCTTCCCGCCGCTTTTTCGTGGGGTCAAATAGGACGACCTAATTGACCGTTAAACCGTTTCGCCATCATACGTATGGGCTAGAATGGCTCTGGCATTTATGTAACTAAAACCAAGGAGAGGCAAGGTAGCGGGAATGGCTGAGATGACGCTCGAGGGTGTGGACGCTCGTCCCGAGGACTCCGCGTTTGCCCTGGGCCGTGTACATTCGATTGAGACGATGGGTACGGTTGACGGTCCCGGCATCCGCTTCGTAGTGTTTGTCCAAGGCTGTCCCATGCGCTGCGCGTATTGCCACAATCCCGATACTTGGTCTGTTAACGGCGGCACCATGGTGACCGTCGAGCACCTGATGGACGAGTTCCAGAGTAACCATGAGTTTTACCGCAGCGGCGGAATTACGGTTTCGGGTGGCGAGCCGCTCCTGCAGCCCGAGTTTTTGGCCGACCTGTTCCGTGCAATGCACAACAACCCCGATGGTCGTGTACATACCTGCCTGGATAGCTGTGGCTATGCATTTGACCCCAACCACCCCGAGAAGTTCGATGCCGTGCTCAACGAGACCGACATGGTACTGCTCGATATTAAGCATGCCGACCCGGTCGAGCATAAAAAGCTGACCGGTTGCGATCCCGCACGCATTCTGGCGTTTGGTGATGAGCTTGCGCGTCGCAAGATTAAGGTCGTTATCCGCCACGTGGTGGTGCCGGGCATTACCGACACGGTGGAGGAGTGCGAGAACCTCGGTCGCCTCATCGCTCCATGGCACAACGTGGTGGGCCTGGAAATGCTGCCGTATCACACGATGGGTGTCGTCAAGTACGAGCAACTGGGCATTCCCTATAAGCTCGAGGGCGTGCCCCAGATGGATACCGCGCGCATGCCCGAGCTGCGCAATGCCGTTATGGCCGGTATGAAAAAGCGCCGTGCGGAGCTCAAAAACGCTATCGGATAGCATGCCATTTTCGTTCCCCAAGGGCACTCATTGGGGACAGACTTAAATGAGTGCCCCTGGGCACCAAGTTGATTGCCAAAGAGCCCCGTCAAGTTGCGGTGGAATAGTTCTTGTTTTTCGGCTTATGCCGCCCAAACAGGAACTATTTCACCGCAACTGCGTTTTGGGTAGAGATGCGCAACAGAATTGGCAAAAATGCATAGAAACGCTTGTGGTTTCTTTAAAGACACCTTAAACGCTGCTGAATATCTTTGGAAAGAAATGCCTGCTCGGTATCATGCTGCTCGTATATAAACGGTGGCAGTCAGGAGACCACGTGCGAAACATCGCATCGCGGGATGAGTATGTGCCGCAGCATAGCAGCAGATATGAGACGAAGGGCACGTCTTTGCGTGGCCTTGCCGACGCTCGCATTCGCGGGGCGAAGATTGCCGCCATAGGAATGTTAGCGTTAGCGGTCATTATCCTCGGAATTACCGCTAAAACCTACGCGTCGGAGCGAATGGCACACTCAGATGCGTCAACAGTACAGACGCAAAACAAAAAGGTCCCTGAATCTAAAGTCACCGCAAGTCAAACCCTGTCGACAGCGAACCTCAAGACGGGGCTTTCGAAGCCGGACTTTAACGATATTCCCTCAGGCGATACCGTGCAGACCTTCTCACTGGTTGATGACCAGATCCTCGCCCTGGAGGATGAGAACCTCGCCGCACTCCAGAATGCGCTTGACCAGGCGCAGGAGCTGGGCGATGCGGGCGTGGTGTTTTACGACCTGTCGAGCGGTAAGGGCGTGACGTATAACGCCGATGTCGAGGTGTATGGAGCGAGCAGCTACAAAGCGCTGTATGCGCTCTATATTTGCGAGACGTTGGTCGAATCGGGGCAGGTGTCGCTCGATGGGCCTTTAGCCACGTATGGTGGTTACAGCATGGGCTGGCAGACAGTGCGTGACCTTATCGAGGCCGCGGTCGTCAACTCGGACAACGATTCGTTTATCGCGTTACGCGCGGCGTTTGACCATGATGGCTATGAGGATTGGATTGCCAATCTGGGTGTTGATGACGAAACGGCACTGAATCCGATGAGTGATTTTCCGACCTACTGCCCGCGCACTTCTGCGAGGTTATGGCGTGAGATGAGCGAGTATCTGAGCATGGATACCGAGACTTCACAGTGGTTGTCGGGCCTTCTGGCATCAACATCGCGCTCGTTTATTCGCGATGGCATTGCGGACGAGCAGGTTTTGGTGCGCAACAAGGCAGGCTGGATTAGCGAGGATGGTTACTACTCGACATGCGATGCGGGCCTTATCGACATCGATGGCTGTACCTATGTCATGGGTATCATGACATCGATGCCGTGGAGCGACCGCTCGAGCGAGGTTACGGCCGCGATTGCAAAGGCTCTGTTTGATACGCGAGCTGCACTGGCTTAGCGTGTTCGTTTGACGAGGTCAAACAAAATGCTGGTACCATACCGTGGTTGAGAATTTCGAATAGGTTTGGGGAATGGCATGGCTACCATTGCGATTATCGGTGCGCTCGAAAAAGAGATCATGCAGATTAAGGAAGAGCTGAGCGACGTTTGCGAGGCACGGGAGGCAGGCTTGACCGTTGTGAGCGGTGAGCTCGACGGCCTGACAGTTGTCGCCACAACGGCGGGCATGGGCACGGTGAACGCCGCCGCTGCAACACAGCACCTCATTAGCAAGTATGCTCCGCAGGCTGTTGTGTTTTCGGGCATTGCGGGCGGTTTGAACCCCAAGCTCCATATCGACGACGTGGTCATTGGCAAACGCCTACGCTATCTGGATACCGATACCGCGCTTATCGCCGAGTCCGCACCGGGGCTCGAGGAGTTTGGCTCGACGCCCGCGCTGGTCGATATTGCCGCCGAAGTGCTTGCTGAGCGTGGGTTTGTTGACGCTTCGACAAATGCAGTCGCTTCGAATGAGGGCACCAAGCAGTTCCTGGTCGGCACGATTGCCACGGGTAACCGCTTTGTGACGGGCGCCACCATGCGCAACGACGCTATCGAGGCGACGCATGCCGATTGTGTCGGCATGGAGGGCGCGGCAATTGCCCATGTCGCAACCAAAAATGGTGTCGATTGCCTGGTGTTGCGCGCTATCAGCGATAATTGTGACGAGGCGTACGATGCAATTTGCGAGCGCGAGTTCGATCTGTTCGAGTACGCGCGTGTCGCAAGTGACATCACGCTCGATATCGTCCGCCGCATTGCCGCTGCGCAATAGCGCGTCTATTTGTAAGAACCTACGACCAAGGAGTGTCCATGGCCGATTCCATTAACTACCAGCTTGCCAAGTTCGTTGCCAGCTATGGCAAGGTTTCGCAGATTCCCGAGTCCACCTGCCCCGAGGTGAGCTTCGTCGGCCGCTCCAACGTGGGCAAGTCGTCGATCATGAACAAGCTTTTTGGCCGCAAGAACCTGGTGAAGGTTTCGAGCACACCGGGCAAGACGAGCAACATCAACTTCTTTGAGGCTGACGACGTGCACTTCGTCGACCTGCCGGGTTATGGTTTCGCCCGTCGTTCCAAGGCCGAGCGTGACCGCTGGGCCGAGCTCATCGGCGACTTCTTCGACTCGGAGCGCAGCTTTAACCTGGTTGTATCGCTGGTGGACATTCGCCACGACCCCAGTAAGCTCGACCATGACATGATCGACTACCTGCAGGGCAACGAGTTCAACTTTATCGTTTGCCTCACCAAGGCCGACAAGCTCAGCCGCACCCAGCAGGCCCGCCAGGCAGCAGCCATCAAAAAGCAACTCAACGTCCCGGCCGAGAACGTAATCATCACAAGCTCCCAAACCGGCACCGGCATCGACGAACTCAAAAAGCGCATCGCCGAGGCTTGCCTCTAGTAAGGGCTCTTGGCAGGCAATAGTTTGCATCTATCTATATCACCCCAGTGATAGTTGTTGGTACACTATCACTGGGGTGATATTTTTGTTTGGAGGTCGATATGGAGCTTTGGCACGGGTCGGAAGTTGTTGTCGAGCATCCGTCGTTGGATAAATGCAGACAATTCAATGACTATGGGTGTGGGTTTTATTGCACGCCACATGAGGAAATGGCAATGGAGTGGGCATGCCGGACCGAGTCCGATGGTATCGCGAATCGATACGAGCTCGATATGGATGGTCTTGCGGTCTTGGACTTGGAGTCCGGGGAGTTTTCAATTCTCAATTGGCTTGCGATTTTGGCTAACAATAGGGAGTTCAATGTTTCGACACCGCTGGCGCGCGAAGGACTTCGCTATCTGCTGGATAACTGCCTGATTGATATTTCTCCCTATGACGTAATTCGAGGTTATCGCGCCGACGATTCCTACTTTTCGTTTGCAAGACAGTTCGTTAACGGCATGATCTCGCTTAGGCAGCTGCAACTCATTATGCGTTTGGGCGATTTGGGCATCCAATACGCTCTTATGAGTGAGCGTGCGTTTTCAGCAATCAGATTCCGCGAATGGAGGCAGGCGTTGGGATCTGAGTATTATCCCAAGCGCTTTAAGCGAGAGCAGAACGCGCGGCGCAAGTACCTGGAAACTGTGAATGAATTCGACTCTGAGGGTGTCTACATTAGGGATTTAATGACAGGGAGGATTGATTTAAATGATCCAAGAGTTAACGGATTGTGGGCCGAGTAGGACATACCCCGTCTACTACCTTGAGGATGCAATGAACAACCTCGGCGACTGCTTTGACTATGCCGTGAACGACTATGGAGCGGAAGGGTCCGAGGTCGCTGAACTCTTTTGCCTGAGCGGCGTAGCCCGTGAGTTTGAGCGTGGCAACGCATGGGTCGTATCGGGAAAATCGGGCGTTGAGCTATTCGCGCTTATCGCCGAAAGGTCGGGCTATCAGAGCGGGTCTATACCGGATCGCACCTATCGTTTTGAGAAGACGCCAGAGTATTGGACAGGCTGGATACTGGCATATCTGCAGTGGCGTTTAGGGGAGTCTTTCGAAGACCTGCTGCATGTCGTTCCGTTTGATGCGCTGCGCAGTCTGTACTACCCCTGGCACGAAGCCTCGGAGGAACGCGTGGCTCGCCTCGTCTGCGATATGGCGAAAAAAGCGTCCAGGCAAACCAAACTTGCGTTAGCAAGAAAGAAGCTTAAGAAAACCCAACAAGACCTAGCATACGAATCGGGTGTGTCACTCCGCTCAATCCAAATGTACGAGCAGCGCCAGAGAAACATCAATGAAGCTTCGGTAACAAGCGTAAGAGCCATAGCAAAAGCCCTCCACTGCAACATCGAAGATCTCCTAGAGCCAGTCTTCGAATACAAAGAAACCAGTGCAGCCTAAACCAAGCACACAGCCGATGCCCGCCTCTAGGAAGTGCTCCAGCCTAGCAAGAGCCCCTACCAATAAAAAGCCAGATTATCAGCCCGGCGACTTTCCAGAGTGTAGGTCCCTGTAGCCGCCGCCGGCGAAGTTAACATAGGGGAGGCCAGGGGCTTTGCCCCCAAATCTTTCCGCAGGACGGCAGGACCCCCGCCGCACGAAGTGCGCAGTGGGGGTCCTGCCATGTCCGAGGACGATTTGGGGGCAAAGCCCCTGGCCTCCCCGGCGAGTATACGGGACGGCGACTACAGGTATTCGATCTGGGCGCCTTCCGTGTCGCACGTCAGAATATGCGTGTCGCACTTAGGGAACTGTTCGCGCAGCTTGACCTGCAGGAACTTTGCCACGATGGTGTCGTCGGTCACCGCCATAAGGGTCGAGCCTGAACCGCTGATCCAGATGGTCTTGGCGCCGCCGTTAAGGCAGGTGTCGCGCACGGCGTTGTAGTCGGGGATGAGGCGGCGGCGATAGGGCTCCTGGATACGGTCGTCGTTGGCGGCGGCAATCAGGTCAAGGTCGCCGGTTTCCAGGCCGCGCGTCATGCCGGCGATGCGGCCCATTTGCCATACGGCGGTGGAGAGTGGAATCTCCTGCGGCACAACCTTGCGCGCTTCGCTCGTATGCACCTCGTAGGGCGGAATCACGGTAATAAAACGCAAGCGATCGCTCACCTCGTAGCGCAGGCACTGGGGGAGCGAATCGGTCGGCGTAAAGGAGCAGACGGCGCCGCCCAGGATGGCGGGGGCGACGTTATCGGGATGGCCCTCGACCTCGGTGGCAATGCGGACGAGCTCGGCACGGTCGACGGTGTGGCCCGTCAGCGCGGCGGCCGCCATGATGCCAGCGACGACGCAGGTGGAGCTGGAACCCAGGCCGCGGGCGACGGGCACATCAGTTTGAATGTCGATGGCAACGGGAAAAGCCGGCTCGCCCCAGGCTGCCAGAGCGTCGACAAAGCTCACATAGACCAGGTTATTCTCGTTTTGGAACTCTTCGGGGCAGCCCGTGATGGTGAGCTTGTCGGCGCGCTCGAAGGTGAAGTGCGAGTAGAGGCTGACGGCCATGCCGAGGGTGTCGTAGCCGATGCCTAGGTTGGCGCTGGTTGCTGGGACGGTGATTTTGATCATGTGGGTCCTCCTGGGCGGGTCTGGCCGTTTAGTTCGCTGCTCGGGCAGTCCTGGCTCGCTCGGAAAGCACATTAAGTGCTTTCCGGCTCGTGCGGAACTCGCGACGAACTAAACGGCCAGACCCGCTCGCATGCTCGTCATCATCCCGAAAGCTAAATAAAAAGAAGGTGCGCCGGCTTCCGCCGGCGCCTTATAAGGGGTTTAGTTGGTTGCCATCTTTTTTGCTGCAGACTCGACGTAGCTTGCCATCTCGTCGACGTCGCAGACGTCTTCGAAGCGGACGGGCTTGGACTCGAGCTCGGCGAGCTGGGTCGGGGCGACCGTGTTGGTGGCCTGCTCGAGTACACGCATAGCCTCAAAATCATCCTCGGGAACGTCGAGGCCCAGGGCGTCGCAGCAGGCGCGCGGGAACTTGTAGGGGCTGGCGGTCGAAAGCAGCACGCGGGCCTTGGCGCCCTCGGCGGGGGCGACCTGCTCAAAGACGTGATAGCCGCAAGCGGTGTGCGGGTCGATCACGTAGCCATTTGCGTCCCAGCAGCTCTTGATGGCAGCGCGGACCTCGTCCTCGCTGGCCCAACCGCAGGCAAACACGCTCTGGATCTTGGCCAGCAGCTCGGCGGGCACCTCGTAGCGACCCGTCTGGGCAAGCTGCTCCATAAGGCCGGCAACGAGCTCGCAGTCGCCATCGGACAGGAAGTAGAGCATGCGCTCCAGGTTGGAGCTGATGAGGATGTCCATCGACGGCGAGATGGTCGTGAAGAACGGACGGTTACGGTCGTAGACGCCGGTAGTCAGGAAGTCGGCAAGCACGTTGTTCTTGTCGCTCGCAACGATGAGCTTGGCGACGGGCAGACCCATGCGCTTGGCGTAGTAGCCGGCCAGGATATCGCCAAAGTTACCGGTCGGTACGCAGAACTCCACGGCGTCGCCGGCCTCGATGGCGCCAGCGCGCAGCAGCTGCGCATAGGCGGCAAAGTAGTAGACGACCTGCGGTACCAGACGGCCGACATTGATGGAGTTGGCGCTCGAAAGCACCGTGCCGGCAGCCTCCAGGCGCTCGGCAAGCTCCTTATCGGCAAAGATGCGCTTGACGGCACTCTGGGCATCGTCGAAGTTGCCGCGGATGCCGCAGACGGCGACGTTATCGCCCTCCTGAGTGGACATCTGCAGATTCTGCACGCGGCTGACTTTGCCCTCGGGATAAAAGACGGTAATACCCGTGCCCGGAGCGTTGGCAAAACCGGCGAGTGCGGCCTTGCCGGTGTCGCCCGACGTGGCGGTGACGATCATGATGCGCTCGGAGCCGCCGTCCTTGGCGGAAGTGCGGGCCATCAGGCGGGGGAGCATCTGCAGGGCGACGTCCTTAAAGGCACTCGTGGGGCCGCCAAAGAGCTCCATCACATAGGTCTGAGGGGCGTCAGCGCCCGGCGCAGCGTCGAGTTTAACGAGCGGCGTAACCTCTTCACTCGCGAACGTGCCGCGGTATGCCTCGTCGACACACGCCGAAATTTCTTCGGCCGTGTAATCATTCAGTAACATTCCCAACACATCTTGAGCGATTTCAAAGTACGATTTATCTGCAAGCGAGCTGATATCGACCTGCTGGGTGCCGAGCTCGTCCGAGACAAACAAACCCCCGTCGGGAGCGATGCCGGTACGGATTGCCACCTTACTTGAGCACGATAAAGTGCGTCCTCGTGTACTATGATAAGTTCCCATATAACACTGCTCCTCGGATGCCTTGGTCCCAATCGGTGAAACCATGGTATCAGAGCGCGCAAAATAGGTTCGCAGAGGCTTTTTAGAAAGGTAACCTCCAGCCCATGATTAAGATTGCCAAGTTTGGCGGCTCGTCGGTCGCCGACGCCGAACACTTCAAAAAGATCAAGGCCATCGTCGACGCCGACCCTGCCCGCCGTTTTGTGGTGGTTTCCGCCTGCGGCCGCCGCTTTAAGGGCGACACCAAGGTGACCGACCTGCTCTATCTGGTCAATGCGCACGTTAAGTACCACGTGTCGTGTGAGGAGCTGCTCGAGGACATCGGCCAGCGCTATTTTGATATCGCTGACGAGCTGGAGCTCACCTATCCCATCCGTGAGGAGTTCGCGGCCTTTGCCGAGCGCGCCCGCTCGGGCGGCTACTCCACCGAGGAGCTTGTGAGCCGTGGCGAGTACTTTACCGCTCGCCTGATGGCTGAGTACCTGGGCCTACCGTTCCTGGACGCCGCGACGGTTGTGGCGTTCCATCACGACGGTACGCTCAGCATGAATCGCACCTCCGAGCTGGTGCAGGAGTATGGCCAGCAGGGCGGCTTCGTTATGCCCGGTTTCTACGGCGCGACGCGCGAGGGCCAGATCAAGCTGCTCGATCGAGGCGGCGGCGATATCTCGGGCTCGATCCTGGCCAAGTGCCTGGGCGCCGACCTGTACGAGAACTGGACCGACGTCTCGGGCTTCTATTCTGCCGATCCGCGTATTGTTCCCGAGGCTCAGCCCATTGCGCGCGTTACCTACGAGGAGCTGCGCGAGCTTTCGTACATGGGCGCAAGCGTCCTGCACGAGGAGGCCGTGTTCCCCGTGCGCGAGGCGGGTATTCCGCTGGTCATCAAGAACACCAATGCGCCGCAGGACCCCGGCACCATCATTAGCGAGACGGCTGATGAGGGCGAGGCGGAGCCCATCATTACCGGCGTGACCGGCAAGCGCGGCTTTGTCGCCATCAACGTTGCCCGCGACCGCACCAAGCCCCGCGTTGGCTTTATGCGCCGTGCGCTTTCGGTGTTCGAACGCTATGACGTTTCCGTCGAGCACATGCCCACCGGTGTCGACCGTTTTGGCGCCGTGGTGCAGGAGCAGGACGTGCACGATTCGCTGTACTCGCTCGTTGGTGACATTCAGCAGGAGGTCGAGCCGCTCGAGATCGAGGTTGTCGAGGGTCTGGCGCTCATCGCGACCGTCGGCCGTAACCTGCGCGGTCGTGCAGGCATCTCGGGCCACCTGTTTGGCATGCTTGGCCAGGCCGGCGTGAGCGTGCGCATGATTTCGCAGAGCTGTGACGAGATCAATATCATTATCGGTGTCGAGGAGAAGGACTTCGACCTTGCGATTCGGACCATTTACCGTGCCTTCTCCGATGAGAACGGCATTGTGAAGGTCTCCGATCTGGAGGCTCCCGCGCCGGCCGATCCCACCCTGGCCGCGCTCAAAAAGTAGCGACTGCTCGGTAGATTTTTGGGTCATGTCTCAAAAATCTACGGCGGGGCGTTTCGTTTCGGTTTCGTTTCGACGGGGCGGGTTTCATGCCCGCCCTGTTCTTGTATAAACTGGCAACAATAATCGGCCTGCTCGGCGTGCGGGCAAAAGCCACAACCTTTAAAGGGGGAAGCATGAAACAGTACACGGTTGCTATTTTGGGCGCGACGGGAGCCGTGGGCACCCAGATGCTCGAGTGCCTCAACGAGCAGGAGTTCCCGGTCGGCAAGCTCAAGCTGTTGGCAAGCGCACGCTCCGCGGGCAAGACCGTCGAGTTCCGCGGCGAGCAAATCGTGATCGAAGAGGCTTGCCCCGAGGCCTTTGAGGGCTGTGACATTGTGCTTGGCGCTGCCGGCGACGATATCGCCAAGGAATTGCTGCCCGAGGCCGTAAAGCGCGGCGCCGTCGTGGTCGACAACAGCCATGCCTTCCGCATGGATCCCGAGGTGCCGCTGGTCGTGCCCGAGATCAATGCCGACGACATCAAGTGGCATCACGGCCTTATCGCCAACCCCAACTGCGCGACCATCATCGGCCTGGTTCCCACGTGGCCGCTGCATCAGCTTGCCGGCGTGAAGCGCATGATCGTCTCGACGTATCAGGCGGCTTCTGGTGCCGGTGCTCCCGGTATGGCCGAGCTCGAAGCGCAGCTTGCTGCCCTGGGCCGTGGCGAGGAGATTCCCGAGCCGCGCGCATTTGCCGCCCAGCTGGCGAGCAACCTGATTCCGCAGATTGGCGGCGTCAAGGAGGAGGGCTTTACCTCTGAGGAGATGAAGCTACAAAACGAGGGCCGTAAGATCATGCACCTGCCCGAGCTGCGCGTGAACTGCACCTGCGTGCGCGTCCCTGTGCTGCGTTCGCACTCCGAGAGCATTACGCTCGAGTTTGAGCGCGACATCACGGTGGAAGAGGCCCGTGCTGCGCTGGCTGCCGCTCCGGGCGTGAAGCTGGTTGACGATATGAGCGCCGAGGATGCGCACGATCGCTTCCCCATGCCGATGGATACGTCCGACCAGGACCTGATCTGGGTCGGTCGCGTGCGTCGCGACATCTCGAACCCCGAGGCCACGCGCGGTATTACCTTCTGGTGCTGCGGCGACCAAATCCGTAAGGGCGCGGCAACCAACGCCGTCCAGATCGCTAAGCTGCTCTGCGAGTAGTGTGACCTGTCCGGCGGGGGCCGGGCTTAGTTTTCAGAACGTCCTCGACCATGTGTGGCGCCTTGTCCTGCTCCTTCGGAGCCGCGGACAAGGCGCCACACTGGTCTGCGGAGTGTTCTGAAAACTAAGCCCGGCCCCCGCCTGCGGTGACGCTGCTGTAGGCGGCCTGCGATGGGGCCGTTGTTGGTTGGGGCCGCTGGACTGATGTGGGGGCGCGTGGCTGTTGCGGGCCCTGGTCCCGGCGGCGGCCTCGGCGCTTTGCGCCTGCCGCCTTTTGGGACTGTGGGGCGCGGCCGGCAGCTGCGGCGCGTTGCGCCTGCTGCCTGCGGGGACTTTGGGGTCGTGCGGCAGCTGCGGCGCTGCGCGCCTGCTGCCTTGGGTGACTCTGGGGTCGATTGGGGTTGTCTGCACAATTCGCGGTATTATGTTGCGGAGTTTTGAAAGGAGCCGCTGGTGGTCACGACGACGTTTCCTTCGCCTTTGGGCGAAATCTTGCTTGCCGCTGATGGCCGCGGTTTGACAGGGCTTTGGTTTGAGGGGCAGGAGCATTTTGGCTCCACGCTTCTCAAAGAAGATGTCGAGCATATCGAAGGTGCCGATGCGGTTTCAGGTATTGGTGGCATGTCGTCGGTGAGTCCGACAAATGGCGCGGCCTCTTCGGTGCTTGAGCGTTCCTGGGCTTGGCTGAATGCTTATTTTGCAGGGCAGGAACCTCGGTTTACGCCGCCGTTGCATATGATTGGTACGGCGTTTCAGCGTGAAGTCTGGTACGAACTGCTTTCTATTCCGCGTGGCGAGGTCGCCACGTATGGTGAGATCGCCCAGCGTGTTGCCGCCCGCCATCGGGTGCCGGGGAACGAGGATCCCGTTGTGTCTCCTCGTGCGGTGGGGGCTGCGGTTGCGCGTAATCCCATTTCGATTATCGTGCCGTGCCATCGCGTGGTGGCGGCCGACGGCTCGCTTAACGGATATGCCGGCGGGCTTGATCGCAAGGAGTGGCTGCTTCGGCTTGAGGGCGCGTACGAGGAGTAGCGTTCGAGTGCTTTGCCTGTAGTAGCCGACTTCGACCAAAGCTCGCTCGAGTTCGCTTTGATCAGAGCACTTAAGACCCTTGTTTTCTGTCAATAGTGCTATTTGTTCGTTGATGGATATCCGCGACTTCTGGTATTTCATTAAGCCTCTTGATAGAAAAAGAGCTGGAGTTGCGCATCGTTGAGAGGCTTTCCAGCTTTAGCAAAACAAACTTATAAGATGCGACGGGCCACGTCAAGATAATTACCGGACGGCCTAGGAGGCGGCTGGTTGGCTGGCTTAAAACCCAGCGCGTGAAATGACGCTCCACGCTATTCAGCGCGCTTGATAGGATGACGAACCACAGTCTTAAGTTTCTCCGGCGCACACTTGCGTGGATCGGAAAGATAGATTTCGTGATGTAAACGGGTGTCTGAGAAGTCGGGGACATAGCCCTGCTCGGTCGCATATTCATGCATGGCGTCTACGGTTGCCGGCTCGCTGTCGTAGGGTCCGGTATGCATGCATTGAACGCAGAGACCCTCGTCAACTTTAAGCAGCTCGACGGCAGAAAAGTCCAGTTTCTTTTTGGCCGTGGCTTCCGCGACCGCCCAGTCAAAGTCATCCTGAGTGACGAAATCGGGCAGGCGAATGCACGAGATAAAGTTGAAATCGTCCTTGCGTACATAATCGATGTCGCCGCTCGGGGAGTCTTGCCACCAGAAACCCTCGAGCGGCGGTACCACAAAGTCGAAATAGCCCTTGATACTCCTTGAGCCTTTCTTCGACATCTTGACGGTATAGGCGATGCCGTAAAGCAGCGGCAGGGCGTTTTGATACTCGCCACCTTCGGTATTTGGGTCGCCCTTTCCGCGAACGGCAACGTAGCTCATAGGCGGGACAGTTACGATGCTCGGCTTGCTTGCAGGTTTGTAGAGCTCCTTGCATTCCTTCTTAAAGTCGAACGCCATGTTGGCCGCCTTTCTGCGTATTGGCCTGCTTAGATAGCTGAATCATATCATAGAAACGAACAGCTGTTCGAATGATTTGGCTGACAGATTGAGATGCGTGCGTTGTGTTTGGCGGTTGGCCTGACCCCATCGATGATTTCTCTGCCTCCCCGGCGCCTCATCTATAGCTGCCGTTTCCCCATATAGAACCTGCCAAAATAAACCCGTCCCTTTTTAGTCGGTGCGAAATGGGTAATACTAAAGAGTTATCCGACCAGATGGGAATTAATCGATGGCTTATATCGAATTCAAAGACGTCATCAAGGCATACGGCGAGGGCGACGCCCGCATCCATGCGCTCGACGGTGCGAGCTTTTCTGTTGAGCGTGGCGAGCTTGCCATTATCCTGGGCGCTTCGGGTGCCGGTAAAACCACGGCGCTCAACATTCTGGGTGGCATGGATACGGCGACTTCCGGCACCGTGACGGTGGACGGGCGCGATGTGAGCTCCGCTAACGAGGCGCAGCTCGTGGAATACCGCCGCGCCGACGTTGGCTTTGTCTTCCAGTTCTACAATCTGGTCCCCAACCTGACGGCGCTCGAAAATGTTGAGCTTGCGGCGCAAATCTGCCCCGATTCGCTCGATGCCGAGCAAACGCTTCGTCAGGTTGGCCTGGGCGAGCGCCTGGGCAACTTTCCGGCGCAGCTTTCGGGCGGCGAGCAGCAGCGTGTGTCCATCGCCCGCGCACTGGCCAAGAACCCCAAGCTGCTTCTGTGCGACGAGCCCACGGGTGCGCTCGACTATAAAACCGGCAAGCAGATCTTGCAGCTGCTGCAGGATACCTGCCGCAAGCAGGGCATTACGGTCATCATCATCACGCACAACTCCGCGCTCGCGCCCATGGCCGATCGCCTGATTCGCTTTAAGAGCGGTCGCGTGGAGAGCGAGACGGTCCAGCAAAATCCCGTGCCTATCGAGACGATCGAGTGGTAGCGCCCATGGATCAGGACCGCCAAAACAGCCTACGCCGCGACGCGCAGAACACGGAGTGCGAGCAGGATTTTACGACCTACCGCACTGCCCAAAGCTCAAACGATATGGTGCCGACGGTTTTTCGCCGTGGCATCTACCGCACAATCCGAGGCAGTCTTAAGCGCTTCTTGTCAATCGTGGTCATCACCGCGCTTGGCGTGAGCGTGATGTGCGGCCTTAAGGCGGGTTGCGAGGACCTGTGCGATTCGGTTGACGCCTACTTCGACCAGCAAAATGTCTATGACATTAACGTGCAGTCGACCTATGGCCTGACTGACGATGATCTCGACGCCATCCAAGAGGTCGATGACGTCGAAACGGCCGAAGGCATCTACACCGAGACCGCCTACACCGCCGTGGGCACAACGCGCGAGCGCGTGGTCGTGCAAAGTCTCTCCAAGGAGAACATCGATCAGCCGGTGCTCGTGAACGGCGATTTGCCCGAGAGCGCCGATGAGGTCGCGGTGACTTCGAAGTTCCTGAAGGCTTCGGGTAAAAAGCTCGGCGATACGGTGAGTTTTGCCGCCAATGACGCGAGCTCGTCGAACCAAAGCGCCAAGGATCAGTTTGCCGCGGGCGATTACACCATTACGGCCGAGGTCCTCGATCCCACTGATGTGAGCTCCGACTCGACAGTCAACGCCTTTCGCGCTGCTTCGGCGGCGGACTATAAGTTCTATGTGAGCGAGGACGCCGCGACATCTTCTTTCTACTCCGCGGTCCACGTGATCGTCGAGGGAGCCAAGAGCCTCAACTCCTATTCGGATTCCTACGCGGCAAAGATCAATGAGGTCAAGAGCAATATCGAGAAGATCCGCGAGGAGCGTGAGAAAGCGCGCGCTCAGGAACTGACGGTCGACACGCCGGCAAGCTTGGATGCGGCCGAGCGCCAGGCGAATATGCTCTTTGGGATTGAGCAGGACAACATCAATCGCATGGCCGAGGGCAGCGACGAGCGTGCGCAGGCGCAAGCCGACCTGGACCAGCGCCGTGCCGCCGCCGACCAGCAGTTTGCCGATGCCCGCGCCGAGCTCTCTGACCTTGGTGAATGCACCTGGTACATCCAGGACCGCGGCAATATCGCAAGCTACTCGAGCGTGGAGAGCGATAGCTCGTCAATTGAGGCCATCGCCACGGTGTTCCCGTTCATCTTCTTTATCGTCGCCGTGCTCATCAGCCTTACCACCGCCACGCGTATGGTCGAGGAGGAGCGCACGCTCATCGGCCTGTATAAGGCACTCGGTTATTCGCGCGGACGCATCCTGTCCAAATACGTGGACTATGCGCTGTGGGCTTGTCTGATCGGCGGCGTGCTCGGCAACATCATCGGATTTGTGGGCCTGCCGCTGTTCCTGTTTACGGTGTTCGACGACATGTACTCGCTGCCCCAGATGCTACTTTCGTACGACATCGTGTCCTCGATCGTTTCGGTGGCGCTGTTTGCCGTGGGCGTGGTGGGCGCCACGATTATCGCCTGCCGCCACGAGATGGCCGAGACCCCTGCCTCGCTCATGCGCCCCAAGGCGCCGCGTGCCGGCTCACGCATTCTGCTCGAGCGTATCGGATTTATCTGGCGCCGCATGGGCTTTTTGAACAAGGTGGCAGCGCGTAACCTGTTCCGCTACAAAAAGCGCGCCTTTATGACCATCTTCGGCATCGCCGGCTGCACGGCGCTCGTGATCTGCGGCATGGGCATTCGTGATACGTCGGTCGCGCTTTCGCCCAAGCAGTACGGCCACATCACGCGCTATGACTTGCTGGCGGTCGCCAATCCCGACGATTTTTCGCAGACGTGCGCGGCGCTCGACGAGCGAAGCGCGGTCAAGGATTCCGGTGTGACCGTAACTTCGACGCTGCCGATCATGACCGACAACGTCACCTTTACATTCGGCGGAAAGAGCGAGACCGTGCAGCTGATCGTGGTGCCCGATGACCGCACGAACGATCTGGACGACTATGTTCGCCTTGAGGATGAGTCCAAAGAGCCACTGTCTTTGCGTGACGGAGACGTGTATCTGAGTAAGAGTTCACAGCTGGTGCTGGGGATTCAACCGGGCGATACGGCGCACGTCCAGGATTCGTCACTCAACGTCGCCAAGGTCAAGGTCAGCGACATTTCACTTAACTATCTGGGCAACACGCTTTACATGACGCAGAGCACCTATGAGCGCGCGTTTGGGCGCAGCGTTCGCCTCAATGGCATCTTTGCGCTGCTCAAGGGTTCGTCGGCCGACCAGATTGCGTTTAGCAAGAAGCTTAAGAGTGACGGCTGGCTTTCGATTTCGAGCACGGCCGAGCATTGGGAGAACTTTGAGGCGAACTTCACTATTATCAATTCCGTCGTGGTGCTCGTGACCTTTATGGCGGCGTGCCTGTCGTTTGTGGTGGTGTTTACGCTGTCCAACACGAATATCTCCGAGCGCGAGCGCGAGCTGGCGACCATCAAGGTGCTTGGTTTCCGCCGTGGCGAGGTGCACCATTACGTCAACAAGGAGACGTTGATCCTCACGGCAATTGGCGCCGCGCTGGGCGTGCCACTGGGCGGCTTGCTGGCCGAGAGTTTTACGTACATTTTGCAGATGCCGTCGCTGTACTTTGATGTTGAGGTCGAGCCGCTAAGCTACGTGCTCGCCGTGGTGCTTTCCTTTGGCTTTACGTTTATCGTCAACCTCGCCACCAATCGTACCCTCAACAAGATCGACATGGTCGGCGCCCTCAAAAGCGCCGAGTAACCTGCCCTGGGATTCAAGTTCTAGCGAGCTGCCGACGCGCCCGCAGCAGCATTTTTGCATAAACCGCCCCGCCAAATGCATACTTTGACGGGGCGGTTGCTTTTTGCCCACAGGTACCCCAGGGGGCGGCGTGCAAATTCCGGAGTATTCAGTATCCCGGGGTCCGCGGGCGCGGGGGCGGGAGTGCAAAACTGCGCTGAAAGCTCCGATTCTGAGCCCAAACGCCTCTAGAGCCGCTCGTTTTTTACAGGATGCGGCCCATGGTGCCTGCCTTTCGCCCAAAATCCAGTATGCAGGCACCCTCGGCTGCTGAATACTCCCAAAAATGCACGCCGCATCCTACACCAGGCATCCGCAGCAAGAAGACGAATAGTCTTGGCCCCTCCAGTTACCGCAGGAGGCCCCAGGGCTTACCTCCCAAATCTTTCCGCAGGACGGAAGGACCCCGCCGCGCGAAGCGCGCAGCGGGGTCCTGACATGTCCGAGGACGATTTGGGAGGTAGCCCTGGGGCCTCCGATGAGAGCAGTTCCGGCCGAGGCTATTCGTCGCCGAAGCTGATGCCCAATGCCTTGGCCTCGCGCACAAGATCGCTCTGGGGGTCGACATACTTGAGCTTGCCGGCGACCTCCTCGAGTGGCATGTGGCACATCTTGCCGTCGCGCAGGGCGATCATGTAGCCAAACTCGCCGCGCAGGCAGCCAAGCGCGGCCTCGACGCCGCACTGGGTCGCAAAGATGCGGTCCTGAGCGTCGGGCTGGCCGCCGCGCTGCGTGTGACCGGGGATGGCGACGCGGGTCTCGCGACCGGTCTGGGCCTCGATCTCCTTGGCGATGTCGTACACGATTGACGGGCTCGTGCGCTCGGCGAGCTTCTTCTTGTACTCCTTCTTGGACAGCGCCGCATCCTCCTTGGAGATGGCGCCCTCGGCGACGGCCACGATGGTAAAGCGGCTGCCGGTCTCCATGCGATGCTCGATGGTCTTGATGACGTTATCCATGTCGTAGGGAATCTCGGGAATCAAGATGACATCCGCGCCGCCCGCGACGCCGGCGTACAGCGGGATCCAGCCAACCTTGTGGCCCATGATCTCGATGACAAACACGCGGCCGTGGCTCGAGGCGGTAGTGTGGATGTCGTCGATGCACTTGGTGGCGACGTCGATGGCGCTCGTAAAGCCAAACGTCAGCTCGGTGCCCCAGGTGTCGTTATCGATGGTCTTGGGCAGCGCGATAACGTTTAGGCCCTCTTCGCGCAGGCGGTTGGCGGTCTTGGTGGAGCCGTTACCGCCCAGCATAAACAGACAGTCGAGCTGCAGCTTATGATAGGTGTGGACCATCGCCGGCACCTTCTCGACGCCATCGGCCTCGGGGGTATCCAGACGCTTGAACGGTGTGCGGCTCGTGCCTAGGATGGTGCCGCCGCGGGTGAGGATGCCGCTAAAATCGGCGGGCGTCATGACGCGGAACCTGCTGTAGATAAGGCCCTGGTAGCCGTCCTCAAAACCATAGATCTCGATAGGTTCTTCGCTATTGGTCATAAGCGTTTTGACGATGCCGCGCATGGTGGCGTTGAGCGCCTGGCAGTCGCCGCCACTAGTAAGAAGACCGATTCTAAGCATGGTGAATCCTTCCGGGCAAGTTATAACATGCGCATAAGTTTACCCCCGCACACTGTTGATACGGGGGTAAAACGTGTTAGCTCAAATGTATAGAAATGTAAGCAACGTCAGGCGAGCGTAAGGACGACGGTGCCAGCTCCTTACAGCGCGAAGGCGTCGACGTCGCCCCAGTGGCGGCGCAGCGTGATGGCGGCAGCGGGCTCGGTATTGTCAAAGACGACCGACCATTGCGTATTGCTGGTGATGTCTTCCGGATTGGGCTCTTGCGCCGCAGCGCGAAGGGCCTTCCAAGCGACTGCCTCGTCCTGGGCACCGACATGGGCGTCAAGGACATCGGCGATTGCGACGGCGCGCTCTTTACCATGGCCCAGCTCACCATTCTTTTGGTTGGGCAGCACTTCGTCACCATAGCAGGCGTAGAAGTTCGTAACCTGGCGTACAGGAGTCGCTTTGAAAGCGCGGTCCGGATCGCGCGGATCACACTCTACTACGCGCGCGTCACCGGCGGCGTCGTTGATAAAGAAGTGGTAATCGCGTCCTGCCATGGCGTGCATGTCGTAGGCGAAAAGCAGGTCGACAGCTTCTTGCGTGGTGGCGGCACGGTCGAGCACCAGGCGGATGGCGAGCGAGGTATTGATGACGGGGCGCTGCGTGTCCTGGTCACAGGGCTTGGAGTCCAGGGTGAGTACGGCAATGGACACGCCGCATTCGTTAACACCGTCGAGCTGGGCAAACGGGCCCATCAACGCCGCGGCGCGTCCGGTGACGGAGTCAAGCGGAGTGTTGGCGCCCAGGTTATTGAGGGCGGCAAACCCGATGGAAGCATAGCCGCCGCGTGGGTGATTGCGCACCAGCAGCGCCGAGGTGTCGTCCTTAAAGTCGTAATTGCGACCGGTGCGCACGCGGCCTTCGGCATCTACGGCGACAAAAGCGCTGCAGGCAAACTGGGGCGCCTGGACATGTGCCGGCACACCGGGCAGCACCTGCGCCACCACGGCATCGATGTAGGCCTGGTCGTCGCGCACGCCAGCGGCGATGATGCGATCAAGATCGTAGTCGTAGGCGATGTCGATTGCGTACAGGTCATAGCCATCCGCGTAGCCGGTCAAGCGTTTGAGCGACGCGGCGGACTTGATTTGCTTGTGATAAACGATACCGGTGGCAGCGGCAAGGCCGACGGCGACTCCCGCGACACCGCAGGCGATGGCAATGTTACGTGGCTTCATGACGGCTCCTCTCGTCCTGTTAGCGCAATTGTCGCAAAAGGGGCGCGGGCATGATGGCTCAAGTTGGTGAGCGGCGCGGAATTAAGCACGGAATGAAGAGTGCGGCGCTGGCGCGGCGGGGTATGCTGGAGGGGACCATCAACCCAGCGAAAGGGGAGAGCATGACGGATCAGGAAACGCCCGAGCGCGCGCACGTGACGGCCGACGATATCGAGGCCGCCAACGACCTTATCGACTTTATCGAGGCATGCCCCAGCATGTTCCATACGGCGGCGACCATTATGGCCGAGCTCGACGAGGCGGGCTTTACCTACCTGTCCGAGAACGCGGCGTGGGACATCGAGCCGGGCGGGCGTTATTACACGCAGCGCAACACCTCGAGCGTTATCGCCTTTAAGGTGGGCGAGGACCTGGCTGCTACGTGGGGCGAGGACGGCGTTGCCGGTGACTATCATTTTCAGCTCACGGCGTCGCACAGCGATTCGCCGACGTTTAAGGTCAAGGCCGTGCCTGAGCTTGACGGCGCGGGCGAGACGCTGCGCCTGAACACCGAGGCATACGGCGGCATGATCGACTACACCTGGTTCGATCGCCCGCTGGCGCTCGCGGGCCGCGTGTTGGTGCGCGAAGGCGACCGTATTGAGAGCCGCCTGCTTGCCACCGAGCGCGAGGTCGCTATCATTCCGAGCCTTGCCATCCATATGAATCGTGGCGTTAACGAGGGCTTTGCGCCCAACCGCGCCGTCGACCTGTGCCCGCTCATCAGCGCCGGTGATCTTAAGCAGGGCGACTTCGATGCTCTGATCGCCGACGAGTTGGACGTTGAGCCCGAGCAGATTCTGGGTCGCGATCTGTTCCTGGTCAATCGTCAGGATGCGCGCATTTGGGGCTGGGCCGACGAGTTTATCTCGACGCCCAAGCTCGACGACCTGGCCTGCGCCTATACCTCGCTGCAGGCATTTTTGGGTGCTGAGAACGCGCGCGATATCTCGGTCTTCTGCTGCTTTGATAACGAGGAGGTTGGCTCCGAGACCAAGCAGGGCGCCATGTCGACCTTCTTGGCCGATGCGCTGCGCCGCATTAACGGATCGCTGGGCTTCGATGACGAGTCGTACCATCGCGCACTTGCCGCCTCGATGCTCGTGAGCTGCGATAATGCGCATGCCGTGCATCCCAACCACGCCGAGAAGTGCGATGCCCGCAACCAGGTCGTGCTCAACGGCGGCATCGTTATCAAGGAAGCCGCCAACCAGCACTACTGCACCGATGCCTTTAGCCGCGCGGTGTTCCAGGCCATCTGCGATGACGCCGACGTGCCAACGCAGGCTTTCGCCAACAAGAGCGACATGGCCGGCGGTTCCACCCTGGGCAACCTGTCGAATATGCAGGCGAGCATGCATGCCGTGGACGTGGGCCTGCCGCAGCTGGCCATGCACTCGAGCTACGAGACCGGCGGCGTGCGCGACGTGATGTACGCTATCCGCGCCCTCACCGCCTTCTACGAGCGCAACCTAACCATCAACGGCGCCGAAAGCGTGGAGCTCTAAATGCGAGCCGAAGAAATGAAGGCCGAGCGCGGGGCTCAGCTTATTGATCGGGGTTTACAGCTGTTCGTCGCCGCTTGCCATGAGTCAGGGGTCGACGTGTCCAAGGCGCGACCAACGAGTGCTGAAGAACTCAAGCGTAACGCCTATTCGGACCGCTATGATGAGGAGACGGACTGGCTCTAATAAGCGAAGTGTCGAAAACGCTAGATGTATGCTTGATATCACTTTGGCGAGAGTGCCGCAGACAGAACTATCGGTATGGCGCAAGCCAACCTGACCCCATTGCACCAAACCTACCAAAAAGGGACAGGTTCATTTTGGCAGGTTTTATCTGGGAAAATGCCGCAATGCCAACAACTGGACAGAATTGTTATGACACCGCAGGTTGAGCAAACGTCAGCGAGCGATGTCCAGAGCGAACAAGTTGGCATGAAAAAGGCAAGGCATAGACCTTCTGGTCATGCCTTGCCTTTTGAATGGCAAATTGTCGCTCTGGGCGGCGCGCAGCGTCGACCGGTCCGCCGTTCGTTAGAACGGCGGAACAAGATTAGTGCTCAATCCAACAGCGCAGGGTCTCGCCAGCTTGCAGGTGACGCAGATTCTCTGCGGCAATGTCGACCACATTGTTGAGCGTGGCTGCCAGGTGGAACCAGCCGGAGACGTGTGGCGTGATGAGCATGTTGGGCGCATTCCACAGTGGGCTTGTCTCAGGCAGCGGTTCGGGGTCGGTGACGTCGACCGCGGCGCCGGCGAGATGTCCCGACTCCAGAGCGGCAACCAAATCGTCGGCAACCACAAGATCGCCGCGGCCGCCGTTGGCAAAGAAGGCGCCCGGTTTCATCGCGGCGAAGAACTCGGCGTTCGCCAGACCGCGCGTCTCGGGCGTGCTGGGCATAAAGGACGTGACGATGTCAGCCTCGGCCAGGCGCTCGGGGAGGGCGTCCATGCCGTCCATGTCCTCAAACACAATGGGGTAGACGAGTGGATGGCGCTTGATGCCGCGGACGTGCGCGCCCATGTTGCGGCAGAGTGTGGCGAAGTGGCCGCCGATATCGCCCGCGCCTAGCACCAGCACATTGGCGTTCTTGAGCGAGGTGACCGGCCCCAAATCCTCCCAGCGATGCTCGCGCTGCAAGTCGTGATAGCCGGGCAGGCGCTTCATCATAGAAAGGACCATGGCAAACATATGCTCGCTTACGGCCTGGCCGTAGGCGCCCACCGAGCAGGAAAGCTTAGCGTCGGCTGGCACGGTGCCGGCGGCCAAGTAGTCGTCATAGCCGGCGGTCTGCAATTGCAACAGCTGGAGATGCTCGCATGCCGTGAGCATGCCAGGGTCGATGTTGCCCAAGATCACGTCGGCATCGGCGACCTGCTCGCGCGTGGCGGCGTCGGAGCTCGTGTAGATAAAGTCCTCGCCCGCAGCGCTCGACTCAAGAATTGCGCGATGGCGGTCATTGACGGGCAGCAAAACCAGGATGTTCACAAGCAGTCCTCTCCGCTCGACCTGCCAAAAAGGGACAGGTTTATTTTGGCAGGTTTTATCAGGCAAAACGTTTAAATAAAACGCCGGATGCAAGACGAGCGTGCCCGTCAGCATCCGGCGCATCCACGGCTACCAGCTCAGCAGCTCGTAGCCGTCCTCGGTCACCACGAGCTGTACCTCGCACTGGGCCGAATCGCTGCCGTCCTTGGTGCGCACGCACCAGCCGTCACCCTTGCTGATCTTGATGTCGGGCGCTCCGGCGTTGACCATGGGCTCGATGGTAAAGACCATGCCCGGAGCCATGATGGTGTCCACATCGGGTGCCTCGGTGGTAAAGCCCACAAACGGGTCCTCGTGGAACTCCTTACCGATGCCGTGTCCGCCGTACTCGCGTACCACGCTAAAGCCGGCGTCCTCGACCGTCTTTTGCACGGCCTCGGCCATCACGGACAGCGGCAGCCACGGCTTGACGGCAGCCAGACCCGCCTCCACGCTGGCGCGGGTGACGTCGACCAGGCGCTGGCGCTCGGCAGAGACCTCGCCGATGCAGAACATGCGGCTCGAATCACTAAAGTAGCCGTCAAGAATCGTGGAGCAGTCGACGTTGATGATGTCGCCCTCGTGCAGCACGTCCGTATCGCAGGGGATGCCGTGACAGACCACGTCGTTGATCGAGGTGCAAACGCTCTTGGGGTAGCCCTCATAGTTGAGGTCGGCCGGCGTGCCGCCGTGCTCGACGGTGTAGTCGTAGATCATCTGGTCGATCTGGTTGGTGGTCATGCCCGCGGCGATGTGTTCGCCTACGTAATCGAGCACGCCCACGTTGATAGCGGCCGAGCGCTTGATGCCCTCGATATCGGCGGGCGTCTTGTAGAGCGTGCGGGGCAGAACCTCCCAGCCCTCTTCCCACAAGCGCTCGAGGCGCTCGTCGAAGGCGCTATGGCATTTCTTATATTTTTTGCCGCTGCCGCACCAGCAAGCGTCGTTGCGGCCAGGAACGGGTCCTTTGTCATACATGGCTAACTTCCTTTCATCCGCAGCTAGTATAGCCCACCCACGCGTCCATTAAAGTTGCGGTGATATAGTTCCGATTTAAGCGGTTTAACAGCATAAACAGGAACTATATCACCGCAACTGATGGAGCGGGATGGCTGACACTAGCTGCTGCGTGGTTTTGCTAGTAGCTCACCTGGCAGGGGATGCCGAGGGCGCGCACGCGTGCGGCGATCGTGTCGAGCACCTCGGGCGCCGCTTTGGCAAGGCCGGCGATCGGTGTCTCGCGCGCTACCGTGTAGATGGTCGCTTCTTGTGGGCGAATGCGCTCAAGCGCCGCGAGCCAGGGGGCAACGTACTCCTCGCCGGTGTTGTCGATGAGCTTGCCCTGATACTCGCCGGTCAAAAAGATCGTCTGGATAATAACGTGACCGTCAAAGCTTGCGAACGTCTCGATCTGGTGCTCGACGTCGTAGGGGCCAACGGGCTGGTCGAGCAGCTGGATAAACGCCGGGTCGACGGTATCGAGCTTGAGGATGTTGTCGTCGACCATCATGAGCGCGTCGTGCACCTGGGGGCGGTCGGCGCGCGTGCCGTTGGAGAGCACGGCGATCTTGGAGTTTGGGGCAAGCTCGTCGCGCAGCGCGACGGCGCCGGCGATGGCCTGCGGAAACTCCGGTGCGGCGGTGGGCTCGCCATTGCCTGCGAAGGTGATCACATCGGGGAGCTCGCCCTCGGCTGCCATCTCGCGTAGCTTTGCCTCGAGCGCGTCGAGTACCACGGCAGCCGTGTTGTACGGCTCATGGCAGGGGCGTTCGGCGTTGAGGCCGTTTTCGCAGTAAATGCAGTCGAACGTGCAGATTTTGCCGCTGGCCGGCATCATGTTGACGCCGAGCGAGAGACCAAGGCGACGGCTGCGAACGGGCCCAAAGATGGGGCTGGCATTCAAAAACGTAGACATAGGCATATGCTCCTCAAGACAATTGTGCCTAAGCATAGCATCGGCTCCAAAGCAAGGTGCGGGCTCTTGCTTTACAAGTTTCGTTTTTTCACGTCGCTCATTATGCCGTGCCATGAAAAGCCTCGGGTCGGGTACAGTTAATCTGTTAACAAGGCGTAAGGCAATGCGGGTCCATCCAACCGCACTGACGTGCAACTGGATGAGCATTGATGATGGGGGCACAACATGGATTTTACGGTCGAGAATGCGGGCACCACGATTGCCTGTCGCGAATATGCCGGCCCGGATGTGTCGCCTGATACTCCTGCCTTGGTGTGCGTGCACGGCGCTTGTGTTGACGGCACATTTTTCGACGGCATCGCTTGTGAGCTCAGCCGTAACTACCGCGTAATTGCCTACGACCGCCGCGGCTGCGGTGGCAGCAGCGATGCGGCAGACGGCAGCTATGATCTTGCCGCTCAGGCCGCCGACCTGCAAGCCGTGATCGAACATGTTGGCGCTCCGGCAAATGTGCTTGCGCATAGTGCCGGTACGTTGGTTGCGCTGGAGCTTCTTCGCACCGAACCCCATCTCGTCGCCCGTGCGATTCTGCATGAGCCGGCTGTGTCGGCCAAAGGCGTCGGTATGGGCGCAGCTCCGGTTTTGCTCGATATGATTGCGGCGGGAAAGGTTTCAAGGGCGCTCCGGCTTTTCTTGGGAGCCCTCGGCGACTTGGACCCCGAGGCTCCTGGGACGACCGAAGCGGAAGTCAAACATGCCCTGCGCAATGGTCGTTGCTTTATGGCCAATGAATACGGAACAAATATGACATATGCTCCCGACTGGGAGCGCGCCCGCGCGTCAAAGGCGGTGTCGGCCGTGTTCTTGGGCGAGCTCTCGGTTGGCACGCCCCGCGAGGCTGGCACGCGAGCGGCTGCCGAATATCTCGATTGCCCCCTTGTGACGATCCCGGGCGCGCATAACGGTCTGCGCGATCGCCCCGTTACGGCGGCAAACGCCGTTCGCGATGTCTTGGAGCGTTAGCACGCTCGATGACCTGCGGGGAGAGGGGCTGTTAGCGTTTCGTCATTGTTAACGAATGCGCCCATAAGCGCGTGCCCGCGGCTCCATTATCGCCGCTTGCCAGGTCATAAAAATGTAACGATAATCGCGCGTTTGCCTTCAGCTGTTAGATGTTACCCTTGTACCAATTGATATGCACTGTTGCCGTGCGTAACGATAGAAAGGGCCCCATATGCTCAATAATCACGAGGTCAATCTAACCGACGAGGAGGCTGCCGCCGAGGTCGCCCGCGTCGCGAAGACCTACCCCGTGGTGCGTTTGCTGTCGGCCGATCAGATTAAGAGCGAGCCTAACTGCCTGCTCGCCGGCAATCGGTGCCCTTGTTTGCGTCAGTCGAGTCTTGAGGCCTTGGCAGATTCCGATGAAGTGTCGGAGCAACTGCTCAACGATGGTGTTGAGTACCGCGCCCGCCTGCGCCCTCTGAAGGTCGAGGGCGAGCCTCATGTCTTACTGATGGTGCGTCCGATCGATGAGCAAGAGGCTGCAGAAGAGGACCTTGTCTACACCGACGTGCTGACGAGCGTGCGCAATCGCCGATATTACGAGGAAAAGCTCCGTAGCGCCCGCATGAATGCCGGCGTTGCGGTGATCGACCTTGATGATTTTAGGGTCTTCAACGATACGTGTGGCCGTCATGCCGGCGACCTTGCGCTCGGTGCTGTGGCGACGGCCATACGCAGCGGAATTCGTTCGACTGACGAGCTCGTACGCTATGGCTGCGACAAGTTTGTGGTCGTCATGCCCAATATTCCCTCCGATGACTTCACCCGTCGCCTGCATCAGGTGTCCGATGCCGTTCGTTCCACGATTGTTCCGGGCCATGAGTACGTGAGCTTGACGGCATGTGTTGGTGGCGTTCGCATTCATGGCGAGACGGTCGATGAGGGCGTTGGCCGCGCTGTCCAGTTATTGAGCCGCGCTAAGGCAAAAGCCGGTACGGTCGTGACCGATGCCGATTCCATCGAGGCCTTCCAAAGCGAAAAGCCTTTGGTGCTTATTGTTGATGACTCCGAGATGAACCGAGCCATTCTCAACGAGATGCTCAAGGACGAGTATTGCATCCTGGAGGCCGACAACGGTCGTACGGCGCTCGACATGGTCGACCGCTATGGCGATGAGTTGTCGCTCGTGCTGCTGGATATTGTCATGCCGGGCATAAGCGGCTTTGAGGTGCTGGCCGATCTGTCGCGCCGATCGGGTATCGACAATCTGCCTTTTATCATGATTTCGAGCGAAGATTCCGATGATATGGTTCTGCGCGCGTACGAGCTGGGCGCCTCGGACTATATCAACCGCCCGTTTGACTCCCGTGTCGTGCGCCGCCGTGTAAGCAACACCATCCGCCTATACGCCAAACAGCGCCGCCTGACGAGCCTGCTGTCCCAGCAGTACAACGAGCGCGTCAAGAACAGTCGCATGCTCATCGACATCATGGCCGGCGTCATGGAGCTTCGCAACGGCGAGAGCGGCAGACACGTTACGAACATCGAGAAGCTGACCGAGCTGCTGCTTGGCTGTCTGGTCCAGCGTAGCGACACCATCTCCCTCGACAATGAGGAACGCTCTACGATTGCCCTGGCTTCGGCGCTGCACGATATCGGCAAGATGTCGATTGACGATGCGATTCTCAACAAACCCGGGCGCCTTACGCCCGAGGAGTTCGAGATTATGAAGACGCATACCACGATGGGCGCCGACATGTTGCTTGAGCTGGGCCGCCATCACGTCGGCAATGCGCTTATGGAATATGCGTACCAGATTGCGCGTTGGCATCACGAGCGCTGGGACGGCAAGGGTTATCCCGATGGCCTTAAGGGCGACGAGATTCCCATTGCCGCGCAGGTGGTCTCGGTGGCCGACGTGTATGATGCGCTGACGAGCGTGCGCGTGTACAAGGACGCTATCCCGCACAAGGAGGCGATCCAGATGATCCTGGACGGTAAGTGCGGCACCTTTAACCCGCTGTTGCTCGAATGCCTGCTCGAGGTGCAAGACCGTATTGCCGAGACGTTGGCACGCCCCGCCGACGTCGTTGCGTTTCCCACGATTTAGTTTGACCAAAGGAGTTTTAATCCATGATTTCCATGCGTGAGGCGTATGAGAAGATCGGCGCTAATTATGATGACGCGTGCGCTCGGCTGATGGGCGGGGAAATGCTTGCCCGCTTTGCCCTCAAGTTTTTGGATGACGAGAGTATGGACAAGCTGGAGGCCGCCATGGCGGCGGGAGACGCCGAAGGTGCGTTTATGGCAGCGCACACGCTCAAGGGCGTGAGCCAGAACCTGGGATTCGATAATCTGTACGAGCCGGCGGTCGTGGTAACCGAAGCGCTGCGCGGCGCCGATGCCGTTGACGGCGCTCGCGAGGGAATGCGTGCGCTGCAGCAGCAATATGCGGCTACGATGTCGGCTCTGCGCGAGGCGGGCGCGTAAGAGGTTGTGAGCCTTGGGCTGTGTGCCTGCCGCGTATAGGCAAAAGGGCGCCCCGCCGGACCATGTGGCCGGCGGGGCGCCCTTATCTGTTGTGCGGTTCGCGAGCTAGCGAGCCTGCTTGACCTTTGCCGCTGCCTCGACAAACGACTTCCACAGGTTAAAGTCGGTCTCGAGTGTCTGCCAGGTGTACTCGGGATGCCATTGCACGCCCAAGCAGAACGGCTGGCCCTCGACCTCGATGCACTCGGGAACGCCATCGGTTGCCTTGGCGACCAAGCGCGTGCTCTTACCCAGACGATCGACGCAGCAGTGATGTGCCGAGTTGGTCTGGATCAGCCTGTGCCCGCCAACCGCGCGCTCCAGCAGCGAGCCCGGCATGACCTCGACAGGGTGCACGGGGTCGTTGAGCACGTGGGTGTGGCGCCACTGCGTGCGGCCCTCGCGCGTACCCAGGCTCGGCACGTCCATGCACAGGGTGCCGCCGGTGGCGACGTTGAGCAGCTGCGTGCCGCGGCAGGTGGTAAAGAGCGGCTTCTTGGCGCGGAGTACCTCGTCGACCAGCTTAAACTCAAAGCTATCGCGGATCTCACAGCAGAGGGTGGGGTCGTAGGGTCGATCATCGCCCCAACGTTTGGGATTGACATCGGGGCCGCCGGGAATGGCGATGCCGTCGGCGATATCGACGTAATGACGGATGACCTCAATGTCCTCGGTGATGGACATCTGCAGCGGCAGGCCGCCGGCGGCAAGGATGGCATCGACAAAGACACTTGCGATTTCCTCGTTGGGGGAGAGCGTCTCGCTTAAAAACGGCTTTGCCTCTTCCCAACGCGGCGCGACGAGGATGAGCGGGCGGTCGGCGGGATCGACGTCGACGTGCGGGGTGTATGACGATGAAGTGCGAGTTCCGATCATAGGTGTTGCTTTCGAATCTAAAGGTGACAGGGCGCATGAGAGACGTAGGACAACACTTTCAATGGATTTGTCCCACGGGGTGGCTGGCTAGTGGCCCTTAATGGAGTTGAGGAAGTCCTGGGCGCGCTTGGTCTGGGGGTGGTCGAAGAACCCGTCGGGCGTGCCGGTTTCCACGATCTGGCCGTCGGCCATAAACACGACGCGGTCGGCTACGCGGCGGGCAAAGTTCATCTCATGCGTAATGACGATCATCGTCATGCCCTGCTGGGCCAGGCGAACCATGACCTCGAGCACCTCGTTGATCATTTCGGGATCGAGGGCGCTTGTGGGCTCGTCAAAAAGCATGGCCTTGGGCTGCATGGCGAGCGAACGGGCGATGGCCACGCGCTGCTGCTGGCCGCCCGAAAGCTGTGCGGGCACCTTGTCGGCCTGCTCGGCCACGCCCACGCGGCCCAGCAGGTCCATGGCGCGCTCACGAGCTTCCTCCTTGGACACGCCCAGCACGTCGACCGGTCCCAGCATGACGTTCTGCAGTACCGTCATATGTGCAAACAGGTTGAACTGCTGAAACACCATGCCCAGTTCGGCGCGCATGCGGGCAAGGTCCTTGCCTTCCTGCGGCAGGGGCTCGCCCTCGATGAGGATCTCGCCCGAGTCGATAGTTTCCAGGCGGTTGATAGTGCGGCACATGGTCGACTTGCCCGAGCCCGAGGGCCCGATCACAACGACGACCTCGCCGCGGTCGACCGAGAGATTGATGTCGTTGAGGACGTGCAGATCTCCGTAGTGCTTATCGACGTGCCTGAGCTCGATCAGCGGCTGATTGCCGGTGGAAGAGGTGCTCTGTGCCATGGTGCTCGGCTCCTTATGACTCGAAATGGTAAAGCGTTAGCGGATGATGGTCGCGCCGGTCTTGTGCGAAACGTAGACAGCGGCCTTGTTAATCGCGACGTTGATGAGGATGTAGATGACCGCGATAACCAGGTAGACCGACACGAGGGCGTCGTAGTTGGTAATGAGCACGCGGGCGTTTTGCATGAGGTCGGGGTAGCTCACCACGTAGGCGACGGTGGTGTCTTTGACTACGACTACAAGCTGCGAAATCAATGACGGAATGATAAACCGAATCGCCTGTGGCAGCACGATTTTAAAGGTGATTTTGGCCTTGGAGAGACCGAGCGCCTGGGCTGCCTCGACCTGACCGCGCGGCACGGCGTTGACGCCGGCGCGGAAGATCTCGGCGAGTACGCCGGCTGCGGCGAGCGCGACGGGAAGCGTGAGCATCCAAAACGACGGCAGTGCGATCTTGTACTGGGGCAGCACCAAAAAGAAGAAGTAGATGAACAGAAGGCTCGGTACGCCACGGAAGAAATCGGTGAGAACGCGGCAGACCAGCTGCAGCGGCTTAATGTCGCTGGTGCGGCCGAGCATGAGGGCGAGGCCCAGCACCAGCGCGATGGCGCCAGCGGTGAGTGCGACTTTAACGGTGCCCTCAAAACCGGCAAGCAGGAACTTCCAGGTGGTGAGGTGCGTAAAGAAGTACCAGTAATGGACCGAAAGCTGGCCGGTCACGTAAAAGCGCTGCAGTACCAGAGCGATGAGCGCGGCCACGGCAACAAGCGAGATGGCGGTGCCGATGCGAATCTTGGCGCGCATCTTGGGGCCGGGAGCCTCGTAGAGCGCATCGCGCATGGTGAGTGCAGGGGAGGAATGCTTGCTCATCGGAGGATCCTCACCTTCTTATCGATATAGTTGCCGATGTGGCTCACCACAAAGGCCGTGCCCAGGTAGCCGAGCGCCGAGATAAAGAACGCGGCGACGCCGCCAAGTGAGCGCGTGTTGATATAGCTCACCACGCCGGTGAGCTCCTGCGGTTTAAGCGGCACCTGACTGCCGAGCGCGGTGGTGAGCATGACGGCGATAAAGAGGTTGGTCATGGGCAATACGCTCGAGCGCAGTGCCTGCGGAATCACGATCTTGGCGAGGATGCGATTAAAGCTCATGCCGAGCGAACGTGCGGCTTCGACCTGGCCGACGCCGACGGTGTTGATACCGCTCATAAAGTTTTCGGAGCCAAAGGCCGAGCCCAAAAGGACCGTGGCGACGATAACGCAGGTGCGGTAGGGCAGAACGACCTTGAGCGGCGGCAGCGCATAGACGACGATGATGAGCAGCGCGATGCCGGGGATGTTACGGAAGACCTGGACATACAGGTCGCCAAAGACGCGCAGTGGCTTGAGCGGCGACACACGCATCACGGTGACGGCGACGGCCAGCACCATGGCGATGGCAAACGACTCAAGCGTCATGCCCCAGGTTGCTAGCAGCGCGTCGATATAGTTCTGGCCATAGAGCGACCAGAGTTCGGAGAGACTCATGCGGACCTCCCGCCGATAAGGAAAGGGGCTCCCGTGTGTACGGAAGCCCCGACAACTCAGATTGGAAACAGTTTATCGCAATAAAGCGCATCATGCGTTTCCGTATGGTTTCGTTGCGGCCGTTACCAGGCTCGCTGCCTAGGCGCCGATCTCGGGCAGCTCGGGAACATTGGTGTCGCCCGTACGGTCGCCGATGCAGATCTGCCACAGCTCAGTCCAGGTGCCGTCGTCCTCGATCTTCTTAAGGAAGTCATTGACAAAGGCGACGCCGTCGGAATCGAGCGGCAGGCCGATGCCATAGGGCTCCTTGCTGCCGAAGGGCTTGCCGGCGATCTTGTACTTACCGGGCTCGCGGACCAGGGCGCTCTGCTGCATGTTGTTATCGATGACGTAGGCGTCAACGCGGCCCTGCTGGAGTGCCTGGCGGGCCTCCTCGTCGGTCTTGAACTCCTGCTGGCTGGCCTTGGGAGCGAACTCCTCCAGGATGGCGGGGCCGTTGGAGCCGGACTGGACGGCGACGTTCTTGTCGGCCAGGTCGTCGACGCTCTTGATGTCGTCGTTACCGGCAAGCACCAGGATGGCCTGCTGCGTGTAGTAATAAGGACCGGCGAAGGAGACAAGCTTCTTGCGCTCGTCGGTGATGGTGTAGGTGGCAAAGACGGCGTCGACCTGGCCGTTCTGCAAGACGGACTCGCGCGTGTCCGAGGTCACCTGGGTGATCTCGACCTTGTTCTCGCCCAGGATGTAGTTGGACAGGAGCTGTGCGATACCGGCGTCGAAGCCGCGGGTCTGACCGTCTTTCTCGTTGAGGAGGGAGAAGAGCGTGGAAGTCTGAACGCCACCGATCTTAAAGACGCCGGCGTCCTTAACGGCCGTGGCCCAGGTGCTGGCGGCGATGGCGTCGTCATCGGCCTTGGGGCCGTTGTCGACGAGCTTGTCGAATGCCTTAGCGTCGAGCGTGGTGGAAGCCTCGGTATCCTCGGAGCTCTTGGAAGAGCCGGCGGCGGAACTCTTGTCGGCCTCGGCGCTGGTGTCGGAGCAGCCGGCAAGACCAAGGCCGGCGACGGTTGCGAAGGTGGCGGCAACGAAGCCGCGGCGGTCGAGAACGACCTGCTGGGAGAGGTTCTTGCTCATGGTAGAACACCTTTCTCAATAAAATCCCTAGCGGTTGAGTAGAGTTATACCCTATCGCGCTCAAATGGGTCAACACGAAATAACTCAGAAACATACTTACCTTATGGGTAATTCTACCTACCAAAAAGGGACAGGCACCTTTGTGGTGGTTCTGACCGATGCAGCGGCATGCCTTGCTGTTTTGTCTCGATCTGTAACATCTGCAGCCATTTTTGCCGAGTAACTGTTACAGATCGAGATTTTCTCTTCAGGGGAATTCGAATGTCTCGATCTGTAACATCTGGATGGCTAAAAGGTCTCTATCTGTTACAGATTGAGACAAAGGTCAGGGACTAAGACGTCTTGTCTAGATCTGTAACAGTTAGACAGGAATTCGGGCCCTAGATGTTACAGATTGAGATAATCGCGTCGCGAAAATAAAAACCTCCGCAGGAGTGCTTTCCTTGCGGAGGTTTTCTTACTCGTTGAGTAGTCTCACGGCTTCGGCGGCCATGTTCTCGACCGCCATGCCGTTCTGAGCGAGCAGCTCGTTGGGGTCGTAGCGGTCGGGGAAGCCCTTGGCGATGCCGAAGGTGCGCGTGCGCAACGGCGTGCATGCCAGATAACATGCCACGCGCTCACCCCAGCCGCCGTCCAAGATGCCGTCCTCGAGGGTGACGACAACGCGATGCTCGGCGGCAAGGCTATCGAGGAACTCACGGTCGAGCTCGGCTGCAAAGCGAGGGTTGACGAGCGTGGCCTCGATACCGTACTCGGCGGCCAAGCGGTTTGCCACGCACTCACCCAGCTCAAAGAAATCGCCAAGCGCGAGCACGGCAACGTCGCGGCCCTGACGCACCACGTTGTAGCGAACGGCGCTGTAGTCGGTGTCTTCGGCGGGCGCAAGGTCGGGGCGGCTTACCAGGCCGATGCCCGGTACGCGGATTGCCACGGGATGCTCGCGGTGGTCGAGCGACCAGCTCAGCATGGACAGATATTCCTCCATGCAGGCCGGCGCCAGGTAGTGCATGTTGGGAAGACCGCCCAGCATGGAAATATCAAAGAACGAAAGATGCGTCTCGGACGTGGTGCCAAAGATTGACGCACCAAACACCAAAATGGTTGCGGGGGCGTCGTTGAGGCACAGGTCGTGCCACAGCTCGTCGTAGGCGCGCTGCAAAAACGTACCGTACACACCAAAGACTGGCTTGGCGCCCGAGCACGCAAGCGCGGTGGCAAAGGTCACGGCGTGCTCCTCGGCAATGCCCACATCGACGAACTGTTTGCCGGCGGCAGCGCGAAGCTCGGGTGTAAAGCCCATAATGTAGGGCGTGGCGGCCGTGATGCCAACGACCTGTGGATCGCGTTCGATGGCGGCGCTGAGCGCCTCGCCCGTAATGTCAGCATAGGTGCGCGGCGCGGGCTCGCTCGGATGGCCCGGGCAAAGCTTGCGCCCAGTCGCCATGTCAAACGGACCCACGTGGTGCCAGCGTTCGGGGTCGCTCTGGGCCGGCTCAAAGCCCTTGCCCTTGGCGGTGGAGACGTGCAGCACGATGGGATGATCGATATTGCGCAGTTCCTGCAGCGTGTCGACCAGGGCCAACACGTCGTTGCCGGCGTCCAAATAACGGTAGTCGAGTCCCATCGCGCGGAAAACGTTGCGCTCACAGGTGCCGTTGCTGGTGCGCAGCTCGGCCAGATTGCGATAGAGGCCACCGTGGTTCTCGGCGATGGACTGGTCGTTATCGTTGACGATGATGATCAGGTTGCTGTCGAGCTCGGCGGCGTTGTTAAAGCCCTCAAACGCCAAGCCGCCCGAAAGCGAGCCGTCGCCAATAACGGTGATGACGTTGTACGCATCGCCCGCCAGGTCGCGAGCGTGCGCCAGGCCGCAGCCCAGGCTCACCGACGTGGAGGTATGGCCCATGGCGAACAGGTCGTGCTCGGACTCGTCGGGATTGGCAAAGCCAGAAGCCTCACCATAACGCTTCGGATCGATATAAGTGTATGCGCGCCCGGTCAGCGCCTTGTGGGCGTAGGTCTGGTGCGAAACGTCAAAGACAATCTTGTCGATAGGGGAGTTAAACACGCGATGAAGCGCAACCGTAAGCTCAACGACGCCCAGGTTGGGGGCAACGTGTCCGCCGACAGCGGCGGAGCTTTCGAGGATGGCGTGGCGAATCTCGCCGCAGAGCAGCGGAAGCTCGGCGCGGTCGAGAGCCTTGACGTCCTCGGGCGTTGTCGTTTGCGTAAGCAGCATCGTTGTGGGTTACTCCATGCGAATCGTGCGCCGGCACTCCCTCGGCCGACACAATTGCACAAGACAGTCTCGCACATTTTGGCGTTTGATATGTGACGGCGGCGCGGTAATTCGCCAACTGGTGGGGCAAAACGTTTTGTCCGATGCCATACTGATGTGTTCCATGATGTTTTTATCGATTGTGCACAGGCCGTGGCTTGTCGCCGTGAGCCGCTGGAAGGAGGCAGCATGTCCGATGCCGTTCGTGCCGAGAAAATCGCGTGCGAAGTAGACCATGCTGCCCGTCAACTGGCGCAGGCGGGCCGTCTGGACCTGACGCGCGAGTTTATCCAGCATGGCGATGTGACGGTGTATGCACATGTGACTTCGGTAGCGCGCGCGAGCCTGTCCTTTGCCGAGCACTTGGGCCGTGCTGGCATTTCGGTCGACCGTGCCTCGCTGCTGCGCGGAGCCCTGTTACACGATTACTTTCTCTACGATTGGCACGACCCCGACCCAAGCCATCGACTGCACGGATTCCGGCATCCATTTTTTGCTCTGGCACGTGCGGAGGAAGATTTTGAGCTGACGCCGCGCGAGCGGATTATTATCGTGCGGCATATGTTTCCGCTGGTGCCGGTGCCGCCGACGTGTCGTGAGGCATGGATTGTGTGTCTGGCGGATAAATGGTGCGCGCTGCGCGAGACGGTCGCCGGCCGTCTGCCGCGCAAGGACGAGACGGACGATGGCGTGAGCAGCGAATCGAGTGAAAAGAGGAGAGGGTAGACGGTGGGAACCGCGATTGATATGGCGTTTGGCGGCGCGACGCTTGCCGCTTGCCCACTCTCGGCACTGGTGCTCTCGTTTGCCTTTTACGGGTTTTGCGGTTGGGCATGGGAGTCGACGGTTTGCGCCATGCTCAATCACGGACGATTTGCCAACAGTGGATTTTTGCTGGGGCCGTGTTGCCCTATCTATGGTGTGGGCGGCATAGCCTGCTGGCTTTTGCTGCGCGGGATTCCGGATGCCTCGAGCCAGTTTGTCGCCGCGGCGCTTGTATGCAGCGTAATCGAGTACAGTGTGGGCCTTCTATTGGAAAAAACAACAGGCGCGCGCTTTTGGGATTGCTCGCACCTGCCGTTTAATTTGCATGGACGCATCTGTCTGTACTGGGCCTGCGCGTTTGGTTTGGGTTCGTTGTGCATTTGTCGCGTAGTGGAACCGGCGGTGTTGGGCCTGCTTGCCCATCTGCCGGTGCTGATTGTGCGACTGTCCGCCTTTATCGTCGCGGTCGCGATGATGGTCGACGCGTTGTGCTCGCTGGCGAGCTGGCGGCGTCTGTCCGATCAGCTGGAGCGCGTGCGCGCCGACCTTGCCGACCGCATCAATGAGTCGCTTGCCGATGCGTCTGACTCCATGCTCGAACGTATTCCCGATTCGACGATTGACTCGGTGGCACAGACGCACATCCGCAGCCGTGCCGTTAACGCGTGGCTGGCCGAGCTGGGCGACGCGGCGCTCGATGCCCTTCGTGAGAAGGCTTCGATGCCGACGTTTATCTCGGATGGTGCTCGTGGCCTGGCGCTTGCCGCCCGCCGCGTGGCCGATGCCGCGCCGAGCATGCCGCGTCCGTCGCTCAGTCGTCGCCTTGCCGGCAAGCGCATGAGCCGTCCGGTACCGAGCGTGTCACTCAGCCGCCGCGACCTGCGCTTTTTCAATGCCTTCCCGCGTCTGCGCATCAATCGCTACGAAGGTGTCATTCGAGCAACTAATCTCCGCGACCGCGCCCACGAGCTGTTTCGGCGCTAGCCGGGATGGGCGCGCTCACGGCTCCCTTGCTCGCGTATTTCCCGTTCGTTTCGCGTCCGTTGCCGCGCCGTTTCCAAGATTGCGGCACCGTTTCCATTCGACAACGCAGCGTTTAACAACGCTGTATCTGGTCTACACCAGTTGCCCCTCGGCCGCATTATGGGCGCCGACAACGTTCATGCGATCAAGGGGGAGCGAATGTACGATACGGGATCGACAACGTTTATGCTCATCTGCACCATGCTCGTGTTTTTAATGACACCGGGTCTGGCGTTTTTCTATGGCGGCCTGTCCAGGCGCAAAAATGTCATCAACACCATGCTCATGTGCTTTGGCGCCATTGGCCTGGTCGGCGTGCTGTGGATTGTTGCCGGCTGGTCGCTAGCCTACGGCGGCGACGGTTCCAGCCCGTTTATTGGAGGCCTTGACCAGCTGCTGTGCTTGCCGGTGCTCAACCAGGTGCTGCAGGCGGCTGAGGGCACCGCGTCGGACGGTGCCGTCTACCCTCAGATCATCAACATCGCCTTCCAGATGGCATTTGCCATGATCACGGCCGCTATCGTCACGGGCAGCCTGGCCGGCCGCGTTAAGTTTGGTGCCATGGCGGCCTTCCTGGGCATTTGGCTGCTCGTGGTCTATGCGCCGCTCGCCCACATGGTCTGGGGCGGCGATGGCTCCTTTATCGGCGACATCATCGACGCGCTCGACTTTGCCGGCGGCGACGTGGTACACATTTCGTCCGGTCTGACGGGCCTGATCCTCTGCTTAATGCTCGGCCGTCGTCGCGGCTTTGGCATGGTGAGCTACCGTCCGCATAACGTGCCGTTTGTGGCGCTGGGAGCCGGGCTGCTTTGGTTTGGCTGGTTTGGCTTTAACGGCGGCAGCGAGTTTAAGGCCGACGCCGTGGCGGCGCTTGCCATCCTCAACACCGTGACGGCCAGCGCGGCGGGCATGGTCTCGTGGCTTGCCATCGAGCGCGTGCACACCGGCCGTCCCACGCTGGTGGGTGCCAGCACCGGTTTGGTCGCGGGCCTCGTGGTGGTCACGCCGGGCGCGGGCTTTGTCGAGCCGTGGGCGGCGCTGATCATGGGCCTGATCGTCTCGCCCGTCTGCTATTTCGCCATTAGCCACCTTAAGACCAAGTTCGGCTACGACGACGCGCTCGACGCGTTTGGCTGCCACGGCATCGGCGGCATCCTGGGCGGCGTGCTCACGGGCCTGTTCTGCGTGCCGGAGCTCTCGTGGACTGGCAAGGGTGGTCTGTTCTACACAGGCGAAGTGTCACTGCTGGTCTCGCAGATTCTGGGTATTGTGGTGACGGTCGTTATCGTGCTGGTGCTCGACCTGGTGATCGCCGCGGTGGTCAAGGCGCTCTTCCATGGCAGCCTGCGCGTAGACGAGGCCGACGAGGCGCTGGGCCTGGATGCAAGTCAGCACGGCGAGAGCGCATATCCTTCGTTCAGTGGTCTGGACTAGCGGTTTCAAACGTTCTGTCAGACCAACTCTTGAAGAGAGGAATTCACTATGAAGAAGATTACGGCGATCGTTCGTGCCGAGAAGCTTGAGGTTCTTAAAGATGCGCTGTTTGCTGCTGATGTTCGTGGTATGACCATCAGCCAGGTGCAGGGCTGCGGTGCACAGCATGGCTGGAAGGAATACGTGCGCGGCAACGAGTTGCTCGTCAACACGATTCCTAAGGTGCAGTTCACACTCATTTGCGCTGATGAACATGTCGATGGCATTGTCGACATCATCTGCAACGCTGCTCGCACCGGCGCCGTTGGAGACGGCAAGATTTGGGTCGAGCCGGTCGAGGAAGTCATCCGCATCCGTACCGGCGAACACGGTCCCGCCGCGGTGTAGAATCGACCGCCTGCCATCCGCAACGTTAAAATGCTGCAATGAGGCACAAGACTTGCGTTGCGGATGGACGGATTATGGGTCGTAATAAATATCCCGAGGAGACGGTCGCGAAGATTCTCGACGCGGCGCTGGAGCTATTCTGCGCACAGGGTTATGAGGGGACGAGCATTCAAGATATCGTCGACCGCCTCGATGGCATGACCAAGGGCGCTGTCTATCATCACTTTAAGAGCAAAGAAGAGATTTTCAACGCCGCATTTGATCGGGCAATGGCTCCGATTGTTGAGCAACGTCGCTCAACGCTTGGTATCGGCAATATGAGCGGAGCCCAAAAACTCAAGCGACTGTACGCGCCCGAGTCCGTCGTTCCACAAATTGAGCTATGGGCACGCATGCATCCTGCGGCGGATCCGGTAAAAAGCTCGCGTCTACTGGCGATGCAGTACCAGGGCTCGTTTGACGAGTCGGCCGATGGCTGTCTCTTGCCAGTGATCGAGGAGGGCATCGCCGACGGCTCCATTGCGTGCAAATGCCCGCGCGAAGCGGCTGAGGCCGTATCGTTGTTGGCGAATCTTTGGCTGCTGCCGCTGTTCCGTCCGCTCGAGACCAAAGATCGAATGCTCGCTCGCGCGCAATGTTTGGCGCAGATGGCGGCCGCGGTGGGGCTCGATTTGGGTAATGAAGTGCTTCAGACAACGGCTCAGATTTGGGACGTATGGAACCGTGCTGGGTGGTAATATAGATACTGACGGTATGTAATTGATTTGTAAGGGTAGCCACGGCTGCCCTTTTCAAGTCATTAAATACATACTAATGGTATGTATAGGGGGCGGGCTTATGGCTGGAATGCGGAGGAGTAGCGTCTCGTTGGTGCAAAAAACAGTGCGATCTATCAGGCTTTTCGGTCTTCTTGTTGCACAGCTGTGCGCGTATTCGATGTTGTCGGCACTGTGCTTTGCGTGCCCGCTTTACTTGTTCGATTGCAGCGGCTCGTTAACGTTATATGGCGCCGTCGCGGCGATAGCGTTCATACCGGGCGTGCTCGCGACTCCGGTTGGCGGAATCTTGGCGGATCAGGGAAGACATCGCGGGGTTCTTGTGGTGCTCGGCATTGTTCTGATGGCTGCATCGCTGTTGTTTATCCCCATGAAGCGGTCGCTGCCTCTTGCGATTGTCGTGGCAGCAATGCTTTGCGTCCAATATGGCATCCAATCGCTGCTGAAGCCGATGCTTCAAATTGAGACGGTGCGCATGACGGGCCCAGAAAAGGTTGAGCGTGCCACAGCGTTGGTCTCGCAGATAACCATGGCGAGCAATATCTTGGGGCCTGTAGTCGGGACGGCAGTCTATGGGTGCTTTGGTATCGATGCTCTATGCGAAACCGCGGCGTTGACGTTTGCGATGTCAGCCCTACTGTTCGGGGGCGCACTCAAGCAAAATGCCTCATCTGGAATGACAGGGGACAGTACGACTTGCTCGACATGCCGAAGCGATTTTCGGGAGTCGATTCGGTACCTGTTTCAAAACGCATCATTGCTCGTTGTGTTTTTGCTTGCGGCTATTTTGAACCTTGCGTTAGTTGGGTTAACGATTGGTGCTCCCGTTATTGTTGCAAAGCATCTCGGAATGCAATCATCCTTTGTTGGGATTATTGAGGTGGCTATGGGCTTAGGTGGTCTTGTCGGCAGTGGTTTGGTCGGTATTTGGCCGCATCGTTTTTCCTTCAAGGGCATATGTCGATATGTTGCGATGATTTGTTTTGGAGTCGTACCGATTATTGTCACGCTACTGAGCGGTCCTGATGAATTAGCGTTTGCCGCGCTTGCGGCCGGCTCGGCATGGGTCATGGCGTGGGCAAGCATTGCATCGGTCGAAATCGTTTCATTTGTTCAGCGGTCAGCGCCAAAGGAACTCTGCGGAAAAGTGCTGGCACTCGTTTACATGGCGCTTTCCTGCGCAACGCCTATTGGCCAATTGGTTTACGGGCTCGCATATGATCGATGGACACCGGCGATTGTATTTGCAGGCATGCTGGCAGTGCTGACGTTGACGACGGCGCTGTTTTATCGGCTGAAAAGTCGCTTGTGGCGATTGCCTTAACGCGCTGGGGCACCGTGAATTTGTGGAGGCAGTGGCACGTCGCGCCGTGACGGCATTGTTTGGGCATGCCTCTCCTTCGTCTACAATATCGTGCAGACGAAGGAGAGGCATGCCCATGATCAAGATGTTTGCGAGTGATTTAGACGGAACGCTGCTGAACGCCCTGCACGAGGCGGATGGGACCATCCGCCGTGCCATTCGCGAGCTGACCGAGGCTGGCCTGCATGTGGTTCCCGCGACCGGACGCTCGACGCTGCCGATTGGCGAGCATGGCTTTACGGGCCTGGCACTCGACGCCTGCTGCTCCAATGGGTCCATCGTGCGCGACAGCCATGGCGAGGTGCTCAGGACCTGGACCATCGACTCGCAGATTACCGAGGAGCTGCTCAAGGAGTTTCCGGATATCTGTTTTGACTGCTCCACGCCCGATGGCATGTTCTCGAGTGGATCGTTCGAGATGCATCAGGCGGGCTTTAAAAAGGACAGTCCTATCAAGCGCATCGTGATGCGCGGCATGCGTGCACGTGGCGGGTATCACGAGGAACAGTATTTCGACCAGTCGATCGGTGACATTCTGCGCCACGATGTGTGCAAGATCAACTGCCGCGTGACCTCGCCCGAGCTGGAGCGCGACCTTAAGGCGTATCTGGCCGAGCGCTCGGACCGTGTAGTCAACGCGCCGTTTGACCCGGTGATGTTTGAGATCACGGACGCGGCGTGCAACAAGGGCGAGAGTGTGTCCTGGCTGGCGGGCTACTACGGCATTGCCGAGGACGAGGTCGCGGTCTATGGAGACGGCGGCAACGACATTGCCATGCTCAAGCGTTTCCGCCACAGCTACGCGACCAAAAACGCTAGCGATGCAGCTAAAGCCGCCGCGAGCGCAACTATCGGCAGCTGCATGATCCACGCCGTCCCCAAACACATGCTCGCCACCATGCACAAGCAAAACTCCCGCACCATCATCGAATAATGTGACAAAGGGACAGCCCTTTTGTCACAGGGGTCTGTGTGCTTGGAATACGAACATATATTCGTATATATAACTAGGCTCTGGTAGAATCGGTATCGTTGACGGCAGTTCCATGTGCCGGGCAGCGCCCTCCATCTGATGGGAGGTGATGCCCATGACCGATCTGATTGATTTCGTGAGACTTCTGACCGCTTTGGTCTCGTTCTTCACGGCGCTTGTCGGCCTTTCCGAGGCACTCAAGCAGCGTTCGAAGCGCAACAGAAGGGGTCGCCGCCGCTAAGGCATTGACCCCCTAATGCAAACAACGGCGCTGCCCAGCTAGCTACAACTTGGGCTGCCGTCGACACTATTCTACCCACGAATGACTTTTTGGACAATCGGTACTGCCGCTTCAAAAGCCAGGCACAACTGGCACAACCTAGGCGGTCGCTGAATGTGACATGGGAACTGTCCCTTCGCCACATCCCAAATATTGCCTTTACGTGTTGATGCACACGGTGTGCAATAATACTCGCACTGTGCAATAGCGCACAGGCTGAGTAACAAGGAGGACGCTTGTCCCAGCTCGAGAAATGCGACCGCCGGTCCCTTCGCTCGCAGCGTGCCCTTCGCCAGGCACTTGCCAGCGAGCTTGCCGAAAGCGGCGACCTTTCGCGCATTAATGTCGCGTCGCTCACCGAGCGCGCCGGCCTTACGCGCCGTACGTTCTATTCGCACTACCGCGATATTCCCGACTTTATCAATCAAATCGAGGATGGCTTGCTAGCCGAGATTCGTGAGCGCATTGAGCTCATCACCGCAGCTCAGCTGCCCGATCTCTATCACAACATCGATGAGCTCGAGCCGGCACCTGGTTCGGTTGAGCTGCTGCGTTATCTTGCGGCCAACCGCGACTTAATCGGTGCGCTGCTGGGTCCGGGCGGCGACCAGGCCTTCATTAAAAGGATCATTGACACCGCTCGTGAGGCTGTGGTGCCGCGTGCGCAGACGGGCATTTTGGGCCTGGCGCTGGGCACGTTCTTTGACTACTACGTCACCTACGTCGTGAGTGCCGAGGTCGGCATGATTCAGCGCTGGTTTGAGCGTGGGCTCACCGAATCGCCCGAGGCCATGGCGCGCATTATGACGGTGCTCGCTTTTGTGCGCCCTGGTGACCTGTATGGCCAACCCATCGATATCAACGTGCCGGAATACGGCATGAAGCTATTGAACCTGCAGCTCGAGGACGCGGCCGACACCACCGCAGCCGTCGAGTCCAACAACTAAGAGGAGAGACAATGAGCAAACTCGTCGAGGGCATTAAAGACCGTATGGTCGCTGCCGCGCGTGAGGCTGCGCCCGCCGTGGTGGATGCCGCGCAGAAGGCCGCGACCGCAGCTGCCGAGAAAGTTGCCGAGGCAGTTGCCGATGCCAAGAACGCGGCAGGGGAGACGTCCGTCGCTAGCGAGCCCGCCATCGCCGCTGAACCCGTAGCCGCCACCGCCGCCCACGCCCCCGAAGGCGCGATCTTCAACCCCGAGAACGCTCGTGGCAACCTGCACCTGGGCATCGACGTGGGCTCCACCACCGTCAAGCTCGCCGTGCTCAACGACGACAACCAGATCGTTTACGCCAAGTACCAGCGCCACCACACCGACGTCCGTGCCTGCGCCCGTGACCTGTTCGAGGGCGCTGCGACCGTGCTGCCGACGGCCCAGATGACTTGCGCCATTACCGGCTCGGGCGGCCTGCTGCTGTCCCAGTGGCTCGACCTGGAGTTTGTCCAGGAGGTCATTGCCAGCAAGCGCGCTGTCGAGACCCTTATCCCGGCCACCGACGTTGCTATCGAGCTGGGCGGCGAGGACGCCAAGATCATCTACTTCGACAACGGCATCGAGCAGCGCATGAACGGCACCTGCGCCGGCGGCACGGGCGCGTTCATCGACCAGATGGCCACTCTGTTGCACACCGACGCCAGCGGCCTCAACGAGCTCGCGGCCAACGCCACCACCATCTATCCCATCGCCAGCCGCTGCGGCGTCTTTGCCAAGACTGACGTCCAGCCGCTGCTCAACGAGGGAGCCCGCCCCGAGGATGTGGCCGCTTCCATCTTCCAAGCCGTCGTGACCCAGACCATTTCGGGCCTGGCGTGCGGCCGTCCCATTCGCGGCAACGTCGCCTTCCTGGGCGGCCCACTGCAGTACCTCTCCGAGCTGCGCCACCGCTTCTACCTCACGCTCAACCTGGACGAGGAGCACCGCATTGTGCCCCAAAACGCTCACCTGTTTGTGGCGAGCGGCGCCGCCATGGCGCACGAGTCCAACAAGCTCAGCACGTTCCCGCAGCTCATCGAGGCCATCGATGCCCTGGGCGACACGCAGGGTGCCGAGGTCGAGCGTCTGGATCCGCTCTTTGCCACCGACGAGGACTTCGCCGAGTTCAAGACCCGCCACGACGCCGAGGTCGTCCCCAAGGGCAAGCTCGAAGGCTACACCGGCCGCGTGTTCATCGGCATCGACGCCGGCTCCACCACCATGAAAGCCGCGCTCGTGGGCGAGGACGGTCAGCTGCTGCACACCTGGTACGGCAACAACAACGGCGACATCCTGGGCACGGCCAAGGTCATCATGGCCGATTTCTACAACCACATTCCCGCCGGCTGCACCATCGGCCACGTGACTACCACGGGCTACGGCGAGGCACTGCTCATCGAGGCCCTCAAGGCCGATTCCGGCGAGATCGAGACCGTCGCGCACCTGCGCGGCGCCAAGGCGTTCCTGCCCGGCGTCGAGTTCATTCTGGACATTGGCGGCCAGGACATGAAGTGTCTGCGCGTCAAGGACGGCGTCATCGAGCACATCATGCTCAACGAGGCTTGCTCGTCGGGCTGCGGCAGCTTTATCGAGAGTTTCGCCGTGTCTATGAACATGGACGTGCGCGCGTTCGCCGATGCCGCCATCCATGCTAAGGCTCCCGTCGACCTGGGCAGCCGCTGCACGGTCTTTATGAACTCGCGCGTCAAGCAGGCGCAAAAGGAAGGCGCCACGGTGGGCGACATCGCGGCCGGCCTGTCCTATTCCGTCATCAAGAACGCCCTGTTCAAGGTCATTAAGCTGCGCGACCCCAAGGAGATTGGCAGCCAGGTGATCGTCCAGGGCGGCACCTTTATGTCCGATGCCACGCTGCGCGCATTTGAGCAGCTCACCGGCGTTCATGCCGTGCGTCCCGACATCGCCGGCTGCATGGGCGCCTACGGTGCGGCCCTGCTCGCCCGCGATCGCGCCGGCGCCGACGGCACCTCGACCATTCTTTCTGCCGAGGACATCGCGCACCTTACCGTGACGCAAAAGCATGTCCGCTGCGGCCGTTGCTCTAACAACTGCCAGCTTACCGTCAACGACTTTGGCGGCGGCAGGCGCTTCATTACCGGCAACCGCTGCGAGAAGGGCGCCGGCCACAAAAAGCAGAAGACTGAGGCCCCCAACCTTTTCAAAAAGAAAAACGAGCTGCTCTTTAACCGCGAGATCCTGAGTCCCGACGAGGCCCCGCGCGGCACCGTGGGTATCCCGCGCGCACTCAACATGTACGAGAACTACCCCTTCTGGCACGCGTTCTTTACGCGCCTGGGCTTTAGCGTGCAGCTGTCCGACCAGTCGAGCAAAAAGACCTACCAGGCGGGCATCGAGTCCATGCCGTCCGAGAGCGTGTGCTACCCGGCAAAGATGAGCCACGGCCATGTGATGAACCTCATCGACCGCGATGTCGACTTCATCTGGATGCCGTGCGTGCGCTGGGAGCGCAAGGAGGATCCGACCGCCGGCAACTGTTACAACTGCCCCATCGTCATGAGCTACCCCACAGCGCTGGCGCTCAACATCGACGAGATTCGCGAACAGAACATCGAGTTCCTGTATCCGTTTGTGCCGTATCACGATAAGACCGAGCTTAAGCGCCGTCTGTACCAGGTGCTCGCCGTCGACCGTGTGGCCGATGCGCAAGCCGGTCGCGGTCGCGTGCGCGGTCCCAAGATCACGCGCTCCGAGGTCGATGCCGCCGTCAACGCTGCTTTTGAGGCCGATGCGCGTTTCCACGAGGATATCCAGACCATGGGCGAGGAGGCCCTTAAGTGGGTCGAGGACCACGGTGGCCACGGCATCGTGCTCGCCGGCCGTCCCTACCATAACGACCCCGAGATCAACCACGCCCTGCCCGAGCTTATCTCGAGCTTTGGCTTTGCGGTCTTTACCGAGGATTCGCTTGCGCATCTCGTGAAGCCCGAGCGTCCGATCCGCGTCGTCGACCAGTGGATGTACCACAGCCGCCTGTACGCCGTCGCCCGTTTTGTGACGATGCGCAACGACCTGGACCTGATCCAGCTCAATTCCTTCGGCTGCGGCCTGGACGCTCTGACCACCGATCAGGTGCAGGAGATTCTGGAAGCCAGCGGCAAGATCTACACCGTGCTTAAGATCGACGAGGTGTCTAACCTGGGTGCCGCGCGCATCCGCATCCGCTCGCTCATGGCAGCGCTCAAGGACCAGGAGGCCGAGCGCCTGGCCGATGCCACGGCCGCGGGCGAGGCCTACGAGCAAGGCGATGCCGCGCCGGTGGCGCCCTCCACGGATGCCCCCGCGTTCGCGAGCCGCAAGTACACGTTTGAGGCGCAGCGTGAGAGTGCTTCGACCGCGTGGCCCAAGGTGCCCTTTACCGAGCAGATGCGCGAGGAGGGCTACACCATCCTGTGCCCGCAGATGGCGCCGATTCACTTTGACCTGGTCAAAGAGGTGTTCCGCGGTGCCGGCTACAACTTGGAGCTGCTGCCCTCGACCGACCACGATGCCGTCGAGGCTGGCCTGCGCTACGTGAACAATGACATTTGCTATCCGTCGATCCTGGTGACGGGCCAGATTATGGAGGCCATCGAGAGCGGTCGGTACGACCTGTCCAAGACGGCCGTGGTTATCAGCCAGACCGGCGGCGGCTGCCGTGCCACCAACTACATCGCACTCATCCGCAAGGCCCTGCGCGAGAGCGGCCACCCCGAGATCCCGGTGATCTCGCTTTCGGCCGTGGCGCTCGGTGAGGACAACCCCGGCTTTAAGATTACGCCGGCACTGCTTAAGCAGGCAGTCTACGCAGTGCTCTTTGGTGACGTCATGATGCAGATGCTCTATCGTTGCCGCCCGTACGAGGCCACGCCCGGTGCCGCCAACGCACTCTACGAGGAGTACATGGCGCGCGCCCGCAAGCTGGCGCCCAAGTTTAACCGCCACAACTACACCAAGCTGTGCCGTGAGGCAATCCGCGCGTTCGACACCATGCCGCTCGTGGGCGAGGGCACCAAGCCGCGCGTGGGCGTGGTCGGCGAGATCTTGGTCAAGTTCCACCCTACGGCCAACAACCACGTGGTCGACGTTATCGAGCGCGAGGGCTGCGAGGCCGTGGTGCCGGGCCTGCTCGACTTCTTCCTGTACTCCATGAGCAACGCCGAGCTGCAGAAGGACGAGCTGGGTAGCTCTGCTACCACGCGTGCGGGCATGCAGGCGCTCATCAAGCTCGTGGACTGGATGCGTACGCCGGTGGAGGAGATGCTCGAGAAGTCCCGTCGCTTTGAGGCGCCCGAGCGCATCGGTACCATGGCCGACAAGGCCCGTACGGTGCTTTCGGTGTGCAACAACATGGGCGAGGGCTGGTTGCTCACGGCCGAGATGCTCGACCTGATCGACCACGGCGCGCCCAACATCATCTGCACGCAGCCCTTCGCGTGCCTGCCCAACCACGTGGTGGGCAAGGCCGTGATCAAGGAGCTGCGCCGTCAGCATCCCGAGAGCAACATCGTCGCGGTGGACTACGACCCCGGCGCGTCCGAGGTCAACCAGCTCAACCGTATTAAGCTCATGATCAGCGTGGCAAAGGAGAACATGCGCGCCGGCAAGGGCTTTAAGCTCGAGAAGGTTGCGCCGCTCGCGATGGACGAGGTCACCGGCCAGATGCGTGCCCACGACGGCTGTGTTAGCTGCGGGCCGGCCAGCGAGGAGGCCGTGGCGTCGGTCGCTGAGCGCCTTGGACGCGGCATTAAGAAGTAGTTGGCCTACTTCGAGCCGGATATAAGACAAACGGGTGGTAGCCGTAGCGGCTGCCACCCGTTTTTGTTGGACATGGAACCCTGAGATAATGAACAGATGTTGCCGTTCGCCGCAAATTACCGTCCGTTTATAGAACCCACCCTCAGCGCGCGTCCTCCTTACGGTTGAATAAATACACATCTATGGAATTACGCAAGAGAGGACCGTTCCTATGAGCTACAAGACCGTTTGTGTTGCCGGTGGCGGCGTGCTGGGAAGCCAGATTGCCTTTCAGGCTGCCTACTGCGGCTTTGATGTAACGATTTGGCTGCGCAGCGAGGGCAGCATCGGCCGCACCCAGCCCAAGATCGATCATGTGCGCGAGGAGTACATCGCGGCAATCGAGGGTATGGCGGACGGCACGGGCGAGTGGTGCTCCGGTATCGCCGATAGCGGCAAGCCCTTCGACAAAGAGGTGGCACTCGCCGCCGTTGAGCGCGCCTACTCCACACTCAAGCTGGAGCTCGATCTTGCAAAGGCAGTGGCCGACGCCGATTTGGTCATCGAGTCTATGGCTGAGGACACCCAGGCAAAGATTGACTTCTACAAGAAGCTCGCCCCGGTTCTCCCGCAAAAGACCGTCGTCGTGACCAATTCCTCCACGCTGCTGCCGAGTACCTTTGCCAAGTACACTGGCCGCCCCGAGAAGTACCTGTCGCTGCACTTTGCCAACTCTATCTGGAAGAACAACATGACCGAGGTCATGGCACAGGACCAGACCGACAAGCGCTACTTCGATGAACTCGTCGACTTTGCCAACGACATCCGTATGCTGGCGTTGCCCGTCAACAAGGAAAAGAACGGCTATCTGCTCAACTCCATGCTGGTGCCATGGCTGCTTTCGGGCCTCGACCTGTACGTCTCGGGCGTCAGCGACCCCAAGAGCATCGACCTCGCATGGACGCGCGGCACCGGCGCCCCCAAGGGCCCGTTCCGCGTATTCGACACAGTGGGTATCCAGACGGCCTACAACATCGTCATGCAGTATCAGAAGGTCCCGGGCCTGGTGAGTCCGCTGCTCAAGAAGATGATGATGCCCTACAACTTTAAGGCCATGGCATCCGTCCTCAAGAAAATGCTCGACGAAGGTAAGCTGGGCGAAAGCTCGGGCGAGGGCTTCTTCAAGTACTAAAAAATGACCTCTCGGGGACGGAGGAAAACGGATCATTTTCGGCCGCCAACAGTGAGAAGATGGACCCAGAAATAGAAAGGAGTGGCAATGGGCCGGCTCGGGCTTTGAGGACAAGCTGCTGCAGGACCAGGGCGATTTTTCACTCAACGCGGGCCAGCACAGCGTGACCTATCTGCCAAACGACGAGACGGCAGCGACCGGTCGCTGCCAGGTGCTGCTGTACGACAACAACTTTGGTGCGGCAGAAAGCTATCCCAAGTTCGACTGGGGCCAGCTGGGCGCCGCGGTGGTGACCGACTACAGCCGCGGCTCGCATTCGTTTGGGCACATCTTTACGGTGGACGAGGTGGCACACACCTACGGGCTCGAAGACCAGATCGCGGTGCCGTTCTCGGGCTACGTTAGCAGCGTGCAGCGCGTCGGCAATTCGAACAGCATGCTCGTGGCATCGGGTCAGGTCAAGACCTTTGCCGAGTACGATCGCTACGGTCTACCCATCGCCACCTACGAGATGGAAGCCGAAAAGTACATCTACCGCGTGTACAAGTACGAGCTGTAGCACTGTGCTTAGGTTTGACCAATGGAGTATGAAAACACGCCGTTCGCCGATGCCCCCTCCGCGAGTGGTAGCCATATGGTTTGATATCAGAAACATATAGTTGTCGCCAGCTTGCTGGCGACGTTCCCCCTGATATCGGAGGTTCCAGGTATGTTTCGCGCTCCGTTGAACAACTATTGATTGGGCTAACATGGGTCGCCGTGCTATTTCGATAACCCTTGCAGTGGTCTGCCTGGCTGTGCTCCTGGGCGCTACAGGGCTGTTTGCTATAAGCCGAGAAACGTCCTATATGCAGGAATGCGCTTCCGAAGGGTTTGCCATTGACGGTTACTATCGGGACGACAAGACGAGTCTGGAAACCCTGGCCTTTCTTGAAGAGGATAACCATCGGTGGCAACTGGTCGACAAAGACGGCAGCTGCGTTGACGGGCAGTTTAAGCGTACGGACGATCCCAATATCCTGGTATTAAAGAAGGAAAACGGCGAAGAGTTCGGCACGGTTCACGTTGCATATATATCGCGCCGACGCAATCAGGGGCAGATTTACCTAATTAGAAATACTGAGGTGACCCGATTTTATCTTGTGAGCACCGATCCGGCGTTTACGGTGGAGTCTGGCGATGTCGATCCGGACAGTTGATTCACGGCAATAAAACAGCGAGCGGGGCGCGGGTGTGAACTGTACTCCGCTATTTGCTCGTGTCCGTATCGCGTCTGCGCCTCGTCGTAACTTGCGTCCGTGCGAGCATTCATCCTGCGCCGGCATCACTTCACGTCAAACTCCACGCGATCGAGTTCAGGCACGTTGAGGTCGATGAGCTTGCGGGCGACGTGACGGTTGTGTGCCCCAAGCGCCTCGCTTGTCGTCACATGGGCGACAATCTCGCGCTCGACGATGCCCTCCTCGTCGCCTTCGGTGGCCGAGGTCTCGACGGCGACGGTGTAATCTTTAAAGCCCGGCAGCACCGCCGCAAGCTCGCGCGTGGTTTCGGTGACGCCGTAGCCGTCCTGCACGCCGGCCTGCGCCGAGCCAATGGAACCCGCGGTCATAACGATGCAGGGGATGGCAAAGACTACCGTGCCCACAATAATGCGGCGGCGCACCTTGCGTGACAGCTCGTCGACCTCGGCGTTTTCCTCGGCGGTCACAATGCCGTCGCCGTTGAGATCACGCTTGAGCGGTACACGTAAAAGAAGCAATACGGCTTCGGCCGCCAGCGCGATAAAGACGACGTTGATGCCAAACTCGTAGAGGGCTGAGAGGAACAGCGACCCGCTCGCGATGGCAATGCCATAACCCGCCGCGCACAGGGGCGGCATGAGCGCGGTTGCCACGGCCACGCCGGCGATGAGCGTGGCGGGTTCCTGGTCGCGCGAGTTGCCCAGGCCACCTGCAAAGCCGCCTGCGAGTGCGACGGTAAGGTCCCAGACGGTGGGTGTCGAGTTGTCGATGATGGCGGCCGTGGTGGTGCCAAGGGGCGAGAGCTTAAAGTACAGCGTGGACGTGACCAGGCAAAAGGCCATCTGTAGCGCAAGGCTGGCGACGGCTTCGACGGTAATCTCGCGGTCGAGCGTGGCGATGCCATATGCCATGGCAAGGACCGATCCCATAAGCGGGCAGATGAGCATGGCGCCCACGATGGCGATGTCCGAATCGATATCAAGGCCGATGCTTGCGATGAGCATGGCGATGATGAGGATGCACAGGTGAGAGCCGGTCAGGCGCGCCCCGTTTACAAAGCGCTTACGGATTACGTGGTAGGGCGCGCGACCCTCGCGAATGTTGAATGCGCGCTTTAAAAAGCGACCAGCCTGCTCGGCAGCCTCACTATGGGCGGGGCGGATGCCGTGGCGCCGGTGATGGCGTTCGCGTAGTCGCTTGATCTGTTGTTTGTCGAGTTCCATGTCCACCTCGTTCCAGCGCGGTCCGCGCAACGCGCCCGTTGTCTTAACTCTACACCGTGGCGGGCGGGGTGTCTGTTGGATGCGGAATCCGATAGGGCGGATGACGCGGGAGCAAATGTAAATCACAGGCTCAATTCCATCCCGCGAAAATATGATGCACCAGCTCCTTCAAATGTGACGAAATTGTGAAGCACAGGAGCACGAATTTCAAAAAATACGCTGGTCGCCAATGTTGCGCAACAGAATTCAAAAATCGACAGCTACCGTTTGATACGTATGGATACATCCGTGTCAAAGGGAGAAAGCCATGGCAAACTACAGTCCACAACACTTTGAGCCTCGGGCCAAGGCCGTCAACGTCAAGGGCGTTGCTAACCGCGCCGTCGCAACCGTTTTGACGGCGGGCCTCATCGCTCAGCCGCTCATGTCGCCGCTGGCGGCAATCGCCGCACCGTCAACCGGTAACGGCGATTCTGTTCGGGGGGGGGGTAGTTCTGTAGAGAATACCGTTACCGCCGGTAACCAAGCGGTCGTAAAGACGGCTGCCCAGCTGGCCGAGGAGTCGGCAAAGCAGCTCAAGGACGCTCAGGCCGCCTACGATGCCGCCCAGAAGAAGGCCGACGCGGCGGGCCAGTCTCAAAAGCAGGCGCAGCAGCAAAAGAGTCAGGCCTCGCAGGCCGTGACCGATAACGCCGCCGAGCAGAACGAGGCCGAGGTAGCCGCGCTTCAGGAGAAGATTGACGAGCTCAAAGCCGCCGTCGAAAAGACCGAGCAGCAGCAGAAGAAGCTGGGCGACCTGAACGATCAGCTCGATCAAGCCAACAAGAGTGTCGAGGATAAGACCCAGGCGCTCAAGGACGCCAAGGCAAAGCAGGATGAGGCCAAGAAGGCCCTCGACGATGCGCAGGCCAAGCTCGAGGCCATGGGTATGGACGAGTACGAGGCCGCCAAGAAGGCCGTCGAGGACGCGCAGGCAAAGCTCGATGACGCCAATAAGGCCGTTACTACTGCACAGGCCAATCTGGACCAGGCCAAGGCTACCGAGGCCAACGCTCAGCGGGAAAAGAAGGACACTGAGGCCGCTCTGACTTCCGCCCAGGCCAAGAAGCAGGAGACTGCCGCTGCTCTCGCAGCCGCAACCACCGCGCGCGATAACGCCCAGCAGAAGTTCAACCAGGCGCAGGCCGCGCTCGATGCTGCCGTCTCGGGTACGGGTGTCGACCTCAGTGCGCTTGAGGCCGCCAAGAACGCTGCTGCTGGTGAGCTCAAGACCGCGCAGGCCGCGCTCGAAGCCGCGACGACTGCAGACGCCACCGCACAGGCGAACCTGCAGGCGGCCCAGAATACCGTCGACGCCGCCCAGCAGAAGGCCAACGCCGCCAACGCTGCCGTGGCATCTGCCCAGTCTGCATACGATGCGGCAAACAAGGAGTACAAGGACGCGGCCAGTAAGCGTGACGCCGCGAAGACGGCATACGAGCAGGCCCAGCAGACCGAGGCCGACAAGAAGGCTGAGTACGATAAGCTTGTCGAAGTTCGCAAGCAGAAGCGCAGCGAGTGGGAGGCAGCCTGCGCCGCTTCGAACGCCGCGGAAAAGGCTTATGACGCTGCTAATGCCCAGGTTGAGGCTCTTGAGCAGCAGATTGCAGACCTAAAGTCCAACATGACCGTTGACCAGGAAGTCATCAGCCAGGGCATATTCGGCTTCATGAATTACATCATCGGCGGCAGCCAGTTCACAGCCACACAGAAAAAGAACGCCCAGGAAGCCGTATCGATGCTGACCGGTGCCGCTGACAAGGCCGAATGGTATGACCAGTACGTCGATCATGACATGTCTCGCGACACCAACCCGCTCTCCCTGGAGCAGATGCGCAACGCCTTGACATATCTCGACACCCAGAACAACCTCCGCAAGGCGAACGGTCAGTCGGCGCTCAGCGTCAGCCTCCGCATGACTGCGGCAGCCGCCCTTAATGTATCATATTCATCGAACATCTGGGGGCACTCGGGCTGCTACTGGGACAATGGAGAAAATCTTGCCGGCGGCGGCGGCGCATATACCGGCGGCGAGACCGAGGATACGCTTGGCCGGCCATATACCGGTCTCTACACTCAGGAAAAAGAGGCATTCGATAAGTACGTCGAGAAGAATAGTGACCTTGGAAACCATCGATATGATTCCTACTATATCTACCAGCACTACAGCAGCATCTACCATGAGTGCGGGCACTATCTCAACATCATCGATGCCGGCACGAAGGCTATCGGCATCGCGACCGGTAGCGGTAAGAACACCGATTCCGAGGTAACAATCTTCGATTACAGCTCTTTTGACAGTGAGGCTGATTTCACTGTCTCCGAGTTCAAGAAGCTCCTGAACGACTACATCGATTCCGCCTATAACGCTGGCGGCACGCAGGCGCAGAAGGCGCAACTCAAGGAGCTTCAGGGCAAGCTCGCCGAGGCGCAGAAGAACTTTGGAACTACTAGGGAAGCTTACTTCGCAGCTGTAAACGGGCAGGATGCCGCCCAGGACGCTTTCACCGCAGCCGATGTGAACATGAACACCGCCAAGGGCGAGTACGAGAAGGCTAAGTCCGGCACCGCCGCCGCGAAGACGGCATACGACGCCGCGAAGGACGCGCTCGGCGGAATCGACATCGAGTCCCTCAAGCAGAACCTCGATACCGCCAAGAGCAAGGCCGCTACTGCCCAGGCAGCTCTCGATAAGGCAAACGCCACGCTTGCTGACAGCAAGACGAAGGCAGCCGAGGCCGCTGCTCACAAGGCGAAGGCTCGCAGCGCCCGCGACGCCGCCAAGGTAAAGTCCGATCAGGCCAACGAGGCGTATGACAACGCTACCGCTTCGGTCAAGGACCTTGCCGCCAAGACGGATCTTGCGAACAAGCAGGGCACGCTTAACGATGCCAAGAAGGCCGACGACACTGCCCAGGCTGGCGTTGACAAGGCTCAGGCCGCAGATGTGCACGCCGCGACCGCTCTTTCGGGCGCCAAGCAGGCAGTTGCCGCCAAGACGCAGACCCTGTCCGACGCACAGGCGAAGGCCAAGGCCGCCGAGGACGAGCTTGCCACCGCAAACAAGGCCTTCGAGCGCTTCGCCGGTGCCCAGAAGGCGGTCGACGACGCCAAGGCCGCCTATGACGCTGCCGTCGCCGGTGTCGCCGATGCCCAGAAGCAGCTCGAGGCCGCCAACGAAGCCGTCGTCGATGCGAACTTCGAGATCGTCAAGGCCAAGGCCGAGCTTGCCAGCGATGAGGCACTCAAGGCCGATCTTGAGGCTGTCGACCATAAGGCATCCCTTGCCGCGGGCACGACGGGCAACGAGAAGCTGGTTAAGCTGAACGCTGCCTACGCTCGCTATAAGGCTGCCGTCGATGCCGCCGCTGGTCTCAAGGCTGCTCTGAGCGATGCCGATGCCAAGCTGTCCGATGCCAACGACGCCTATGCCGCCGCGCTTGCCGAGCTTGGCGATGCCAAGGATGCCCTGGCTGCCGCGCAGGCCGAGTACGACAAGTATCATCCCAAGGCTGAGCCGCAGGCCAAGGATCAGGTTGCGCAGGCTGCTGCAAAGGCTCCTGTCGCCAAGAAGAAGGCAACGTCGGCCGCGCTCGCCCAGACTGGCGACAATTCCGCTCTTGCGGGCGAGGTGTTCGTCATCGGCGGTATCACCCTCGTGGCCGCTGGTGTGACGCTGAGCGATCGTCGTCGCAAGCACATGTAGTGATTCGGGCGTCGGCTCTGCAGTGAACTTCAATTCATAGCGGGACCGTCTCGATAGCCAAACGATAAGGCCGGCGCGCTGTTAAACGCAGTGCGCCGGCCTTTCTTTGTTGCGATATCAAAAAGCCCGGTCGGCAGCCGCAAAAGCTGCCGACCGGGCAAGCCGTAGGCAATATGGTTGCTGTCGAGCAGCTGCTCGACTTAGCCCAGCAGGCTCAGACCCACGGAGACAAACGCCAGGATAACGCCGACGATGGACTCGCCGCCGAGCAGGCCGCTGGCAACGACCAGGCCCTGCTCCTGGAAGGCGGCATCCTTGGCGGCCTTCTCCTCGTCCGAAAGGCCGGCGGCGGCGTCGCGGTGTGCGGCCCACTTGTCGTAAGCGAGCTTAACGCAGGAGCCCAAGAAGGCCGTGAGCGACATATAGAACGGCAGGTACACGCCCAGACCGATCATCATGGCCGGAATGCCGAGCCAGTACATGATGATGCCGGCGATAAAGCCGCCCGCAAACCACGGCACGCTCGGGATGCCCGAGACCATGGTGGCGACCACGCTTGCCTGCGCGGCCACAAAGCTCTTGTCGGGGCCGAAGGCGTCCGGACCATAGGCGGTTACGAGCGCGACCATGACGGCGGCAGCGACCAGGGCGCCCACGATGCCGCCGATGGCCTGGCCGACCCACTGTGCGCGCGGGTTGGTGCCCAGCACGGCGCCGGCCTTAAAGTCGTTCATGACGTCGCCCGCAAGGCCGCACGCCACGGCCACGATGCCGGCGATAAAGAACAGCTTGACCTGCGCGAGCTGCGCGAAGGCTGCCACGATGAGCATGACGATGAGGCCAAAGATCTCCATGGGGTCGATGCCCGTCTGGCCGCAGCTCTGTGCGCTCATGATGGTGGTGACAAAGGTGAACAGCGTGACGATGACGGCCGGAACGGGACCGAGGTCGAGCGCGATGGCAACGATCACGGCGATGGCGGCGGTGCCCAGGCCGATGATGCCGGCGTCGAGCTTAAGCGAGCCCGAGATGAGCGACTGCTCGTCGGTGTCGGTGGAGCTGTCGGCGGCGAGGCCGCGGACGATACCGGCGACCTGTGGCAGGATGTCCTTGAGGACGACGGCGACGCCAAAGCCCATCATGAGGCCCATACCCAGGGACTTGACGATACCCTGTGCGGTCACAATATCGAACAGGCCGGCAGCGGTGCCGCCAACGATGATGCCAAAGTTGCCCAGCAGCGCGCCGGCAAACCAGAAGGCGACGGGGGCGAAGCCCACGAGGAAGCCGATGGACAGCAACATGGGCGAGTTGTAGATGGCAAAGGTCACGCCAGGGATATTGAGCGTGCACAGCATGCTGGGCACCACGCCCAGAGCGTCGCGAAGCACGCTGTAGATGCCTGCGATGGCCATGGAGCCAAAGAGCTGCTTGCCGGTCTTGCCGCCGGCCTCGGTGGCGCGCAGGGTCTGAGCTGCGGCGTTGCCGGTGGGGAACTCCAGCGCGGCGTCCACGATAAAGTGACGGTGGATGAGCGCTGTCGCCAGAAGGCCCAAGATGGTGCCGGCGAGCGCCACGATAAACATGTCGAGCCAGCTGATTTGGTCGGCATAGCCCAGCATCCAGGCGCCCGGGATGGTAAACGCCAGGCCGCCGGCGACCATGGCGCCCGCGGACATGATGGTGTGGGTAACGTTGGCCTCGTTGAGGCTGGCGTTGCCCATGAGCTTCAGGAAGAACAGCGAAATGACGGCAGCGAAAATGATCGGCCAGGGGAGTGCGCCCATCTTGAGGGCGGTGTAGGCCGAGCTTGCCGTGATGATCACGCAGCCAAGGACGCCGATGACGACGCCGCGCAGCGTGAGTTGCCCGCGCATCGAAGCGCGGTTCGAGGGATTGCTCATATAGAACTCCTTTGCGTATATCCGCTTCCCCCGGGAGCGCCGCTACGGATACGGCGCGGGAAGTCGGGTTACCAAGGGCCGCCGCGTGAGCTCGCAAACGACCGCGCACCAGTATAACCGCAAGCTAGTCATTTTGGGATGACTGGTTTAGGTAGGCGATATACTGCTGGGCAGACGAAAGGAGCGCCGACGATGCTTAATGGGTGCGCATATATATTGACGGTCGACGTGGGCAACACGTTCATTCGCTTTGGTCTGTTTGCCGAGGATTCGGCCGCGGCGCAGGAATTCCCGCTTGCGACGTGCGAGATCACGACGCCATCGAGCATTACGGCCGACGAAGCGCGTATGCGTCTCGCGCAGGTCATGGCCGCGCTGGCGGCCGATGCGGGCATGCCCGGCGCGCTTATGCCCACGGCGGCCGTGCTGAGCTGCGTGGTGCCGGCGCTCGAGCGCCCGTGGAAGGCGGCTCTTTCCCGTACCTGCACGGGGCGCGTGCTCACGGTGGGGCCGGGCCTCAAGACTGGCATGCCCGTCCACTACGACGACCCGGCCGAGATCGGCCCCGACCGCATCGCCGATGCCGTGGCGGCTCGTGCCGTCTACGGCTCTCCGTGCATCGTGATCGACCTGGGCACCACGACCAATATCGAGGTCATCGACGCGCACGGTACCTTTGTCGGCGGCGTCATCGCGCCGGGTCTGGCGCTTGGCGCCCGCTCGCTTTCGGCCGCTGCGGCGCGCTTGCCGCAGGTCGAGCCCTCGGCGCCGACACACGTCATCGGCCGCAACACGCGCGAGGCCATGCGCTCGGGCGTGGTTCTGGGCGAGGTGGCCCGCATCGACGGCATGCTCGATATGGTGCTTGCCGAGATGCGCTCGACCAAGGCCGCGGGCGAGGGCAGCGTGCCCATCATCATCACCGGCGATGATGCCGAGGCGCTCGCGGCGTTGGTCGGCCATAGCCTGACGGTCGACGATGCGCTGACGTTGCGGGGTCTCGCCGAGCTCTACCGTATCAACCAAAAGCCCCGCCGCGTGTAAAAGTGAGGGCGCCGGTGGGACAAACGCCCCCACCTTTCACCTGCTACAATGGGTCAAACTATTGCGATTACGGAGGTGTCTGCCATGTCGGACGATCTTCATCAAACTTCGTCAGGCAAGCGCCTGGACGTCATTAGCTGGGACGAGTTCTTTATGAGCGTGGCCATCGCCGCGCAGCGCCGCAGCAAGGACCCCAACACGCAGGTGGGTGCGTGCATCGCCAACACCAACCACCGCATCCTTTCGGTGGGCTACAACGGTACACCCTCGGCGCTCAACGACGACTTTTTTCCGTGGGGTACGAGCGACGACCCGCTGCAGGACAAGCACAACTACGTGGTCCATGCCGAGGCCAACGCCGTGCTCAACTACCGTGGCTCGCTCAAGGACCTCGAGGGTTCCACGGTCTACGTCACGCTGTTCCCGTGCCATGACTGCGCCAAGATTTTGGCTCAGGTGGGCGTGGGCGAGGTCGTCTACCTGGACAACAAGTACGCCGACACCGATGACGGCCGTATCAGCCGCCGCATCCTCGACTCCTGTGGCATCAGCTACCGCCAGGTTATCGTCGATGTTCACATCGGCACCGAGGGGCGGGCTCGGCAGTAGCGCGTGGCAACGCCAGCTGGCGGCAAAAGCAGCTAAAAGAGCCCCGTCCCAAATTGACTACTCGTGAAAGTCGCGTCCGCGCGCATGGACGGCTCGTGAGCGGGTACACGGCTGTAGTAACATAGCTCTGTCCGCGGGCGCGCCCGCGTTATTGTGAGAAAGGAGCCCCTGTGGCTGTTAACGAAGAGCTGCTTAAGAAGGTTCTTGAAGAGATTCGCCCCAACCTACAGGCCGACGGCGGCGACATGGAGTATATAGGCGTTGATGACGAGGGCGTCGTCAAGCTGGAGCTTCAGGGCGCCTGTGCCGGTTGTCCCATGAGCGCCCTGACGCTTTCCATGGGCATCGAGCGTATCCTCAAGGAGCACGTGCCCGGCGTTACGCGTGTCGAGCAGGTCAATGCCTCCGGCGAGACCGATGACCTGTACGACGAGTATGCGCCGTTCTAAGAAGTGAAAGCTGCGGGCGATATGCTCCGCATAGACGTCACGCCCGAATATGCGGCTGCGAGCGCAAGGCCCGCGGCCGCATTTGTATGTAGGGAGCAGGGGGACCGATATGCTCAACGACCTCTACCATATGCTTGATCCCGTCGCCATCTCGGCGGGGCCCATCACCATCTACTGGTACGGCTTGGCCTATGTGGTCGGAACTCTGCTCACGGCGGTCGTCATGTACCGCACGCAGCGCCGTTGGGGTTTTGACATTACGGTCGACGACCTGACGAGTGTCGTGGTCGGCGTGGTCTTTGGCCTCATTATCGGTGCGCGCCTGTTCTACGTCATCTTTTACGGCGATGGCTACTACTGGGCGCATCCGCTCGAGATCTTTGCTACCAATGAAGGCGGCATGAGCTTCCATGGCGGCCTGGTGGGCGGCATCATCGGCGGCGTGCTCGTGTGCCGCATGTACAAGCTCGACGCCTGGACCATCGCCGACCTTGCCGTTATCGGTGCTCCGCTGGCCTTATGTCTGGGACGCTGCGCCAACTTTGTCAACGGCGAGCTGTGGGGCAAGCCGACCGATCTGCCCTGGGGCGTGATCTTTGGCGGCACCGCGGGCGATATGCCGCGCCATCCCTCCCAGCTCTACGAGGCATTCCTCGAGGGTATTGTGCTCTTTTGCATTCTGCAGGTGCTCAGCCGCAAAAAGCCGCTACTGCCCCAAGGCACGTTTATGGGCGTCTTTGTGATGGGTTACGGCATCGTTCGCTTCCTCATTGAGTTTGTGCGCGTGCCCGATGCCCAGCTGGGTTATCTGCTGGGTGGCGTTATCACCATGGGCCAGTTGCTGAGCCTGCCGCTCGTGATCGCCGGCCTGGCGCTCATCATCTTTGCTCGTCGCCGCAACCAGCCCCAGCGCGTCTACCTGGACGCCTAACCACCAAAACCACCACAAAGGGGACAGGCACCTTTGTGGTGGTTTTGCCGAGTTTGATAGGTTTCTAGAAAGGCTTTCGGACTGTGAAGGATTCCGACCTCTCCACAACGGCCGCGCGCGACGCTGCCCGCATCGTCTGGTTTAAGCGCTACCCCGCCAAGCAGACGCTCATCGCATTTTTGCTTGCGCTGTTGGCGACCACGGCGTTTTCCATCGATCCCGCCCCGGTGTCGAGCAACGCAGTCTTGGCGATTGACCCCAAAGCCTCGGGCATGCTGTACGTGTGCTACGAGGTGCTCCTCTCGTTTGCCGGCCATACCGACGCGGTCATGCTGCTTGCGCTTGCCTGCCTGCTCACGCTGCCGTTTCGCTACGTGTTCTTTGGCCGTGGCGACACCTGGCGCCCATCGATCGTTCTGCCGTCGCTGTTCTTTGCCATCTGCATGGTGTTCGGTCGCAGCTACGATCTCACCGACTCGGCCGAGATTGTCCTTGGCGACAAAGCCCGCATCATCTGCGCCTGGATTGGCGGCGCGGGCTGGATGCTCTTGGCGGTCGTTGCCTTCTACCTTGCCTTTGAGTGTCTAGATTGGCTGAGCTCCCGACGCATTCCGTTTTCCGAGGCGCACTTTGGCCGCGTATGGCGTGTGACTCACGCCGTGCTCTCGGTCCATCCCTTTGCCGGGCCCTTCCTGGTGCTTATGATCGCCTGGGCGCCCACGCTCATCGCTTCGCTGCCTGGCCTTTTTATGGGAGATACGGGCGCGCAGATTCGCCAGTGGTTCAACTATCCCAACGGCACGAGCGACTACTTGCGTCTGCTCAATCCTAATGTGTTGCTCAACGGGCATCATCCCGTAGTGCACACGGCCATTATCGGCTCGTGCGTCCAGCTGGGGCTTTCGCTGTTCAACAGCGCTAACGCGGGTCTTGCCATCTACACCTGTGCTCAGTTCGTCATCACGGCTGCCTGCATGGCCTATTCCATTTCGTCGCTGCGCAAACTGGGCGTGAGTCTGCCGGTTCGCGGTGCGATCCTGCTGTTCTTTGCGTTTATGCCGATGTTCTCTAACTACGCGGCGTTGCTCACCAAAGACGTGCTCTTTGCCGACGCGTTCTTGGTGCTGCTGGTACAGACCGTCAAGCTCGTGGCATGTGGCTTGCCCCGTCGTGATGCCAATGTCGAGCGAGCGGGCGAGAAGGCCCCCGTGCTCTTTGCGCGCCACGACTGGCTGCTGCTCGCTCTGGGCGCCATGGGTTCCACGTTTCTGCGCAACGGCGGCCTGGTGTTTCCCCTGGCGGCATGCGTAATCGCGGCGGCGTTTTGCGTATGGGACGTGCATATGGCTCGTCGTGCAGCCAAGCAGACTGGTGCTGCGCCTTCGGGCGCCATCCCGCGTTTCCGTTGGGTTGGCGTTCTCGCGGTGCTCGCGCTCTGCCTTGCCTCTAATATGTACTTCACCAAGGTCTTTATGCCGGCGCACGACATCACGCCTGGTTCCAAGCGCGAAATCCTCTCGATTCCGTTCCAACAGACGGCTCGTTTCGTCCAAAAGCACGACGGCCTCAACTCGGGCGTCAACCCCACGGTTAAGGAGGACGGCACCATTGTGGAGGCTCCTTGCGACGGCTTGGTGACCGACGAAGAGCGTGCCGTGATCGATCGCGTACTCAAGTACGAGAACCTGGGCCGCCGCTACAACCCCGACAAGTCCGATGCCGTCAAGAACTGCTTTAACGAGTATGCCTCGCAGGAGGACATCGATGCCTATTTTGAGGTATGGGCTCAGATGTTTAAGAAGGATCCCGAGTGCTATATTTCGGCGCTTATCAATAACTACTATGGTTATTTTTATCCGAGCGCGCGCGATGCCTGGGTCTACAGCACGGCGCGTAGTGCCGAGATCATGGCGCGTCCCGACAACCTCAAGTACTTCGACTTCCATCCGGTTGACAGCAACGTGGTGCGCTGGTGTGACCATCTGATCAACCTATACCGTGTGGCGGTGCAGCGTGTTCCCTTTATCTCGCTCACCATGAGCTCGGCCACCTATGTGTGGATCATGATCGCCGTGGTGGTCTACCTGCTGCGTCGTCATTCATGGCGTGCGCTGGCGATCTGGGTGCCGCTGTTGGGCGTGCTCGCCGTGTGCCTGATTGGCCCGTGCAACGGCTCGACTTACATGCGCTACCTGTATCCGGTCATCGCCTGCATGCCCTTCGCCATCGGCGCCACCGTCACCCGCAGCGACTTCCTCTGGTCCTAACTTGGTGCATTGGGGTCAGGTTTCTTTGCACCAAGGGGGCCATCATCACGACGCCTTCATTTTGGGGTTTATCTCGCAGGCCAGTAGGTATATCATAACGACGTTTGTTTATATTGCCCGAGCATCTGCGCTGGGCTTTAGGTCGAAACCGATAGGAGACACGTATGTCCGGACACTCTAAGTGGGCCACAACCAAGCATCGTAAGGGCGCGCAGGACGCCAAGCGTTCCGCCCTCTTCTCCAAGCTCAGCCGCAACATCACCGTTGCTGCCCGTCTCGGCGGTGACCCGCTGCCCGAGAACAACGCCAGCCTCGCCGCTGCCGTTGCCAAGGCCAAGGCTCAGTCCATGCCTAAGGACAAGATCAAGTCCGCTATCGACAAGGCTTTTGGTTCGGGTGCCGACGCTGCCGTCTACGAGAACATCGTGTACGAGGGCTACGGTCCCGCCGGTGTCGCCGTCTACGTCGACTGCCTGACCGACAACCGCAACCGTACCGCCGCTGATGTCCGTTCCGCCTTCTCCCACGCTGGTGGCAACCTGGGCACCTCCGGCTCCGTCGCCTTCCAGTTTGAGCGCAAGGGCCAGATCGTCGTCGCCAAGGAGATCCTGGACGAGAACGCCAAGAAGGAGACCATGATCGCCAACGGTGCTGCCGGTGACGAGGATGAGTTCATGATGGCCATCGCCGAGGCCGGTGGCGAGGACTACGAGGACGCCGGCGAGGAGTGGATCGTCTGGACTACTGCCAACGAGGTCATGGCTGTCTCCAAGGCGCTCGAGGAGCAGGGCGTCCAGGTCAAGGGTTCCGAGACCACCATGGTCCCGACCACCCCGACCGAGGTCTCCGGCGCCGACGCCAAGAAGGTTCAGCGCCTCATCGACCGTCTTGAGGAGCTCGACGACGTCCAGGATGTTTACAGCACCATGGACATGACCGACGAGGTCATCGCTGCCCTCGAGGAGGAGTAGCGCCCGCACGGGTTAAGCCGTGCATATCTGGGCATAATGAAGCGAGCATGCAAGCCTCGTGGAATAGATGAGCCGGATCCGCGTGCGTAGAGCACCGGACCCGGCTCTTTTATAATGATGCGAACCGTTTTGCATTTCGAGAGCCGAGATTTGAAGGGAGCGCCGCGTGCGCGTACTCAAACGAGCCCTAGCGATCGTGTATCTTGCCGCCGCCATTGTGGCGCTGGGTACGCTTGTCTGCCAGTTTTGGGGGCCGTATACGTATCGCTTTATGCTGCTGATGCGCGACCCCATGCCGCGCATTGTCGTGACGGCATGCGGCGGAGTTGTGGCGATTGGCGTGCTGGTAAGCTTCTTCCGCCTGATGTTTGCTCGTCGCGAGCCGTCCTGCGTGCATCCGGCGGGGGAGCGCAATATCGAGGTCACGCTCGCGGCGCTTTCTTCGTGCGCCAGGGCTGCTGCAGAGCGCGACGATCGCGTGATGATCGAGCATGTCGAGGCCCGCGTCCAAGGTTCCGACGATTCGCATGTCCGTTTTAAGGTCGAGGCTATCGCGCTTGACGATAAGGACGTGGCATCTCTGGCTACCGCGATGCAGCAGCGCATCGAGGAAGCTTGCGACACCATGCTCGGCACGCCGGGTACGACCACGCGCGTCCGTTTTTTGCCGTCCAAGACTACCGTCCAGACCGTGGAGGTTTCCGGTGAGTGATACCAATCAAGATAAGACCGCTCGTACGCCGCGCCTGACGATTGACCAGAGCGCCACGCCGGCGAGCGAACCTGTTGATTCCAAAGCAGAGGCAACTGAGTTACAAGACGCGGCGGCCGCGGATTTTGACGAGGCTATGGGTCTCATCAAGGGTACGGGCGCTGCCATCTGGAGCTATGCTGTGCGTCATCCCAACACCACGCTCGGTGCCGTCGCTGGCTTTATCCTTGCCGTGTTGGTGCTCACGCTCGGCCTGTGGGACACGCTCGTCATTGCATTCTTCGTGCTGATCGGCGCCGTGATCGGCCAAATTCGCGACGGCGAAAACGGGATCGTCAACTTCTTCGGCCGTCTGTTTAGCGGCCGCTAATATGTATTCGACTGTCGCATCCGCGGCAGGCATAAGGAGGAACCATGGCTTTTAATACGAAGGTCGATGTGGCCGATACCGAGCTCGAGGAGAATGAGGCGGCCGTCGCCGAAGCCGAGGATGTGACGCTCGAGGATGAGGCGCTCGTCGAGGCCGAGTCCGCCGATGACGCGGACGAGGATGATGAGGAAACAGACGAGTCCGAGGACTCGCTGACCTATTCCAACGGTGTGATCGAGAAGATCGTCGCCATGGCCACCCGCGAGGTGCCGCACGTCCTGGGCATGAAGGGTAACCTTATGCACTTTGTGCAGGAGCAGTTTGGTGCCGAGAATCTGACCAAGGGCGTGACGGTTGAGGTCACCGATGACAATCGCGTGGTCGTCAACATCTCCGTCATTATCGAGTACGGCGCCTATGCGCCCGCGATCTTCGACGATGTCAAGGCACGTGTCACCGAGCGCCTTGCCGCGATGACCGGCCTTGAGGTGGCGGGCGTCAACCTGCGTATCGAGGACGTCATCACCCCCGAGGAGTACGAGCACCGCACCAGCCAGCACGAATAACCTTCCAAAAAGACAGGTTTGTTTTGGCAGGTTTTATCTGCGAAAACGTTAAACGGCCGACCGCGCAAGCAAAAGCGTGGCCGGCCGTTTTTGTACGCTCCCGATATAGTCATACCGCTCGTCTAACTAAGGGTTGCAATCCCCACGTTCCGCGTTACCCTAATGAGCGCATTGTTTCCAAATTGTTAACGAGGGGTTGCCGTAATGGCCGACGAGCACGAAACAGAAAGCAAGGCATGGGCGATTGAGGCCGCCGCGGCAGAGGCGGCATCGCGTGCTGCCGAGGAGGTGCATCGTCCTCCCGTGGTGCCGATGGAGCGCGTGGTTGATCGCACCGATATCGAGCGCGGCGAGCGTGTCGGTCAAAAGCGCAGCCAGGAGCCGGGCTTCCCGCGCTTTTTTGCCGAGCTCAATCTGGGCCTGATTCTTACGGCCTTCGCCATCGTTGCGTTTAAAACCCCTAATCACTTTGCTTTTGGCGGCACCTCGGGCGTGTCGGTCATTCTGTCCACGCTGTTCCCGACCCTGCCCGTCGGCGTTTTTATGTGGATTATCAACGCGGTTCTCGTCGTCTTGGGCTTTATCTTTTTGGAGCGCAAGGCGATTCTTTGGAGCGTCTTCGCCTCGTTTGCGCTTTCGGCCTATGTTTCGCTGTTTGAGCTCTTTATCCCGACTGATGTCTCGATGACGGGCGATATGTGGCTTGACCTGTGCTTTGCCGTGATCCTGCCGGCGCTCGGCAGCGCCATTGTCTTTGATATTGGCGCCTCGACGGGCGGCACGGACATTCTTGCCATGATCCTCAAGCGCCGCACGACGCTCGAGATTGGCCGCGCGCTGCTGTTGGTTGATATCGGCATCGTGGCCATCGCGGCCTTTTTGTATGGCCCGCGTGTCGGTCTGTACTGCGTGCTCGGCCTGTTTGCCAAGACGCTTGTGGTCGACAAGGCCATCGAGAGCATCCATCTTCGTAAGGTCTGCACGGTCATTTGCTCCGAACCCCTTAAGGTCGAGGAGTTTATCGTCAAGCATCTCAACCGCACAGCGACCATCAGCCGCGGCTACGGTGCCTTCTCGGGCAAGTGCGTGACGGTGATCATGAGCGTGCTGAGCCGTCGCGAGGCCGTGCAACTACGCCGCTATGCGCGCGAAGTCGATCCGGGTGCCTTTATCACGATCGTCGACAGCTCCGAGATCGTCGGCAAGGGCTTCCGCGGAACGAACTAGCACAGACATATTCAACGAACCGCCTGCTGGCGCCGCGTACCTTGCAAATCGGTCATCTTTGAGTATTTGACCCCACATTGGGCAATAATGATGCTAAAGACATCGTTTGCGATCTAAGTGATTCGTTCAAGATACGAAGGGATGATTCTATGTTCTGCTCGCAGTGTGGCGCCCCCATGGGCGATAACGACAAGTTCTGCGGCGTGTGTGGTGCTCCTAATGCCGGTGCCTCTGGCCCCGCTCCCCAGGGACAGCCTCAGCCCCAGCAGTTTGTTCCGCAACCGCCCGTGGCGAATGCGCCAAAGGGCTGTGTGGCTCAGGCGTTCCAAGATATGACCAAGACTCCGGGCGTGCTTCAGCGTGTATGCCAAATCGCGTTTTTGCCGGCGCTGATTTGCGTTGTGTCGGTGCTCGTGTTGTTTATTCCCGTTATTGGCGGCATTGCGGCTGCCATCGGCTTTCTGGCAGCTTGCATTGCGAGTGTGTGTGGTTCCGGCTTTGGTATCGAGTGGGGCCGTGATCTTTCGCTCAAGGTCGATGACGGCATGGACCGTCCACTCATGCGTTCCACGTCGTTTGGTCTCGGAGTCTTTTCGAGCGTTATTTCGGTCGTGCTCGAGGTTATCGCTGCCATTCCCGTTATCGGTGTAGTGCTTTCGCTGGTGGAGGGCGTGGTAATTGGCGCCGCGGGCTCGTATTCTTATTACGGCTCCTATGCACTCGAGGCTGCGCTGTTCGGTTCGCTCGGCCTGCTTGTCCTGGCGCTAATTGCCTCGGCGATTCTGGGTGTCTTCTTTAAGATGTTCGCCGACATCGCCGTGATGCACTTTGCGGTGACCGGGCGTGTCGAGAGCGCGTTTTCGCTCGATAAGGTCTGGGCGGCGTTTAAGCACAACAAGACCAAGCTGTTCTGTGCTTCGTTCCTTCCCGAGTTTTTGACGGGCCTGGTTGCCAACGCCATTACGTGGATCTTGACAGCTGTCTTTGGTGCCATCGCCGGAATTGGCGCGTACGGCTATTACTATCGCCCCACGGGTATCGAGGCGATTGTTACCGCCGGTGGTGTCACGCTCGTATTGTTCCTGGTGCTGATTGCATTCGTCACGGTGTTCCTTACGGTCTTTGGCAAGATGCTCAAGCACCGTGCCGTTGGCTATTGGGCTGCACGTTATGCAAGCGAATGGGCCGATGAGGACAAGGACGACGTTTTGACTTTTGTGCTCCCGGGTGAGAAGAAGCCTGCTCCTGCGGGATTCAATCCCACGGCAGCCACTGGTGCTGCGCCTGCCCCGGCGCCCGCGCCTGCACCTGCCCCGGCACCTGCTCCTGTCCCCGCACCGGCGTCCGAGGCGACGCCTGCGGAGCCCGATTGGGATGCCGTTGCCACGCCGGCGGATGAGCCGGGCGATAATCCTGCTGCCGAAAACAATCAAACCGAATAGCCGGTCGAGGCGCCCTGGGCAACTGAGCCCGGGGTGCCTTTTTCTACTGCGAAAGCAAGAAAATGCCTGGGAAAACGGTTGCAGCAAAATTTCTCGGAAATTGGTCAATGTTGCGCAACAACGTCGCGGCTATTGTTGAGAACGTAGACGTGTAAGGTTTGAAGGCGTGCGACGCCTTAGGAAAAGGAGAGGCTCATGTTCTGTCCCACTTGTGGTTCTCCCATTTCGGATGATGCCAAATTCTGCCCTGTTTGCGGATCCGCCGTTGGTGCCGCTTCTGCCGCTGCGGCCCCGCAGCCCCAGCCCGCTCCGGCCCAGGCTATTCAGCCCGCGCCCCAGCCTCAGCAGCAGTACACCGGTCAATACGCCCAACAGTCCGCATCCGCTCCGATGGGCTATGACCCCATTAAGGCTGACCGCAGCCTGATCGGCTGGCTGCTGCTCTCTCTTGTGACCTGCGGTATCTATTCGTTCTACTTCCTGTATTGCTTGGCACGCGACGTCAACACGTTGTGTCAGGATGACGGCGATTACACGCCGGGTCTGGCGGAATTCATCCTTCTATCGTTTGTGACCTGCGGCTTCTACGCGTACTACTGGTATTACAAGATTGGCAACCGCCTGCAGGCCAACGCTCCTCGCTACGGCCTGGTGTTCCAGGAAAACGGCACCACCGTTCTTCTGTGGCAGATCTTCGGCGCGCTCCTGTGCGGCCTTGGTCCCATCTTCGCTATGAACATCGTCATCAATAATACCAATGCCATGGCAACGGCTTACAACACTCGCCTTGGCGCTCGTGCCTAACAATAAGGGCGGCGTGAACAGCTTCCAGGGACATAGGGGCACGGCAGAGCTCCTTCGCCGCGCCCTTTTTTGCACCGGCGCGCTCTTTGTCGCCTGGCTCGCGCTCTACCTGCTCGACATTGGCTGCATTTTTCGATTGATGACGGGCATTCCTTGTCCGGGATGCGGCATGACGAGGGCGTGGCTGGCGGCGCTGCGCCTCGATTATGCGGCTGCCTTTGCCTACCATCCGCTGTTTTGGGTGGTGCCGATTGCGTTTGTGCTCGCGTTCGTGCGCGAGGAGGTGGCATCGAGCAAGCTAAAGCGTGGTATCGACATTGCGGTCACCGTGTTGTGCGTGCTGGTCGTCGTCGTATGGATCGTGCGCCTCATCAATCCGGCAGATGCCGGTCTGCTCTTTGGCGGCTATGCGCCCGCCGGAGTTCCCGACGATATCATCCACCTCGAACCCCCACGCTGGCTCACCATCCTTCGCTCTTACCTGGCGTGACGGAGGACGCGCTAGAAAAACGGTCGACACATAAGCGGGGGCGAACGTTGAGATAACGTCCGCCCCCGCTTTGCTTTAGCCAGGCTGTTATGGATGGGCGTGACGGCTACTCGTCGCGCTTTTCCTCGTGGCGAGCGGCAGCCCGCGCATCGTGGATGCCCTTGATTGCAGCATGGCGGGCGGTGCGAGCATCGTGCATGGCGTCGCGCGCCTCAGCGGCCGTGGCCTTGGCAGAGCGCAGCTTGGCGGCCAAGTCGGGGTTGGTCTCGGCAACCGCGGCGATCGTGGGGCCGTCGAGCTCCTCTTGCGTGGGCTCGGCCAAAAAGTCGATAGCATACTGGGCGGCCACCATGGAGCCCTTTGCCAGCACGGTCTCGTCAATCTTGTAGAAGCAAGAATGTTGGGCGTACGTGGCGCCAATCTGGGGGTTGCGCGTGCCAACAAAGGCGAGCACGCCCGGCACGCGGCGCAGGTACTCCGAGAAGTCCTCGCCCGAAAGCGTGCCGCGATAATGGCCTTCGCCCGCGGGGCCCAAGCACTTGACCACGGCCTGACGGCAGCGCTCGCTCGAGGCGGCGTCGTTTTCGACCTTGTAGTTGGCGATGGTGTAGTCGGTGAGCTCTGCCTCGGCGCCCAAGGCGGCCGCGGTATGCTCCACGATGCGGCGCATAAGCTCCGGCATTTCCTCGTGGGTCGAATCTCCGTAGGTGCGCACCGTGCCGGCGAGGTAGGCCGTGCCGGCGATAACGTTGCGCGCGGTGCCGCCGTGCAGCTCGCCGACGGTGATGACGGCCGGCTCGTAGGGGCTGATTTCGCGCGAGACGATGGTCTGCAGGGCGTTGACAATCTCGGCGGCAACCATGACGGCGTCGTGACCTCGCTGGGGCATGGCGCCATGGCACGAGGTGCCGCGGACGTCGATGCGGAACCAGTCGGTATTGGCCATGCGCGGACCGGGCTCGCAGCTCACGGTGCCGGCGTCGACCTCACTCCAGATGTGCGCGGCGTAGGCGCCATCGACGCCGTCGAGCACGCCCGTGCCGATCATGAGCTTGGCGCCCTGGCCGTTTTCCTCGCTGGGCTGGAAGACGATGCGGACCTCGCCGTGGATGTCGTCGGTCATATGGCGCAGGATTTGCAGCGTGCCGAGCATCATGGCGATATGGCAGTCGTGACCGCAGGCGTGCATGCAGCCCTCGTTGACGCTGGCGAACTCCTCGCCGGTCTGCTCGGTGACGGGCAGGGCGTCGATGTCGGCGCGCAGCAGGATGCGGCGGCGTGGCGTGCCGTCCTCGCGGTAGGCATCCGGCGCGGTACCGCGAAGCGTTGCCACCAAGCCGGTCTTGAGCGGACGCTCGTAGGGGATATTCATGGCGTCGAGCTGGTTGGCGATGTCGGAGGTCGTGCGCTCCTCGGCAAGGCTCAGCTCCGGGTGCTTATGGAAGTGCCGGCGCTGCTTGATGATATATGGTTCAAATTCGGTAGCGATATCTTTGATGGCTGCGGTGACGTCGTCAGCCGCGCGAGCCTCGGTCGCCGCCATAATCTGCTGTGCCTTGGTCTTCGTCATGGTCGATTTGCTCCTTGCTGGGTTGATCGCAAAATCGTACAGGCTCTCTCCAGTATGCCACCTGCCGCTAGGGCTGGTAAAGTTGCCGTTTGCCGCTTGGGGTTTTGTTACAAGGGCGGGGGAGTACACTCGGGGGTGTTGAATTTCCTGCCAGAGATGGGGATGCCCATGCAACATATCGATCGGATTATCCGCTCCAAGAACGTCTTTACCGCGCAAGACGGCATCGATACCGCCCGCGAGCTGGCGATTGCCATCGCAGGCGACCGTATCGTCGCAGTCGGTGCGCCCGATGACGTGATTGCCGCCGCGCCTGCCGCCACGCCGGTTATCGACTGCGGCGAGCAGTTTGTCTGCCCCGGTTTCCATGACGCTCATCTGCACTTCTTCCATACCTCGGTCGGTTCCTCGCCGTACATGCTCATGGATATGGGCACGTCCGAGGCGGCGCTGGTGCAACATGCGCTCGAGTTTTCCCAGGACCTGCCCGACGACGCTTGGGTTGTGACGCAGGGCTGGCGCGACTACCGTTGGGACCCGCCCGAGCATCCTACCAAGGCGTCGCTCGATGCGGCATTCCCCGATCGTCCCTGTGTTATGTATTCGGGCGACGGGCACACGCTTTGGCTCAACAGCCGCGCACTCGAGGCGCTCGGCGTCACACGCGACAGCGAGCCGCCAGCGGGCGGCAGCTACGACAAGGATGCAAACGGCGAGCTCACGGGCATTGCGCACGAAGCGGCTGCCATGCAGCTGCTGCCGCGCTGCCTTGAGTGGCTGGGCGAAGGTCGCATCGCAAGCGCTTACGCCGATCAAATGAGGCGCATGGCCGAGCAGGGTATTACTTCGATCTGCGATATGTCGCTCATGCCCATGCCGGGCTGCGATTTTATCCGAGACGATGTCTACGACAAATTGCAGACGGCCGGTAGGCTGGGCATTCGTGCCCATCTGTTTCCCACGCTGCTGGATGACCAGTCGCGTCTGGAAGAGCTGCAGGTACGTTACGCGAACAACGCGCTGCTTTCGGCGCCGGGTTTTAAGCAGTTCTTCGACGGCGTGTCGAGTGAACACACGGCATATCTCACTGAGCCCTATACCAATCCGCGCTTCCCGGGCGACCAGGGCCGTCTGACGGTCCCGGTTGAGCGCATGCGCAAACTGGTTCTGGCGGCCGCGGAGCGCGGTCACACCGTGCGCATCCACGTCATTGGTGACGGTGCGATTCATGCCGCGCTGGATATCTTCGAGGAGGCGGCCGATCTGTACGGCCTGCCCCAGCACGGCCATAACACGCTCGAGCACCTGGAGAACCTTCTGCCCGAGGACATCGACCGCCTGCGCAAGCTCAACGTGGTTGCTTCGAGCCAGCCCTGCCATATCACGCTCGACCCGGGTGGTCCGGAGCGCGATCTGGGCCTGGAGCGCAGCCGCATCATGTGGCCGTTCGCAACCTATAAGCAGCGCGGCATTCGCCAAGCCTTCGGTACCGACAGCCCTATCACGCCCGTTACCAGCATGAACGTGCTCTACACGGCTATTACGCGCCAGGACCCCAAAAGCCACTGGCCCGAGGGCGGCTGGTTGCCGAGCGAGCGCATCGATGCAGCAACGGCTCTGCGCAACTACACCCTGGGCAGCGCCTATGCAGCGGGCGACGAGCAAAACCTCGGCAGCTTGGAGCCCGGCAAGTACGCCGACCTGGTAGTCCTGGACCAAAACCCGCTCACCGTTGATCCCCAAGAACTTCAAGCCACCAAAGTCCAAGCCACCTACCTGGCAGGCAACTTGATTTACGAGCGCTAACCCCACATCCCACCCCTCAGTTGCGGTGAAATAGTCCCTAAAATCGGCCTTCAAGCCCAAAAACAGGAACTATTCCACCGCAACTAAAAAGAGCGCGTCCCAACAACGTGCCCCCTATCTTGTGCATTCCATCCGCATCGCCATTTTGCTGCACTGACTTTTCTGAATGCCGGGCCCTAGTTAGTCAACCTGGCTCCCGGGGCGGACCGGAGGGCATGAAGTTTGTCGCGAGTTCCGCACGCAAAGGAAAGCACTTAATGTGCTTTCCGTCTTGCGCAGGACTGTAGAGCAGCAAACTTCATGCCCTCCGGTCCGCCCCGGGAGCCACCGCTAAGTTATCCCCCGGCATTCAGAAAATCTAAGTGCCAAAAAATAAGATTTTTTGACTCCGTGTTGTATAACCCGCCATTCGTGGGTACCATTCAACGCGTACGCAAACAAAAAGGGTTAATTCGCGTGGTATAACCGCGCGGCCCAAAAAGGAGGAGACAAGCATGTCGTCTTTGAAGCCGCTTGCAGATCGTGTTCTGGTCAAGCCCGACGAGGCCGAGCAGAAGACCGCTTCTGGTCTGTATATCGCCAGCAACGCTCAGGAGAAGCCGCAGCGCGGCACCATTGTTGCCGTTGGCGCCGGCAAGGTCAACGACAAGGGTGAGCGCATTCCCATGGACGTCAAGGTCGGTGACGTTGTCATCTACGGTAAGTTCGGTGGCAACGAGGTTAAGGTCGACGGCGAGAAGTATCTGCTCATGCGCGCCGATGACATCTACGCTGTCGTCGAGGCCTAGTCTCGTCAGAATCTCTGATTCGTCTTTGAACGCGCTCGTCGCATAGGACTCGGAAGCGGCGACGCGAGTCACATTTCTTTTGGAGGATTACCCACTATGGCAAAGAACATTACGTTCAACACCGATGCCCGCGCTAAGCTCGCCAAGGGCGTCAACACCCTGGCCGACGCCGTTACCGTCACCATGGGCCCCAAGGGCCGCTACGTTGCGCTGCAGCGCACGTTCGGTGCCCCGACCATCACCAACGACGGCGTTTCCGTCGCTAAGGAGATCGAGCTCGAGGACAACATCGAGAACATGGGCGCCCAGCTGGTGAAGGAGGTCGCCACCAAGACCAACGACACCGTGGGTGACGGCACCACCACCGCAACCCTGCTCGCTCAGGCCATCGTCAACGACGGTCTGCGCAACGTCGCCGCTGGCGCCAACCCGCTGGCCATCCGTCGCGGCATCGACAAGGCCGTCAACGCCGCCGTCGCCGAGATGAAGAAGCAGGCCAAGCCGGTCGAGACCAAGGAGCAGATTGCTTCCGTCGGTACCATCTCCGCCGGTGACCCCGAGGTCGGCGAGAAGATTGCCGAGGCCATGGAGGTCGTGGGCAAGGACGGCGTCATCACCGTCGAGGATTCCCAGACGTTCGACATCACCATCGACACCGTCGAGGGCATGCAGTTCGACAAGGGCTATGTCTCCGCTTACTTCGTCACGGACAACGACCGCATGGAGGCCGTGATGAAGGATCCGTACATCCTCATCACCGACCAGAAGATCTCCAGCGTTCAGGACATCATGCCCGTTCTCGAGGCTGTCCAGCGCGCTGGCCGTGGCCTGCTCATCATCGCTGAGGACATCGACGGCGAGGCTCTGCCTACCCTGGTCCTCAACAAGATCCGTGGCGCCCTCAACGTCTGCGCCGTTAAGGCCCCGGGCTACGGCGATCGCCGCAAGCGCATCCTCGAGGACATCGCCGTCCTCACCGGTGGCCAGGCTGCCCTGGACGAGTTGGGCGTGAAGGTCGCTGACATCACCGCCGATATGCTCGGTACCGCTAAGTCCGTCACCATCTCCAAGGACAACACCGTCGTCGTCGGTGGCGCTGGTTCCAAGGAGGCCATCGACGCTCGTATCGCTCAGATCAAGGGTGAGATGGAGAACACCACCTCTGACTTCGACCGCGAGAAGCTCCAGGAGCGCCTGGCCAAGCTCTCCGGTGGCGTTGCCGTCATCAAGGTCGGCGCTGCTACCGAGTCCGAGCTCAAGGAGATCAAGCATCGCGTCGAGGACGCCCTGCAGGCCACCCGCGCTGCTGTCGAGGAGGGCATTGTCGCTGGCGGCGGCGTCGCCTTCATGGACGCTGCTCCTGCGCTCGATGCCGTCGAGATCGATGACCCCGAGGAGAAGATCGGCGTCGACATCGTCAAGAAGGCTCTGACCGCTCCGGTCGCCACCATCGCCAAGAACGCTGGCTTTGAGGGCGCTGTCGTGGTCGACAAGGTCGCCGAGCTGCCCGCCGGCCAGGGTCTCAACTCTGCCAACGGCGAGTGGGGCGACATGATCGAGATGGGCGTCCTCGACCCCGTCAAGGTCAGCCGCGTCACCTTGCAGAACGCTGCTTCTGTCGCCAGCCTGATCCTCATCACCGAGGCCACCGTCTCCGATGTGCCCAAGAACACTCAGCTTGAGGACGCAATCGCTGCTGCTACCGCTGGTCAGCAGGGCGGCGGTATGTACTAAGGCCGACAAGGTCTAGAACTCCCACCGGGAATCCGGGGGCGGGACGGGGACTTCTCTCCGGAACGTCCTCGGACATGCAAAGAGGCTCCGCATCGCGCTTCGCGCTGCGGAGCCTCTTTGCGTCCTGCGGAATATTCCGGAGAGAAGTCCCCGTCCCGCCCCCGGATTCCCTGCGTTTACGGCCTTGAGGCCGGCGGGCGGAGAAGGATGTGGTCGATAGGGATACGTGTCCCCTTCGCTGTTTCGCGCTTTGCGCGAAAGGCGCGTTGCTTTGGGATGGGTGGGGAACGTGGTTGCTTTGGCAACTGATCTCCGCCACAAATTACCCTTGGCATACTTGCGCGAGAACCTGCTCGTGCTAAACTTGCAATTGCTGTTTCAGGGCGGGGTGAAATTCCCCACTGGCGGTAAATCGGACGGTGCCAAAGGGGTGCCGTGGCGCAGGCGAGGTGTCTGCGACCGAGCCGATGAGTCCGCGACCCGTGCGTGTGTTGGTTCGCATGCCGGCTGAACTGGTGAGATCCCAGTACCAACGGTTAGAGTCCGGATGAAAGAGGCAGGTGATCTTATGTCTGAACAGTCGCAGCATATCCATTTTGAGAACACGAATAGGTGGAGCACCAAACAGCTCGTTACCATGGCGTTGATGTGCGCCTTGGGCGCCCTGTTTATGTACGTGCAGCTGCCTATCCTTCCTTCGGCGCCGTTTTTGACGTATGACCCGTCGCTGGTACCGGCGATGGTGTGCGGGTTTGCGTATGGTCCTGGCGCCGGCACTGCTGTTGCCGCTATGGCTATCGTTATCCATGCGCTCACCACGGGTGACTGGGTCGGCGCGCTTATGAACCTGGTTGCCACGCTGGGCTACATTCTGCCTGCGGCTATCGTCTATCAGAAGATGCATACCTATAAGGGTGCCGTGATTGGCCTGGTGCTCGGCGTTATTGCCGCTACGGCGTTGTCTATGGTCGCAAACCTTACCATTGGCGTATGGTTCTGGTATGGCTCGGTCGATGTGATCGCCCCGCTCATGATTCCTGCCGTGCTGCCGTTCAACCTTATCAAGACCGTGCTTAACTCGGTGTTGACACTGGCGGTGTATAAAGCGGTCTCCAACCTCATCACGCCTAAAAAGGACCAGGTCAAAGGCCGCGCATGATTGAGTGTCGGGGCGTTTCCTTTAGCTATGACGGTGCCGTGTCGGCACTCGACGGTGTCGATCTGAACATCGAGGACGGGGAGTTTTTCTGCATCCTCGGTGGCAATGGGTCGGGCAAGTCGACGTTTGCCAAGCATCTGAATGCGCTGCTGCAGCCCGATGCGGGCACGGTGCGCATTAACGGCATGGATGCGTCCGATCCCGAGCTGGTCTACGACATTCGTTCGACCGCGGGCATGGTATTCCAGAATCCCGATGATCAGCTGGTGGCAACGCTTGTCGAAGATGACGTTGCGTTCGGTCCCGAAAACCTTGGCGTGCCATCGGCGCAAATTGCGCAGCGCGTACGCGAGGCGCTGAAGGGTGTGGGCCTGGTGGGCTTTGAGCGCCACGAGACCCACGTGCTTTCGGGTGGCCAAAAGCAGCGCGTGGCGCTTGCCGGCGTGCTCGCCATGGAGCCGCGCGTTCTCATTTTGGATGAGGCTTCCTCGATGCTTGATCCGCGTGGGCGCAAGGGCCTCATGAAGGCTTGCCGCGCGTTGCACGATCGCGGCATGACCATCGTGATGATTACGCACTTTATGGAAGAGGCCGCCGAGGCCGATCGTGTCGCGGTGTTTCGGGCGGGGCGCGTTGCCATGCTCGGTACGCCCGAGGAAATCTTGACGCGAGCGGACGAACTTGCGCAGCTCAACCTGGATATGCCGGCGTCGTGCTGCTTAGGTAGGACGCTTCGTGCGAAGGGCGTGCCCGTTTGCGCGCAGGTACGTGAGGCGGATATGGTCGCCGAGATTGCGCAGACTTATGCCGAGCGAAGTGGGGCAGGCACCGCGGGGCAGTCTTCCGCATCCCAGTTGGAAATCGCTGACGGCACTGTTCCGGTAGACAACGAGGGCAACGCGTCGGAGCCCGTCATAGAGCTATCCCATGTTTCGTACAGTTATTCGCTGAGCGCCCGCGAGCGTCGCCGTTGGCACAAGCGCTCGGCCGCCGAGGGTTCATCGAACAAACAGGCTCTCTGGGGAAACGACCCCAGCAGCCCGTGGGCGCTGCGCGATGTATCGCTGACGGTGCGTCGCGGCGAGTTCCTGGGTTTGGCAGGTCATACCGGTTCGGGTAAGTCGACGCTGGTCCAGCATCTCAACGGTTTGATTCGTCCCCAGGAGGGAAGCGTTTGCGCGCTGGGGCTCGATCTGTCAAACAAGAAAGACGCCGCCGCGGTTAAGGCCAAGGTCGGCGTGGTGTTTCAATATCCTGAGCGTCAGCTGTTTGCCGAAACCGTGGCGCAGGACGTGGCGTTTGGTCCGCACAACCTTGGCTTGCCGCAAGATGAAGTCGACCGTCGTGTCGAGTCATCGCTCTCACGCGTGGGCCTCGACCTTTCCACGGTCGGCGACAAGAGCCCCTTTGAGCTTTCGGGCGGTCAACAACGGCGCGTGGCATTCGCCGGCGTGCTTGCCATGGAGCCCGAGGTCCTGGTGCTCGATGAACCCATGGCGGGGCTCGATCCGGCTGCGCGCAGGGATTTCCTAGGGCTCATCGATCGACTCCATTGCGAGGGCCTGACCGTTGTCATGGTTTCGCACAGCATGGATGACCTGGCAAATTGTTGTGACCGTATCGTTGTGATGAACGAGGGCGCGGTGTTTGCTGAGGGAACGCCCGTGCAGGTGTTTGCGCATGCCGATGAGCTCAAGTCGATCGGCTTGGGCGTTCCCGCCGCCCAGCGTATGGCGCTGGCGCTTACGGAGGCGGGCGTGCCGCTGCGTCGCGGCGGGCTCTATACGGTTGAGTCGTTGGCCGACGAGTTGGCAAATTTGCTGATCGGTCGCTCAGACGGTTCTTCTAACGTCTCGGACATTGCTAAATCCAAGACGGTCGCGCGAGAGGAGGGCTGCTGATGGAGGCGTTTTCGTTTGGTAGTTACTATCCCGGCGATAGTGCAATCCACCGCCTGGACCCGCGAACCAAGTTGCTCTTGGGCTTTGTGTTTCTGATCACGACGCTCACGGTCAGTGGCTTCCGCGGACTGGCCCCTGTCGCAATTTTCGTCGTGCTGATCTATGCCGTGTCCCGGGTGCCGTTGCGCCGGGTCCTATCATCGATGGCGCCGCTGCTGGCAATCGTCGTCGTGGTCGCGGTGCTCAACTTGTTTACCGATCAGAGTGGGCGCATCTTGTGGCAGCTCGGTTTTCTGCAGATAAGCGAGGGCTCACTGCGTTCTGCCGCCTTTATGGCGTGCCGCCTGACGTTGATGATGGCCGGCATGAGTGCCATTACGCTCACTACGCCGACGCTCGACCTCACCGCGGGCTTTGAGCGTCTGCTCGCACCGTTTGCGCGTGTGGGACTTCCTGCGCACGAGCTCGGCATGATTATGGGTATCGCGTTGCGCTTTATGCCGCAGTTCGCCACCGAGATGAAGCAGACGGCCGATGCGCAGGCGAGCCGCGGTGCACGCGTAACGGGCGGTCCGCTCGGTGGCGTACGCATGCTCGGCAGTGTGGCGATTCCGCTGTTCACCGGCGTGTTCCGTCATGCCGAGACGCTGTCTGCTGCCATGGATGCACGCTGCTATCACGGCGAGCAGGGCCGCACACGTCTGCATGCGCTTGCATTTGGCCGCGGCGATGCGTTGGCTGCGGTGGTGACGGCGCTGCTGCTCATCTGCGTCATCGGCATCAATCTTCAACTTGTTTAGGCGCGATTCGAGCGCAAGAAAGGGGTCCCTATGACCGACAACGACCGCACGGCTCAGCTTGAGCGCGCCTGTTCGTATCTCAGGCGCATTCCGGCGTGGTATCTGGCCACGACCGATGTGGCCGACGGACATCAGCCCCGCGTGAGACCGTTTTCGTTTGCCATGGTCGATGACGGTAAGTTGTGGTTTTGCACGTCGCGCGATAAGGATGTGTGGGCGGAGCTGAGTGCGAATCCCAAGTTTGAAGTATCGGGCTGGAAGCCGGGGGAATGTTGGATCGTGTTGACCGGCGAAGCCGCACTTGAGGACGACGCAGCTGCGAGCGACAAGGTGCGTCAAGCGGGTTTTAAGCACATGGTGGGCATTGGCGAGCAACACGATAGTGCCAACGACGGCCGCCTTGCGTTTTTCTCGGTCCGCAATATCGTCGCCCGCTTCTGTGATATCGACGGCAGCGAGGAGCGCCTGGAGCTCTAGCTCACACAAACCAGGCTCTCAAACTGGCTAGTACAGGAGGAAACGTGGACGGATTGAATACGGTTTTGGAGTATCTGACGTCGGTGCCGGCGTGGTACTTGGCGACGAGCGTGGACGGGCAGCCACATGTACGTCCGTTCTCGTTTGCACAGATTCAGGACGGTAAGCTGTGGTTTGTGACGGCGCGCACCAAAGACGTGTGGCAAGAGCTGCTGCAAAATCAGCGCTTTGAGGCCACGAGTTGGTGGCCGGGCCATGGCTGGCTCATCTTGCGCGGGCATGCGGGTCTGGATGACCAGGCCGCTCCCGATATGCGCGAGGCTGGATGGAAACATCTTGAGCGCTTGAGCGAGCACTATGAGGGGCCTAACGACCCCACGCTCGTCTTCTTTAGCGTGGAGGAACCCGAGGCCTTTATCTGCAATCACGACGAATGGGTGCCGGTCGAGCTCTAAACGAGTCTCTCAGCAAGCTTCGACAATTCAAATTCTCGCATATAGCGGGCCCCACATTGCAACGTCACCGTAAGGTGCACTGGGTAATATGGGGCCCGCTCCATTTGTCAATTCCTTCAAGCGAATGTGTCGGGAATGTTTCAATGCATGAATATGCAAGCCATTTACGTATTCATGCATCTTTTGGTGCTAAAGTTTCAACCCACTTCATAACGACCGCTGCGAAATGCGCATCGGTGCATAAATCGCAGACAAGGAGTCTGATATGTCTTTGAAGGTTGGAATCGTCGGCGCGGCTGGATATGCCGGAGCCGAGCTCATTCGCCTCGTGCTCGGTCATCCCGAGTTTGAACTTGTCGCCATTACGTCCAACGCCGATGCCGGCCAGCCGTTGTCTGCGGTGTACCCGAGCTTCACCGGCGTAAGCGATCTTGTCTTCACGACGCATGATGCCCCCGAGCTCAAGAACTGCGACGCGGTATTTTTGGCCGTGCCGCACACCGCCGCCATGGCGCAGGTGCCCGCCCTGCTTGCCGCAGACGTTTCCTGCTTTGATCTTTCGGCCGATTACCGCCTGAGCGATCCGGCCGTGTTTGAGGCATGGTATGCCGCCGAGCACACGAGCCCCGAGCTACTCAAGACACGTGCCTTCGGCCTGCCCGAGCTGTTCTGCCAGGACTTGGAGACCGCTGCTTCCAGCCATGCTGCTGGCAGGCCCGTGTTGGTCGCCTGCGCCGGCTGCTATCCCACCGCAACGAGCCTTGCTGCCGCTCCTGCCGTGCGTGCGGGCTGGGTGGCCGAGAACGGTCCCGTGATTGTCGATGCCATCAGCGGTGTGACGGGTGCCGGCAAGTCCTGCAACGCTCGTACGCATTTTTGCAGCGCCGACGAGAATTTGGAGGCCTACGGCGTGGGCAAGCATCGTCACACGCCCGAAATCGAGCAAATCCTTGGTCTAACAGATCGCGTCGTCTTTACCCCGCACCTGGCACCCCTCAAGCGCGGTCTACTCTCTACGGTAACGATGCCGCTTGCGCCGCAGGCTATCGATACCTTGATCCTTGAGGACGTTGTCGACTATTACAAGCAGTTCTACGCTGGACGCACCTTTGTGCGCGTGCTCGATGCCGGCCAGCAGCCCAAGACGGCTTCGGTCGTCGGCACCAACGCCGCCCAGATTGGCCTTGCGTTCAACAAGCGCGCGGGCGTGCTGGTGGCGACGGGCGCCATCGACAATTTGTGCAAGGGCGCTGCGGGCCAAGCAGTCCAGTGCGCCAATATCGTCTTTGGCTTTGACGAGCGACGAGGCTTGCCCACAGTGGCGTGCCCGGTGTAGCACATTCGATTGTTAACGATTTGGTAGTCGGGCATCGAGTGGGGCGCCACTTTTAAGCTGGTCTCATGATTGCGACTGGCATGGCGCACCAACCGATGTCCGTTTTTTGTTTGACATAAGGAGTCATAAAGACGATGAATACCGACCTGATTGATATCAAGATTCGCGCCGTCGAGGGTGGCGTTACGGCAGCGGCCGGCTTTAAGGCCGCAGGCATCCATGCGGGATTCCGGAAGAATCCCGAGCGCTTAGACTATGCGCTCGTCATGCCCGATAAACCCTGTCCCGGCGCCGGCGTGTTTACGACCAACCGCTTTTGCGCGGCGCCCGTGCAGGTGAGCCGTGCCAACCTGGGCGGTGCGGACAAGGGCTACGGTATCATCGCCGGTGTTTCAATCAACTCCGGCAACGCGAACGCCGCCACGGGCGAGACCGGCCTTGCCTGCGCGCGCGAGACCTGCAACATCGCATCGCAGGTTATCGGCTGCGAACCCCAGCAGATCCTGGTTGCCTCCACGGGTGTGATTGGCCAGATTCTGCCGATCGACACGTTTGAGACAGCCATTCCTGCTGCCTACGAGGCGCTCTCCGCCCACGGTGGCGCCGATGCCGCTCGCGCCATCATGACGACCGACACGCACTCCAAGGAGTACGCCGTGTCCTACGTCAGTGAGGCTGCGGGTCATGCGGGCAATGTCTATACGGTAGGCGGCATGTGCAAGGGCTCGGGCATGATCATGCCCAATATGGCCACCATGATCGCAGTTATCACCACCGATGCCCCCGTCGAGCCTGCGGCACTTCATGCCCTGCTGCTCTCGACCGTCAAGCAGACCTTTAACAAGGTAACGGTCGATTCCGACACCTCGACCAACGACACCTGCATCATGCTTGCCTCCGGCGCCGCTGCCGCAGATGCCGAGCCTATCGTCGAGGGCTCCGATGCCTTCGACGAGTTGGCATTTGCCGTGCACGAGGTGTGCGAGAGCCTGGCGCGCAATATCGCCGCCGATGGTGAGGGCGCATCCAAGCTTGTTACGGTCAACGTTACCGGAGCCGCCAACGACGAGGAAGCTGATATCGCCGCTCGTGCCGTTGCCAACTCGCCGCTCGTTAAGACCTGCATCGCCGGCCACGACTGCAACTGGGGCCGCGTTGCCATGGCGCTTGGCAAGTGCGGCGTGAAGTTTAATCAGGAAGACGTTTCCATCGACATGATGGGCATGCCCGTCTGTCGCGACGGTCTGACTGTTCGCTTTGACGAGGACGAGGCTCTACGACGTTTCGAGGCGCCCGAGATCGTGATCTCGGCCGACCTGGGCGCAGGCGACGCGGCAACGACCGTGTGGACCTGCGACCTCACGCATGAATACATCTCCATCAACGGCGACTACCGTTCCTAGATTCCAGGCACGCTGCGCATCTTGCCGCGATTGCGGACAGCGGAGCACGGCGCGATAACGATACGAAAGACGAGGCAGATTATGAAATTCGCACGCGATTGTCGTTCGAGCGAATCCAACGAAGCAACCGCGCAGCTGCTGTTCGAAGCGCTGCCGTGGATTAAGAACCTGACCGGCAAGACGGTTGTTATCAAATATGGCGGAGCCGCCATGGTTGATGAGCAGCTGCGCCGCGACGTGATGAGCGACATCGTTTTGCTCAAGATCATCGGTATGCGCCCCGTCATCGTGCACGGCGGCGGCAAGGCTATCAACGAGGCGCTGAGCCATTACGATATTCCCGTCGAGTTTAAGAACGGCCAGCGCGTGACCACGCCGGCGACTATGGATATCGTGCGCGAGGTGCTGGGCGGCAAGGTTAACCAGGAGCTGGTTGCTGCCATCAACCACCACGGCAACCTGGCCGTGGGCGTGTCGGGCAGCGATGCCGGCACGCTCATCGCCGAGCCGCTCGACCCCGAGCTCGGTCGCGTGGGCAAAGTGATGCACGTCAACACCGACTATATCGAGCGCTTACTCGATAGCGAGTACATCCCCGTCATCGCTACCGTCGCGGCGGGGGAGGACGGCGGTTTCTTCAACATCAACGCCGACACCGCCGCCGGTGCCGTTGCCGCGGCGCTCCACGCGCATAAGGCGATCTTTTTGACCGATGTCGATGGCCTGTACAAGGACTTTAGCGACAAGGACTCGCTTATCTCCAACCTAACGCTCGACGAGGTTAACGAAATGCTCTACGGCGGCGAGGTCGATAAGGGCATGATTCCCAAGCTGCGCGCGGCCGTCGATGCGCTTACCGGCGGCGTATTTCGTGCCCACATCATTAACGGTACTACGCCGCATTCGCTGCTCCTGGAGCTGCTGACCGATGCCGGCGTCGGCACCGTGATCCATTCCACCGAGACGGCTTACGAGTTCGATACGCATCCGCATCCGCTTTCGACGTTTGCTGCGCGTCTGACCGAAAACCTTGACGAGGTCGAGAAGCTTCAGACGGTCTAGCTGACCCGCAGCCGCCCCATTCCTGCACCCATAGCCCCGCGCCGTCTGGCGCCCAACGAAAGGCATCCCATGTCACTTGCAGCTCAGCAATCGCTTGAATCCCATTACGTTATGCATACCTTTGGCCGCTCTCCGGTCGAGTTTGTCGAGGGTCACGGCATGAAGCTCACCGGCGACGATGGCCGTGAGTACCTCGACTTTCTTGCCGGCATCGGCGTGTGCAGCCTAGGTCATGGCGACCCGGCTGTGCTCTCGGCGCTCGAGGCACAGACCAAAAAGCTCATGCATGTCTCCAATTACTTCTACATTGAGCAGCGCGGACAGGTCGCGGCGCTGCTGTCCAAGCTTGCTAACGACGACGTAGATGGTGCGCGCGTGCTTGCCGATGCCATTGCCGCCGGCGATGAGACCACGGCAGCTGCTCTTGGTGCCCCGGCTGCGGATGAGCAGGTTTGGGAGACCTTCTTTGCCAACTCTGGCGCCGAGGCCAACGAGGGCTCGATGAAGCTCGCGCGCCTGTACGCCAAGCGTGCCGGTAATGGCGGCAACACCATCGTGTGCATGCGCGGCGGCTTCCACGGCCGTACGCTCGAGACCATTGCCGCCACCATGCAGGATTGGCTGCAGGACAGCTTCCGCCCGCTGCCGGGTGGCTTTGTGGCCTGCACGCCCAACGATGTCGATGAACTGCGTGCGATCTTTAAGCAGCTGGGCAGTGAAATATGCGCTGTAATGCTCGAACCGATCCAGGGTGAGAGTGGCGTGCACCCTATGACCGAGGAGTTTATGGCGGCAGCGCGCGACCTGGCACACGAAGTGGGCGCCGTGCTTATCGCCGACGAGGTCCAGTGCGGCATCTTCCGCTCCGGCAAGCCATTTGCGTTCCAAACCTATGACGTGGAGCCCGACATCATGAGCCTTGCCAAGGGCATTGCCGACGGCGTGCCCATGGGTGCCGTCGTGGCAAAGAAGGAGATTGCCGACGTGTTTAAGCCGGGCGACCATGGCTCGACCTTTGGCGGTAGCTGCTTGCCCATCGCGGCGTGTGCCGCGACGCTCTCCGCGCTTGTGCGTGGCGATTATGCCGAGCATGCTGCCAAGGTGGGCGCCTATATGGAGCAGGCGCTGGCTAAGCTTCCGCATGTGGTAGAGGTGCGTGGCCGTGGCCTGATGCTCGGCTGTGATTTGGATGATGCCGCGGGTGACGCACATGATATTGTTGCCCGCGCGCTGGCCGCCGGTGCCGTGATTAACGCTACGGGTGCTCATACGCTGCGTTTCTTGCCGCCGCTCGTCTGCGAGGAAGCCGACGTGGACAGTCTGATCGAGATCCTGTCGGGTGTCTTGGGCTAACGCAGCGTAATAACTCAATTTGGATCGGGTTCCGGACTGCTGGGTGTGTCATATGCGGCATGATTTGGCGATCCGGAGCCCGTTTTGTTGCTGATTTGCGACCTGGTCAAAAGTCCCTCTGGTCAAAAAATGCCAAATATGAGTACGGGCACTAATTCTGTAGCATATAAATTAGACACAATTTGACGAATTGGACCGCATATGTCCAGTTTTGCTGTCAGAAAACATGCTCATCTGGACCGTTAGCCGTTGCTTTGATGTCAGATTTGCCCTTTGGGACCTCGAAAATGCTGTTACAAAAGAGGTAGCAGTACTCATATTTGGCATTTTTTGACCACTGCCCTTGAAACGAGTGAGCTGTGGGGTTCGAATCCCTCTGCGATGGGCCCAAAAAAGAAAGGCTCCCATTGCTGGGAGCCTATCAAATCAGTGGTGGGCGATGAGGGATGTCCGCGTGCGGCTGGCGCCGCCCGCTTCCGCTTCGGGCCTGCGGCCCTCGCGTGCTGCGCTGGAAAACGCTTCGCGTTTCCTCAGCTCCGCACCCTGGCGGGTTCGAATCCCATGAAATGGGCGCAAACAAAACGGTCCCCTTGCGAGGACCGTTTCCAATTCAGTGGTGGGCGATGAGGGATTCGAACCCCCAGCCTTGTGCGTGTAAAGCACCTGCGCTAACCGTTGCGCCAATCGCCCGTGCGGAGAGAGTATAGCAAAACAATCGCCTCATTCATCTCATATCCATTAAAGGTAACTGGCACGTGTCGCAGCGGAGCTGATTCAGTTGAGATTGCCTGAACATTCCGCCCCTCTTTACGCCCTCGGGTATACTCAAAAGCTACTGATTCGATTTGATGCCCAGCAACAGCAGAGGGGATAGTATATGTGCGGTTTTGTCGGTTTTGTCGGTGGGACGGATAACCAATCCGAGGTGCTCACCAAGATGATGGACCGCATCGTCCATCGCGGTCCCGACATGGGCGGTCAGTTTATCGACGGCCGCGTTGCCCTCGGCTTCCGCCGCTTGTCGATCCTCGACCTGACCGAGGCCGGCGCTCAGCCCATGGCCAATGAGGACGGCAGCGTCGTCATTGTCTTCAACGGTGAGATCTACAACTTCCAAGAACTCCGTTCCGAGCTCGAAGCCAAGGGCTACAAGTTCCATTGCGGCGCCGACACCGAGAGCCTCCTGCACGGCTACGAGGAGTGGGGCGAGGCTGTCCTCGATCGCCTGCGCGGTATGTACGCCTTCGTCATCTGGGACAAAAAGAAGAACAAGCTTTTTGGCGCCCGTGACATCTTTGGCATCAAGCCGCTTTACTACTATCCCATGGCCGATGCGGGCGACGGCGCTCCGGGCGTGCTCTTTGGTTCCGAGATCAAGAGCTTCCTGGACTACCCGCACTTCCACAAGGCGGTCAACAAAAAGGCCCTGCGTCCGTACATGACGCTGCAGTATTCGGCAACCGAGGAGACCTTCTTCGAGGGTGTCTACAAGCTGCCGCCGGCGCACTACTTTACCGTCGATATCCCGACCGGCAAGATGAACATCGAGCGCTACTGGGATTGCGATTACTCTGCCGTCGAGAAGCCGTTCGAGGAGTACGTCGACGAGCTGGACGAGGTCGTGCACGAGAGTGTCGAGGCCCATCGTATCGCCGACGTCAAGGTCGCGTCGTTCCTCTCCGGTGGCGTCGACTCCAGCTACATCGCCGCTTGCCTCATGCCCGACAAGACCTTCTCGGTGGGCTTTGACTACAAGAACTTTAACGAGACCAACTACGCCAAGGAGCTTTCCGATAAGCTCGGCGTCGAGAACGTCCGCAAGATGATTACCGCCGACGAGTTCTTCGGTGCGCTCGAGGACATCCAGTATCACATGGACGAGCCACAGTCCAACCTGTCTTCCGTGCCGCTGTGGTTCTTGGCCGAGATGGCCCGCAAGGACGTTACCGTCGTGCTTTCGGGCGAAGGCGCCGACGAGCTTTTTGGCGGCTACGCCTATTACGAGGACACGGTTCCGGTGCGCAAGTACAAAAAGATGGTTCCGCTGCCCATCCGTCGCGCGCTCGGTAACCTGGCGCTGCATATGCCGTACTTCAAGGGACACAACTTCCTGGTCAAGGGAGCCGAGATCCCCGAGAAGTCGTTCCTGGGACAGGCTCTGGTATGGCCGGAGCGCGAGGTTGACGGCGTGCTCAAGCCCGAGTACAACACCGGCGACGGCGCCTTCGAGCTTGCCGCCCCCATCTACGCGCGCGTGAAGGGCCAGCCCGAGCTGGTCAAGAAGCAGTACCTGGACATGAACATGTGGCTCCCGGGCGACATCCTGCTCAAGGCCGACAAGATGTGCATGGCGCACTCGCTGGAGCTGCGCGTGCCCTTCCTGGACCGCAAGGTCATGGAGTTCGCCGAGCACATTCCCGACCGCTACCGCATCAACGAGAACGGCAACAAGCAGGTGCTCCGCCACGCCGCCAACAAGTCGCTGCCCGACGAGTGGGCCACCCGTCCCAAGGTGGGCTTCCCGGTGCCGATCGTCTACTGGCTGCGCGAGCAAAAGTGGTACGACTACGTCAAGGAGTACTTCACCGCGCCGTGGGCAAGCGAGTTCTTCGATACCGACGAGCTCATGCACCTGCTCGACCTGCACTTTGCGGGCAAGGGCGATTTCCAGCGCAAGATCTATACGCCGCTCGTGTTCCTGGTGTGGTACAAGCGCTTCTTTATCGACGAGAATCAGCCCGCTGTTCAGGCTGCCTAGCCTCGGCTTACGAACGCCTGCGCGTAACGGCTCCTCCGGGAGCCGTTTTTGCGCGGGTGCGTTTCGGTTACTATGAAAACAGTCCCTGCCAAATGGCTGAGAAAGGTGAAAGATGCACCATTCGGATTCCGCGACCGTGACCACGGTCGATACGCTCGCCAAGTTGCTCGATGTGTGCGGCGAGCTACGCGCGTCGGAGCAGGTTGACGAGCGCGTCGTGACCGGTTGTTCGTTTGATTCGCGTGCGGTCTCGGCGGGTGACGTGTTCTTTTGCAAGGGCGCTGCCTTTAGACCTGCGTTTTTGAGCATGGCGCTCGATGCGGGCGCCGTCGCATTTGTGTGTGAAGAGTCGCTGGTCGAGTCTCTGGAGCCGCTGGCGAAGGAGAGCAGTGCTGCGATGCTGGTCGTGGATAGCGTCCGCACGGCCATGGCCCTGTTGCCGCCGGAGGTCTACGACCGTCCCGACCACGACGTCAAGATCGTGGGCATCACCGGCACCAAGGGAAAGACCACGGCCGCTTTTATGCTCCAGTCCATCATCAAGGCGGCAGGCGAGTCCTGCGGCATGATCGGCTCGGTGAACACCGACGATGGTATCGAGTGCTACGAGAGCACCAATACTACGCCCGAGGCCCCCGAGGTCTGGCGCCATATCGCCAACTGTCGCACGTCCGGTCGCCAGTCCATGGTCATGGAGGTCTCGAGCCAGGCGCTCAAGTACCAGCGCGTCGAGAACTTGCCGTTTGACGTGGCGTGCTTCCTCAACATCGGGCGTGACCACATCTCGCCGATTGAACACCCCACGTTTGAGGATTATTTTGAGAGCAAGCTCAGGATCTTTGACCAGGCAAAGACCGCCGTGGTGAATCTGGGCACCGAAGAGGTTGACCGTGTGCTGGAAGCAGCGTCGACGGCCGAGCGCTTGGTGACCGTTGGCGTCGAGCATCCCGAGGCAAGCCTGTGGGCGAGCGACGTACGCATGGTCGGCTTTAGCATCGAGTTCAACTTGCATGGCCTGTGTGCCGACGAGTCCGAGGCGGGGGAGAAGATCCTGCTGGGTATCGCGGGAGACTTTAACGTGGAGAACGCGCTGGTCGCTATCGCCGCCGCGCGCGAGATTGGCATCGGTATCGAGGCTATCAAGAAGGGCCTCTCCAAACTGCGTGTGCCGGGCCGTATGGAGGTCGTGGAGTCGAAGGACGGCCGCGTGATTTGTGTCGTCGACTACGCGCACAACCAGCTTTCGTTCCGTTCGCTTTTCTCGTCGGTCAAGCGCGCGTTTCCCGCCAGCCCGGTCATCGCAGTGTTTGGCGCTGCCGGCGGCAAGGCGCAGGAGCGCCGCGAGCAGCTTCCGCGCGAGGCCGCACCGTATTCCGACCTGATGATCTTTGCCAATGAGGACCCGGCTCACGAGGACCCGATGAAGGTCTGTCGCGAGCTTGCCGAGCATGTTCCCGACGATACGCCGAACAAGATCATCCTCGACCGCGAAGCCGCTGTGCATGCGGCGTTCAAGGCGGCGCGCGAGGAGTACGTCAACCCCGATGCTCCCACCATTGTCTTGCTGCTGGCAAAGGGTGACGAGGAGCTCATGCACGTGGGCGACGAGTTCGTGCCCATCGAGAGCGACCTTTCGTTGGCCAATCGCCTGATCGATGTTACCCAGTTTGACTAATGAACCATGATGGCGGCGGCGCCCTGAGTGCGCTGTCGCCATAAGCGTGTTCCCTCAATCAAAACATGCCGTCCAAGTCCAAACCCTTCTACGTATTGGAGTGACCATGTCCCACAACACCCTGCCGACCGTCGCTGAGCTTTCGGGCGAAATGCGCGAGCGCCTTGCCAAGGTCAAGTACGTTTTTACCGATCTGGACGCCACGATGCTTGCTCCCGGTTCGTGCGTGCTGCGCGACAACGACGGCAACCCTTCGACCAAGCTCGTCGAGGCTGTCGTGGCGCTTGCCCGCGCCGGCATCCAGGTGGTCCCCACCTCGGGCCGCAACCGCACCATGATCCACGAGGATGCGCGCGTGCTCGGCCTCAACTCCTACATCGGCGAGATGGGTGGCCTGGTCATGTACGACCTCAAGGCCAATGACTGGGAGTATTTGACCGGCGACATGCCCTACGACCCCGCCTGCGGCTTCACGCCGCATCAGGTGATCGAGCAGACCGGCGTGTGCGAGAAAATTCTTGCCCGTTGGCCGCACAAGATCGAGTATCACAACGACATGTCGACTGGCTATAAGTACCGCGAGGTCACCGTCGGCATGCGCGGCGATGTGCCCGATGACGAGGTTCAGGCCATCCTCGACGAGGCCGGTTGCGGTCTGGTCTGGGCCTGCAATGGCCATCTGACGCATCTTTCTAAGCCGACGACGCTCGAGCTCGATCGCGTCGAGGACGGTCGTGCGTTCAACATCAATCCGGCGGGACTCAACAAGGGCGTTGCCATTGCGCGCTTCTGCGAGCACCTGGGGATCGAGCGCGAGGAGACACTCGCGCTCGGCGACTCCGAGTCCGACTTCTACATGGCCGATCACGTGGGCACGTTCTGCTTGGTCGAGAATGGCCTGACGAGCGCCGGCGCGCCCGAGTTCCTGGCTGCTTGCGAGAATGCTTTCGTTACGCGAGGCAAAATTGTCGACGGTTGGGCGGCGACGGCAGAGCTGCTGGTCGCGGCGCGTTCGTAGCGCGCCGCCGCCGCACTTGGACATGTCTTTTCGAGAGAGACTGGTGAGGTAATGTCCGATATCGAGAATCCGGCAGGCGACACGCGCCCGATTGGCGTGTTCGATTCTGGTTTGGGCGGTCTGACGGTTGCGCGCGCCATCGCGACGGCGCTGCCGCACGAGTCCGTCTACTACTTTGGCGACACCAAGCGCTGCCCCTACGGCACCCGTACCGAGGATGAGGTGCGCTCGTTTGCGTTGCAGGCGGGTCGTTGGCTTTCGAAGCACGACGTCAAGATTATGGTCATCGCCTGCAACACGGCGACCGCTGCGGCCTTGCGTCTGGCCCAGCAGGTGCTCGACGTTCCCGTGATCGGCGTGATCGCGCCGGGTGCCCGTGCGGCAATCAACAGCACCCGCTCGCGTCGCGTGGGCGTGCTCGCCACCAACCTCACCATTCGCTCGGGCGCCTACACGCGCGCCATTCAGGACCTGGATGCCGGCGTCGATGTATACGGCTGTCCTGCCTCGAGCTTTGTCGAGGTTGTCGAACACGAGCTCGCCTCGGGTGCACATCTGCAGGAACAGTGGCTTGAGAACGAGGATATCTTCGATACGCCTGCCGTGCGTGCGCTGGTGGGTGCCACGGTTGAGCCGCTGCGCGACCACGGTATCGATACCGTGGTACTCGGCTGTACGCATTTTCCGTTGTTGGTGGGACCTATCCGGCATGCGCTGGGGCCTGGGGTGCGCGTCGTGAGTTCCGCCGAGGAGACCACGCGCGAGCTGACCGATATCCTCACGCGCCGCGAGCAGCTGGCGGGCGACGCCGCCGAGCCGCAGCATCGTTTTGCCACGACGGCCGATAACATTGCCGAGTTTGCGGTGGCGGGTAGCTTTATCTTTGGTCAGCCGCTCAAGAGCATCGAACATATCGATATCGATGAGCTGAAATAGATGTAAGGCAGCCGTCAAGGCCTTCGCCACATCTTTTGCCGAAAGGATATTTCTATGGAGTACATGCAGGTCAACCGCGCTAACGGTCGCGCCGCCAACGAGTTGCGCCCCGTTAAGCTCACCCGTGGCGTCATGAAGCACGCTCACGGCTCGTGTTTGGCCGAGTTCGGTGACACGCGCGTGCTGTGCGCCGCCACTATCGAGGAGGGCGTGCCGGGCTGGCGAAAGGGAGCTAAGGCCGGCTGGGTGACCGCGGAATACGCCATGCTGCCGGCGTCGACCGGCAAGCGCTGCAAGCGCGAGCACGCCAACCGCAAGGGCCGCTCCATGGAGATCGAGCGCCTCATTGGCCGCAGCCTGCGTACCGTCGTCAACATGAAGGCGCTCGGCGAGTACACCGTCACCGTCGACTGCGATGTGATTCAGGCCGATGGCGGCACGCGTACAGCGAGCATCACCGGCGCCTGGGTGGCGCTGCACGACGCCCTCGCCATGTGGGTCGAGGCGGGCAAGATCGAGCGCATCCCGCTTATCGGCCAGGTGGCTGCCATCTCCATGGGCGTTGTCGACGGCAATACGCTGCTCGACCTAGATTATTCCGAGGACAGTCACGCCGAGGTCGACATGAACCTTGTCGCCACCGATACCGGTGAGATGATCGAGCTCCAGGGCACCGGCGAGCAGGCACCCTTCGACCGCAAGCGCCTCAATGCCCTGCTCGATTTGGGCGACAAGGGCATTGCCGAGCTCATCGAGCTCCAGCGCCAAGCCCTCGCCTAACCTGCCAAAAAGGGACAGGTTTATTTTGGCAGGTTTTATCTGCGGAAACGCTGAACTGTAAGGCTGCTGCCGCGCGAGGGGAGGGGCTTGAGAGCCTAATTACCTTTTGTGTGGCGTTGTTATAAGAACAAGGAGGCCACTCATGGCACTTGAGAAGATCGACATCGACACCCTCGACCCGGCGGCGACCATCGTCGTGGCAACGGGCAACGCCCATAAGCTCACCGAGATCGAGGCCATTTTGGGCAAGGTTATGCCCGAGGTTCGCTTTGTGGCGCTCGGCCAGCTGGGCGATTTTGAGGATCCCGAGGAAAACGGCACGACGTTTTTGGAGAACGCCATCATCAAGGCCCAAGCCGCGGTTGAGGAGACGGGCCTTATGGCCATTGCCGACGATTCGGGCTTGGTCGTCGACGCGCTGGACGGTGAGCCCGGTGTGTATAGCGCGCGCTATGCGGGCGTGCACGGCGACGATGCCGCCAACAACGCCAAGCTTCTCGTTAACCTGGAAGGCGTGGCAGATGAGGACCGCACCGCGCGCTTTATGAGCGTCGTCGCGCTCATCGACACGGACGGTCTGGTTACCTATGGCGAGGGCGCCTGCGAGGGCGTTATCGCGCACGAGGGCCGCGGCGACCATGGTTTTGGCTATGACCCGCTGTTCCTGCCGGTCGACACGCCGGGCAAGACCATGGCCGAGCTGACGGCTGACGAGAAGAACGCCATCAGCCATCGTTTCCACGCGCTCGAGCATCTGTCCGCCAAGCTGACGGGCGAGGAGTAGGCCATGCGTGCGGTGGTGCAGCGCGTGCTCAACGCCGGCGTGACGGTCGACGGCGAGTGCGTGGGCCGCATTGGACGCGGCTACCTGGTGCTGCTGGGTGTGGGCCATGGCGATACGCGTGCCGAGGCCGACAAGCTGTGGGGCAAGCTCCGCGGGCTGCGTATCAACGAGGACGAGAACGGCAAGACCAATCTGGCACTTGCCGATGTCGACGGCGAGGTGCTCGTGGTGTCGCAGTTCACGCTGTTCGCCGACTGCCGCCACGGTCGCCGTCCGTCGTTTACGGATGCCGGCGCACCCGATGTTGCCAACGAGCTCTACGAGTACTTCCTGACGCTTGTGCACGAGGACGTTGAGCATGTGGCGCACGGTATCTTTGGCGCCGACATGAAGGTCGACCTGGTCAACGACGGCCCATTCACCATCGTCTTGGACACCGACAACCTTTAGGTTACGCGGTTTTACCAAACCGCGTAACAACTGGTCATGCGAGGTTGTCGTCTGGTACGTATTTGGGACGGGGCTTATTTAGCTACTTGCGTATGGCCACAACAGGGTGCTATAGTATTAGAGTTTTGTCTATCTTAGGGGTATTATCCCCTTTTTGAATTGCACCTTCTGGAGGCCCTGTTCATGGAAGAGATGGAAGTCAATCACGTCGACGACATCCACGAGAAGCTGACCGATATGGTGGGCGATCGCGTCAAGGTTAAGGCCAACATGGGCCGTACCCGCGTCGTCGAGCGCATGGGCACCATCAAGAGCGTCCACCCGGCCGTCTTCATTGTCGAGGTCGACGAGCGTCGTGGCCGCAAGTCGCGTCAGTCCTACCAGTATATCGATGTGCTCACCGGTCAGGTCGAGCTGTTCGACCCCGAGAGCGGCGAGCACATCTTTACCCCGCTCGGCAATCAGCTCGAGGAGCATTAACGGTGACCGATCGGTCCCTGACTCTTTCCGCGCCGGCAAAGATTAACCTCTACCTGGGGGTTCATACCGAGCGCGATGACCGCGGCTACCACAGGGTCGATTCCCTGATGGCGGCCGTCGGTCTTTCCGATACCGTGACGGTCACGCCGGCGCAGGCGCTGACCGTCCAGACGGTTCCGGCATCAGATTTTCTCATGCAAAAGAATACGGCGTATCGGGCTGCGGTTGCTATGGCCGAGCATTATGGTCGCGAGGCAAACATCTGCGTGACGATTGAGAAGCGCATTCCATTGTGCGCCGGCTTGGGCGGCCCCTCGACGGATGCGGCCGCGGTCATTGTCGCCTTGGCGGAGCTCTGGGGCATTGATCGCACCGACCCAGCGCTCGACGATATTGCGCGGGGCATTGGTGCCGACGTCCCGTTCTTTTTGCATGCGAGCCCTGCGTTTTACGTAGGTGGGGGAGACGTGCTGGCAACTGAGTACCCCGCGCTGCTCGCGACGCCCGTCGTACTGGTTAAGCCGCGCGAGGCAAGCGTTTCGACAATTGAAGCCTATCGACGTTTTGACGAGGCTCCGGTGCCTGCGGACAAGCCCGGCGCGATAGCTTCTGCATTGCGTGCTGGTGATGCCGAGACGGCATATGTGCTCATCCATAACAACCTAGGTGTCATTTCCGCACAGATGGAGCCGCAGATTCAAACGGTTCTCGATTGGCTGCGTAAACAGGACGGCACCGTTGCTGTAGATGTGTGCGGATCGGGTGCCTGTTCGTTTGCCATTTGTGGCACCGCCGCCACGGCCGAAAGGCTTGCCGATGCTGCCCAGCAAAATGGCTGGTGGGCCTGCGCGACTGAGCTTATTCCCAACACGGTTCAAATCGACGCTTCAAAGAAATAAAAATTTCTCTAGCACGCGGCGAAAATCTTTGTTACTATAGTCGAGCTAACGGGTTGTGGCTCAGTTTGGTAGAGCACTGCGTTCGGGACGCAGGGGTCGCTGGTTCAAATCCAGTCAACCCGACCAGAGCATGAGGAGGGACCGCTTCTTGCGGTCCCTTTTTTTAGCTAGTGTTGTGATACCGCGATACCCGCGGTATACTCATTCGAGCTTGTCTCGCTGTATTGTGGAGGTCTACATGTTTGGACTGAGGGCTCCTGAGCTCATCATTATTCTCGTCGTTGTCCTGATTATCTTCGGGCCCAAGAACCTGCCGAAGCTCGGCAAGTCCCTCGGCTCTACCGTCAAGAATATCCGTGAGGGTATGGAGGGCGACGATAAGGCCGAGACCAAGCAGGCCGAGGAGGTCGTGGTCGAGCAGTCCGAGGAGGACAAGGAGATCGCTGAGCTCGAGGCCAAGCTCGCTGCTGCCAAGAAGAAGCAGGCAGAGGACAGCGACGCGGACGCAGAGTAGTCCCATCCCTTTGGGGTGAGCACCTGACCGGCTTGCCCGCAGGCTAGCCGGTCTTTTTCGTTTTGTTGACAGTTGATTGTTTGATCAGAGTTGGGGAGATATCCGTATGGACGCAAGCCAGATCGTACTGACCGCTGAGGGCCGCCAGAAGCTCGTCGAGGAGCTCGCCTGGCGTGAGGGCGATTACGCCAAGGAGATCGTCGAGGACATCAAGGAAGCCCGCGCGTTCGGCGACCTTTCGGAGAACTCCGAGTACGATGCCGCCAAGGACAAGCAGGCCCAGAATGCTGCTCGTATCGCCGAGATCCAGGCCATTCTTGCCAACGCTCAGGTTGCTGCCACCACGGGCGACCTGACCGTCTCCATCGGTTCCACCGTTTCGCTGATTGATCCCAACGGCGAGGTCATGGAAGTCACGCTCGTCGGTACCACCGAGACCAACTCGCTCGAGCACAAGATTTCCAACGAGTCTCCGGTCGGTCACGCCATCATTGGTCACGGCGAGGGCGATTCCGTCGAGGTCGTTACGCCTTCCGGCAAGACTCGCGTCTACACCATCGCCAAGATCGCACGCTAGACCACGGTCCCGCGTAAAGGTATGTTTTCGCTCCCTGGGACCGAATCCTGGGGAGCGTTTTAGTTTGAGGAGCTAACTTATGGCAGAGAACCAGAACGCCGCCGATCAGGCATCGACGCTCAACGACGAGCGCGCCACCCGCCTGGTCAAGCGCGCCGCCCTGTTCGAGGCGGGCCAGAACCCCTATCCTGAGCACTCTGAGCTTGAGGACTACGTCGCCGATATCGAGGCTAAGTACGCCGATCTTGCCGATGGTGAGGACACCGAGGATGTCGTGAAGATTGCCGGCCGTGTGGTCGCCAAGCGCGGTCAGGGCAAGATCATGTTCATCGTCGTGCGCGATGCGACTGCCGAGATTCAACTGTTCTGCCGCATCAACGACATGGACGAGGCTGCCTGGAATACGCTCAAGGCCCTCGACCTGGGCGACATCCTGGGCGTGACCGGCGTGGTCGTGCGCACCAAGCGCGGCCAGCTTTCCGTTGCCCCTGAGAGCGCGACCCTGCTTTCCAAGGCCGTTCGTCCGCTGCCCGAGAAGTTCCACGGTCTTTCCGACAAGGAGACCCGCTATCGCCAGCGCTATGTCGACCTGATCGCCAACGACGACGTTCGTGAGACCTTCCGTAAGCGTTCGCAGATTCTCTCCACCTTCCGTCGCTTTATGGAGTCCGACGGCTACATGGAGGTCGAGACCCCCATCCTGCAGACCATCCAGGGTGGTGCCACGGCCAAGCCGTTCATTACCCACTTCAACGCGCTCGATCAGGAGTGCTACCTGCGTATTGCCACCGAGCTGCACCTCAAGCGCTGCATCGTCGGTGGTTTTGAGCGCGTGTTCGAGATCGGCCGCATCTTCCGTAACGAGGGCATGGACCTTACCCACAACCCCGAGTTCACCACGATGGAGGCCTACCGTGCCTTCTCCGACCTCGAGGGCATGAAGGCGCTCGCCCAGGGTGTCATTAAGGCGGCTAACAAGGCCATCGGCAACCCCGAGGTCATCGAGTACCAGGGCCAGACCATCGACCTTTCTGGTGAGTGGGCCAGCCGTCCCATGACCGACATCGTCTCCGACGTGCTCGGCAAGCAGGTCACCATCGACACGCCGGTCGAGGAGCTTGCTGCCGCCGCGCGCGAGAAGGGCCTGGAGATTAAGCCCGAGTGGACCGCCGGCAAGATTATCGCCGAGATCTACGATGAGCTGGGCGAGGACACCATCGTCAACCCCACGTTCGTGTGCGATTACCCCATCGAGGTCAGCCCGCTTGCCAAGCGCTTTGAGGACGACCCGCGCCTGACGCACCGCTTTGAGCTGGTTATTGCCGGTCACGAGTACGCCAACGCGTTCTCTGAGCTCAACGACCCGGTCGACCAGGCCGAGCGCTTTGCCGCTCAGATGGCCGAGAAGGCCGGCGGTGACGACGAGGCCATGGAGTACGACGAGGACTACGTGCGCGCCCTCGAGTACGGTATGCCTCCTGCGGGCGGCATCGGCATCGGCATCGACCGCGTGGTCATGCTGCTCACCAACCAGGCTTCTATCCGCGACGTGCTGCTGTTCCCGCACATGAAGCCCGAGAAGGGTTTCCAGTCCGGTGCCGCTGCCGCCAAGGCTGCCGAGGCCGGCAACGCCGCGAGCCCGTTCGTTAAGTCGCTTAAGCCCACGCTCGATTACTCCAAGATCGCCGTTGAGCCGCTGTTTGAGGAGTTCGTCGACTTTGATACCTTCTCCAAGAGCGACTTCCGCGCTGTGAAGGTCAAGGCATGCGAGGCCGTCAAGAAGTCCAAGAAGCTGCTGAACTTTACGCTCGACGACGGCACCGGCACCGACCGCACCATCCTCTCCGGTATTCACGCTTATTACGAGCCCGAGGACCTGGTTGGCAAGACCTTGCTTGCCATCACCAACCTGCCTCCGCGCAAGATGATGGGTATTCCCAGCTGCGGCATGCTGATCAGCGCTGTCCACGAGGAGGAGGGCGAGGAGCGCCTCAACCTGATCCAGCTCGACGCCTCCATCCCCGCCGGCGCAAAGATGTACTAGGGGGTTACGGCGTTTTACCAAACGCCGTAACCGCTCGACGCTGCGCGGGCCGCATTTGGACAATCTGACGTTCAACTTCAAGGGCGCGACCAAAAGGTCAGCGCCCTTTCGTTTCACGTCACCTTGTCACAAATGCGACCCGCTCGCTGGCGTTGCCAAAACATCGATGTAGTCATTGGGGACGTTCTTAAACGACTAGTCATTCAAGAACGTCCTCAATGACTACTCAACGGCTATTGAGCGCATGGTTCGCATGACAGCCGTCTCTTTTATGTTTCCTTTAGCCGTTGCTGCCTAGGATGGGGGTTAGTCGGTAGGAAGGGAGCGCCCGTATGGACGATGTGAGCGAGCGTGCAATCGAAGAGGACATGCTCGATCAGTTCAATTACTTTGATGATGAGGACGAGGAGCTGATCGACCGTCGCGAGCCAGCGCCGCTTGACTCATTTGATCTGGTCGATGAGGAGCCCGGCGAGGACGAGGGCGAATCAACGGAGCCCCCACAGCCTTCGCGCCTTGACTCGCTGCTTTCGAGAGCCCCCCTACACCATGGCGTTCGTGCCGGCGCACTCCATATGAAAACTGACTGGCACCAGATCGTGACGGCAGGCGATGAACTTGCCGTCGATGCGCCGCTCACCGATAAATCATCCATCATTTGCCGCACCGGCATGCTTATGCTGGCAAGCGGAACGGGTGCCTGGCGCGTGCGCGATACCATGAATCGTGTTGCCGCTGTACTCGGCGTCACGATTCACGTCGACCTGAGTCTTCTGTCGTTTGAGTGCACCTGCATCGAAGATGGTCACTGCTTTAACGAGGTTGTCAGCCTGCCCACAACGGGAGTCAATACCCATCGCATTTGGATGATGGAGAGCTTCTTAAAGGAAATCGAGACGTATGGGCGCCGGTTTACCGTGCACGAATACCACGAGATGCTCAAGACCGTTGAGAGCTCAAAGCCCGATTACGCTCCCTGGCAACAGGGCCTTGCGGCAGCCTGTGCTTGCGGCGCCTTCGTCTTTTTGCTCGGCGGCGGCCCTATCGAGATGGCCTGCGCATTCGTAGGCGCTGGTGTCGGTAACTTTGCCCGCTCCCATATTCTCAAGCAGGGTCTTGGCCAGTTTAGCGCGCTGACGACTGGTGTTGCGCTCGCTTGCGTTTCGTATCTGCTGGCATTGCTCGGCCTTGGCCAGGTCGTACCGGGGGCAATGTCGCACCAAGAAGGCTATATCGGCGCCATGCTCTTTGTGATTCCCGGCTTTCCCCTCATTACGGCAGGCCTCGACATCGCTAAGCTCGATATGCGAAGTGGAATCGAGCGTCTTTCGTATGCTGTGTCGATTATTGTGATGGCGACCCTCGTAGGTTGGATGGTTGCCGAGTGCGTGGGACTGGCGCCGGATGACTTCGCCCCGCTCGGCCTCTCACCGTTGGCTCTTACGCTCTTGCGCATACTGATGAGCTTCGTTGGCGTATTCGGCTTCTCGGTGATGTTCAACAGCCCGGTAAAGATGGCCGCGGCAGCTGGGTTGATCGGCGCCGTGTCCAATACCCTGCGTCTGACCCTTGTCGATGCGCCGACGATGATTCCCTTCCTGGGCCTCAGCACGGGAATGCCTCCCGAGGCAGCAGCGTTTATCGGCGCGCTGGTATCGGGGCTGCTCGCAAGCTTGGCTGAAGTCAAGCTCACCTACCCGCGCATCGCCCTCACGGTGCCTTCGATTGTCATTATGGTGCCGGGCTTGTATCTGTATCGCTCGATGTATTACATGTGCACCTTCGACACGGTCAATATGCTCGGCTGGTTTGTGCGCGCAGTGCTCATCGTAGCGTTTCTGCCCGTTGGACTGGGTGTGGCGCGTACGCTCACCGACCCTCGCTGGCGCCACACCAGCTAATTGGTGCAAGGGGGACAGGTTACTTTGCACCCCCAATGAGTTGCGGTGAAATAGGGACTGAATTGCTGCTTAAAGGGTCAAAACAGTCCGTATTCCACCGCAACTTATGGGGTCGGGGGGATTATTGGTGCCCTGCATCTCCATAAACTCAACGCTTACGAAGCGCGCGCCGTTCGTGTTAGGGTAGTTCCACCACATAAGTAGTCGCAGACGCACGTACCACGGGCGGGCGAGATGAAGTCCCAACAGCTCCATCTTGCCCGCCCGTTTTTGTTGCGTGGTGCCGCGGCGTAACACAGAAAGGATTTTGTCCTTTATGCCTATCAACAAACGAGAGAGCCTGCTGTTCACCTTTATCATGTGCTTTTGCATGGTGCTCTGGATGAGCATCTACAACGTTGCCCTGCAGCATGGGGCCATCAGCGGCGAGGTTGTTGCCGCCGCGTGGCTCGGCTTCCCCGTTGCCTACATTTTTGCCATGTGCTGCGACTGGTTTGTTGCCAGCCCCCTTGCCAAGGGTTTCGCTTTTAAATTCCTGGTCACGCCGGGCAAGAGCTCGCCACTTGCCATGACGCTCGCCGTCAGCTCCTGCATGGTCGTTCCCATGGTCATCATCATGTCGCTGTACGGTGCCTGCGAGGGTCTGACGCACATGCCCGGCGGCATCCTTGCGAACCTGTATTCCGTGCCCGCGATCTGGATGATCAACATCCCGCATAATTTTGTGATGGCGCTGCCGTGGAACCTTTTGGTAGCCGGTCCGATTTCCCACTTCGTCTTCCGTCGCGCCTTCCCTGTGGGGACGGTTTTCGAGGAGGAGCATGCCGAGCTCTTGGAGCAGGCTATGGCTCCTGAGTGCGAGTAGCTCGCTTAGGGATCTGCTGAGCGCGGGCGACTTGCTTGGTTGGAGCCCTAAGCGTGGATAGCTCTCTCGGCGACATCGCGGGCGTGAGCGGTGCGCATGACCGGAGGGCCCGTGCTGCTCCGTTGCCCGACGTGCTAGCGCGCAGAACAATCTGTTGGTGCATTCGGCGGCTGCTGAAGCGTTTCGGCAGCCGCTTTTTATACGGAGTTTAAATACAACAGTCTGTTGTATTACGTAGAGTGGTATATCTCTAGCAGGAAAAATGCGAGAGACGGAGCATTATGGCGTTGCTAGTAGGACTGGACGTAGGGTCGACGACGACCAAAGTTTACGCGATGCACGAGGATATGACCGAGGCGTGGTGGGGATATCGCCGCCACGGGGCGTGTCAGACAGCGAGCGTGCGCGCCATGCTCGGCGAGCTCGCCGAGCGCTTTCCCCATGAGTCGCTGCGCGTTGCGGTGACCGGCTCGGGTGCGCGCGATATCGCGACCGCGCTGGGCGCCTCGTACGTTCAGGAGGTGGTCGCCAACGCGCTCGCGATCAGCAGGTTCTATCCGCAGACGCGCTGCGCCATCGAGCTGGGCGGCCAAGACGCCAAGATGATCTTCTTCCGCACCAACGATAAGGGAGACATCGAGGTTGCCGACATGCGCATGAACGGCTCGTGCGCAGGCGGTACCGGTGCATTTATCGACGAGATGGCAAAGCTCATGGGGGTCGGCACCGAATCGGGCGAGTTCGAGCAGCTCGCAAGCCGGGGAACGACCGTCCACGAGGTCTCGGGCCGCTGCGGCGTGTACGCAAAGACCGATATCCAGCCGCTGCTCAACGAGGGCATTCCTACCACCGACCTGGCGCTTTCGGCGCTTCACGCGGTCGCCCGCCAAACGATCGGCGGTCTGGCCCAGGGTATCGACATCGAGCCGCCGGTAATCTTCGAGGGCGGTGCGCTCGCCTACAACCCCACACTGGTCCGCGTGTTCCGGGAGCAACTGAATCTATCGGACGATCAGGTTATCGTCCCGCGCGATCCGCAGATCATGGTCGCGCGCGGTGCCGCCCTGTCGCTGACCGACATGTTCGCATCGTCCCAACCGATCGACCTTCCCGACGCTTTTGTCCGGCTGGATAAGCTCGAGACGGTCGCGCCCGCAAGCGGGGAGGGACGTCTTGCCCAGCCCTTTTTTGCCACACCTGCCGAGCAGGCGGATTTTACGGCACGCCATGGCAAAGAGACGCCGGCAAAGGGTCCGGATGCGTATGCGCCCGGAGAGACGGTGCGTGTGGCGCTCGGTATCGATTCGGGGAGCACGACGACCAAGTTCGCCCTGGTCGATGAGGCGGGTGAGCTTGTCGATTCGTTCTACGCGTCTAATAACGGCAGACCGCTCGACGTCGCCCAACAGGGTCTTGTCAGCTTGAAGAACCGCTGGGAGACAGCGGGAGTCACGCTTGCGATCGATGCCGTGGGCACCACGGGATACGGCGAGGAGCTTTTCGCGCGCGCGTTCCACGCCGACTACCATACGGTCGAGACGGTCGCGCACGCCCGCGCCGCGTGCGCATGCGTTCCCGATGCGACCTTCGTGCTCGACATCGGCGGACAGGATATGAAGGCCATCTGGCTCAACCACAGCGTGCTGACCGATATCGTCGTCAACGAGGCGTGCTCTGCGGGCTGCGGCTCGTTCCTCGAGGGTTTTGCCAAAAACCTCGGAATAGCCGTTGAGGATATCGCGACCGAGGCATTTTCGTCCAAAGCCCCCGCCGTTCTCGGCAGCCGCTGCACGGTGTTCATGAACAGCAGCGTCGTTTCCGAGCAGCGGCGCGGTAAGGGTCCGGGCGACATCATGGCCGGTCTCTGCCGTTCGATTATCGAGAACGTGTTCACCAAGGTCATTCGCGTTTCAAATCTCAACCGTCTGGGCGACAAAGTCGTCGTCCAGGGCGGCACGTTCCGAAACGACGCGGTGCTGCGCGCATTCGAGCAGTATCTGGGCAAACCCGTCACGCGTGCGCCCCACCCGGGGCTGATGGGCGCTATCGGTATCGCCCTGCTCGCGCGCGAGGAATGCCGCAAGGGCGACGCCGGCACGTCGTTTATCGGGCTCGATGCCGTGGAGCGCTTCGAGCATCGCGAGTTCGGCGGCGTTACCTGCCGTCGGTGCAACAACCGCTGCCAGCGCGCGGTCGTGGCATTTGGCGACGGCTCGCTTTACGTCACGGGCAATCGCTGCCCGCGCGGCGGCGCCATCTCATGGGATGAGCTCGTGCGCGAGGTTCCCGCGGCGGAGGAGCTGCGTCCGCAGGGTGCTTGCGAGGCACAGGCACCCGGCACGGGGCGCGACCGGACCGCGGCTGCCCCCAATCTCTTTGTCGACCGCGAGAAGCTGCTGTTCGAGTCGTACCCCACGGTTCCCGTCTGCGGGGGGCGCGATGTCACGATCGGCATTCCCCGTGTGCTCGAGTTCTGGGACACCATGCCGTTCTGGTCGACGTTCTTCAGCACGCTCGGCTTTAAGGTGCGCGTCTCGGGACGCAGCACCAAGGCGATGTACGAGCGCGGTCTGGCGCACGTCACATCCGACACCGTGTGCTTCCCGGCCAAGCTCGTCCACGGGCACATCCGCAATCTCGTCGACGCCGGCGTCGACCGCATCTTCATGCCCATCATCACGACGGTGCCCACCGAAAACACCGCCTCTACCAGCGAGTGGATGTGCGCCGTCGTAAAGGGATACCCCTACGTGATGCGCAATTCCGATAACCCGGAGGAGCGTTTCGGCGTTCCGTTCGATACGCCGCTGTTCCACTGGTACGACGAGGGCGACCGAAACCGCCAGCTCAAGGCGTGGTGCAAGGAGACCTTCGATATCGATGCCGACCTGGTTGCCAAGGCGACCGAGCAGGCGGACCGCGCGCAGGAGACGTTTGAGAACCAGCTGCAGCTGCGCGGCAGGCAGGTGCTCGAGAACGTGCGCGAGGACGGCGGCTACGCGGTGGTGATCGCTTCGCGCCCGTACCACAACGACCCGCTGGTCAACCACGGGCTGCCCAAGCTCTTCTCTGAGCGCGGCATCCCCGTGCTGACGCCCGATGCGGTGCCGGGGGTCTGCAACGTCGATCTTTCCAACAGCCGCATCGACATCGTGAACAACTACCATGCGCGCATGCTGTCGTGCGCGGTCATCGTCGCATCGACGCCCGAGCTCGAGCTCGTGCAGATGGGCAGCTTCGGCTGCGGCCACGATGCGTATCTCACCGACGAGATCGCGCGCATGATGGGCGAGATGGGCTCCAAGGTTCCGATGATGATCAAGCTCGATGAGAGCGACGTCGCCGGTCCCATGGGCATTCGCGTGCGTTCGTTTATCGAGTCGGTCAACCGTCGTCGCGCGGAGGAGCGTGCCGAGGGCGCCCGGGTGCACGCGGTCCATCCGCTCGACGACCCGTATAAGGTCAAGTACACCAAGCGCGACCGGCACGACAAGATCGCGCTGGTCCCCAACACCTCCCATGCGTTCTGCAGGCTCATGACCGCGGCGATGCGCAATCAGGGCGTGCGCGCCGAGGCCCTTGATATCGGGCGCGAGGATGCCATCCGCCTGGGCAAACGCTATGTGCACAACGACATCTGCTTCCCCGCGCAAATCGTGATCGGCGAGGCGCTCGCGGCACTCGAGAGCGGTAAGTACGACCCGCACGACGTCGCCGTGGTGACTGGCAAGTATATCGGCGACTGCCGCCTGACGCACTACATGCCCCTGCTGCGCCGCGCGCTCGACGACGCGGGATACGACTATGTCCCGGTGCTCACCAACGACGACGTCGATGCCCACAATGCGCATCCGGGCTTCAAGCTCGGCCTTGGCCCGAGCATCCAGATCGCCTACGGTCTTCCCATGATCGATGCCCTCGAGGCCATGCTTAGGCGCATCCGTCCCTACGAGCTCGAGAAGGGCGCGGCGGACGCTGCGTTCGACCGCGCGCTCGATGAGGTTATCGAGGGCATGGAGCGCTCCGGGCTGAGAGGCCAGGCGACGGGCTTCAAACGCGCGCTTGCGATCATGGACGCCGTTCCGTACGACCGCTCGAACCCGCATCCGACCGTTCTCATCGTGGGCGAGTACCTGCTCAATTTCCATCTCGGCGCCAACCACGAGATTGAGCGCTACCTCGAGGACAACGGGCTCGAGGTCATCGAGGCGCGCATGACCGACGTGATCCGCAAGACCTATTTCTACAAGCATGCGCAGTCGCGCGAGTTCCACGTCGACCTGTCGCTGCCCGAAAAGGCCTGGTACGCCACGGCGGACAACCTGTTTGAGCTCGCGCACGACCGTTGCGACCGCCTGGGCGCGGCGAGCCCGCTCTACGAGCCGCCGACGCGCATGCCCGAGCTCGTGCGCGCGAGCGATAAGATCCTGCACCATACGTTCGATGCGGGCGAGGGCGTGCTGATTCCGGCGGAGATCCTCGAGCACGCCAAGCGCGGCTGCCGCAACTTCGTGATCCTGCAGCCGTTCGGGTGTCTGCCCAACCATGTCGTGGGGCGCGGGCTCATCCATGCGCTCAAGGAGCAGTATCCCACGGCGCAGTTCCTGCCGCTCGACTACGATCCCGACGTGAGCTTCGCCAACGTGGAGAACCGTCTTCAGATGCTCATCATGAACGCCAAGGCGCAGGGGTGCGGTGAGGCGCATGGCGAGACCGCGTAAGGACGCCGATGCGCCCGATGCACGCACCCGTATCATCGAGGCGTTTTGGGAGCTCATCGAGAACAACAGCATCTTCGAGCTGTCGGTTGGCGAGGTGACCCGCGCCGCCCAGTGCAATCGCGGAACGTTTTACTACTATTTTCACGATTTCGATGAACTCGTCGCCATCGCCATAGCCCAGCTGCTGCAGGATAACGAGCTCATCACCGATGCCCTCTGGCATTTTTCGAGCGAGGGCGACCTTTCGGCGTTCGACCGGCGCGACGTCCGCTGCCTGCTGCGGCGCATCGTCATCACCATGAGGGCGGGTGCCGCCGAGCAGGTCGTGCAGGGCATCCATACGATCATCATCGACCGCGTGAGAGAGATCGTCCACCCCGACGGAGAAGAGCTCAAGGCAGATTCGAGCTTTGCGGTGGGCTTTCTGGTCTCGGGCATCATGGGCTTTGTGATGGCGGTCGGCTTTGCCCGGGAGGGCGGCGAGGAGATAGACCTCGAGCAGCCGGGGGACAGCGCGTGCGCGTACCTGAGGGCGGTCGCCATGCAGACGGTGGAAACGGTCGCGCAAGTCGAGGGCGTCGATACATCCGAGCTGCTCGAACGCGTCTCCAAGGAGGCCGATGCCTATCGCGCATCGCGTGCGACGAGTCCCGACGTGGTGAAAGACGCCTAGGGTTTCTCTTGCGGGGCGCCTGTCGCGCATCGCGCGGTGAGTCCCGCGATGCGGTCATAACCTGCATTCATGTGAGCCGGGTTTATAGATATTCCTCCAGCTGTTAACATAGACAACCTGTGGGTAAAGAGACAAAAGCGCCGCCGACGGGCGGGCGTTTTGATTTCGATGAACTCATGTAAGGAAACGAGCATGTTAGATAGATTTACCGATCGAGCGCGCAAGGTCATGTCGATGGCCAAACAGGAGGCGCTCGATCTGCACTCAAATAAGGTGGGCACCGAGCACCTGCTGCTCGCACTCGCCAAGGAGGACGAGGGCATTGCTGCCGAGGCGCTGCGCTCGCTTGATATCTCCTACGACGACATCATGGACACCCTCAAGGAGGTCCAGACCACGGTTCCCGAGCCCAGCGAGGAGACCGAGGCTGCCAAGCTTGCCTTTACGCCGCTCGTCATCAGCGTGATGGAGCGCTCCTTCCGCGTGGCACGTGAGAACAACCAGACCTACGTGTCGACCGAGCACTTGCTGATTGGCATCGTCGAAGAGGGTAACGGCATGGCCATGGACATCCTCATGCGCCTGGGTGTGTCGTCCGCCTCCATCAAAAAGGCTATCGAGAAACTTACCGCCAAGGACCAGGACAAGAAGCGTCCGCTCGCCGGCGCCGGTGCCGGGCGTCCCGGTGCGGGCCTGCCGTTCTTTAGCGGCTCGGACGCGTCGCAGCAAAAGGGGAGCGGCACCGATACGCTCAAGCAGTTCGCCACCAACCTCACGCAAAAGGCGCGCGATGGCGAGCTCGACCCTGTAATTGGTCGCGAAAAGGAAGTCCAGCGTATGATGGAAATTCTTTCGCGCCGCACCAAGAACAACCCGCTCATTCTGGGCGACCCCGGCGTGGGCAAGACGGCCATCGTCGAGGGCTTGGCTCAGCAGATTGCAGCTGGCAACGTGCCCGAGAACCTCATGAACCAGAACATCTGGACGCTCGACCTGCCGGGCCTCGTTGCGGGCGCCAAGTATCGCGGTGAGTTTGAGGAGCGCCTCAAGAACGTGATCCAGGAGGCCACCGAAGCTGACGACGTCATCCTGTTTATTGACGAGATGCACACCATCATCGGTGCCGGCTCTGCCGAGGGCTCCATCGACGCGAGCTCCATGCTCAAGCCCGTGCTCGCGCGCGGTGCCTTCCAGATTATCGGCGCCACCACGGCCGAGGAATTCCGCAAGTACCTCACCAAGGACCCGGCCTTCGAGCGTCGCTTCCAGACCATCGATGTCGAGGAGCCGAGCGTCGAGGACACGGTCAAGATCCTGACCGCGCTCAAGCCGCGCTACGAGGAGCACCACCATGTGCGCTATACGCAGGGTGCTATCGAGGCCGCCGCGAACCTCTCCGACCGCTACATCCAGGATCGCTTCCTGCCCGATAAGGCCATCGACCTCATTGACGAGGCCGGCGCCCGCGCCCGCATCGCCGCCAACCGCGCGCCCGAGCCGGTGCGCGAGGCCGAGCATCGCGTGGAGGAGCTTAAGGCCGCCGCGCAGGAGGCCACCGAGAGCGACGACATGAACAAGGCCGCCGAGATCACCGAGCAGCAAAAGGCTGCCGAGATTGAGCTCGCCGAGGCCAAGGCTGCCTGGACGGCCGAGCTCGACGCCAGCCCGCTCACCATCGATGTCTCCCAGATTGCCGACATCGTGTCCGTGACCTCGGGCGTGCCGGTGTCCTCGCTCACCGAGAGCGAGAGCCGCCGCCTGCTGCAGGCCGAAAGCGTGCTCAAGACGCGCATCATCGGTCAGGACGAGGCCGTCGAGGCCGTTGCCAAGGCCGTGCGCCGCAGCCGCTCGCCGCTCAAGGACCCGCGTCGCCCCGGCGGCAGCTTTATCTTCCTGGGCCCCACCGGCACGGGCAAAACCGAGCTCGCCAAGACGCTCGCCGAGTATCTCTTTGGCAGCAAGGACGCGCTCATCAGCTTCGATATGTCGGAGTTTGGCAGTGAGTTCGAGGTCTCCAAGCTCATCGGTAGCCCCCCGGGCTATGTGGGCCACGACGAGGGCGGCCAGCTCACCAAGGCTGTTCGCCGTCACCCGTACTCGGTCGTGCTGTTCGACGAGATCGAGAAGGCGCACCCCGACATCTTCAATATCCTGCTGCAGGTGTTGGAGGAGGGCCGTCTGACCGATAGCCAGGGCAAGACGGTCGACTTCCGCAATACGGTGATCATCATGACGTCCAACGTGGGCGCCCGCGAGATCGCGCAGGATGCGAGCGTTGGCTTTGGCACCACCGGCGAGCAGGGCCTCACCTCGAGTGAGATCCGCGGCCGCGCGATGGGCGAGCTCAAGCGCCTGTTCCGCCCCGAGCTGCTCAACCGTATCGACGACATCGTGGTGTTCCAGAAGCTCTCGGGCGAGAACCTGACCAAGATTGCGCACCTGCTGGTGGACGATCTGCGCCAGCGCCTGATCGCAAACGGCATGAACATCAAGCTTACCGATGCGGCCTACGACAAGATTGTGGCGGAGGGTACCGACCTCACCAACGGCGCGCGTCCGCTGCGTCGTGCCATCCAAAAGCTCATCGAGGATCCGCTGTCCGAGGAACTGCTGGCTGGCGAGTGGGGCGAGGGCGATACCGTCCTGTGCGACGTGGCCGATGGCAAGTTTGTCTTTAGCCGCGGCACGGGCGAGATCCCGGCACCGCGTCCGGCGGGCACGCTTGGTGGCGATACCGTCCCGGCGGCACCGCACACCGGCAACGCCTCGCCCGTGAGCGGCGGCGTGACCTCGGGCCCCGGCGGCATGATGCAAGCCGGTTCCGGCGCGCTGTAGGGCGTGGCGACAATTTGATACGCGCAATCGAGGCGCTCCGGAAAGGGCGCCTCGATTTGTAGAGCTGCGGAAGTTGTGACCGTTGCGCTATACGGTCCACCGTTAGCCGATGATGCGAGGGCGCTCGGCGTTTTCGACTGGTTTATGCACGCAAAGTCTGGGAATATACAAGTCGCATGTCTTACTGTCTAACCAGTTGCGCCAAGGAGGCACCATGGACTACAAGATTACCGGCTACGAGCCCGCCCAGCTGTTCCATTTCTTTGAGGAGGTCAGCGCGATCCCCCGTGGGTCTGGCAACGAGAAGGGCATCAGCGATTTCCTGGTCGCGTTTGCCAAGGAGCGCGGTCTCGATGTGTATCAGGACGAGGTCTACAACGTCATCATTCGCAAGCCCGCATCTGCCGGCGCCGAGAATGCCCCGACCGTGATGCTGCAGGGCCACATCGACATGGTGTGCGACAAGCTGGGCTCCGTTGAGCACGACTTTACGACTGATGGTATCGACCTGGTCGTCAAGGACGGCGTCCTCACCGCTAACGGTACCACTCTGGGCGCCGACAACGGTATTGCCGTCGCTCTGATGCTCACTGTTCTCGATGACGATTCGATCGTTCACCCCGCCCTCGAGTGCGTATTCACCACCGACGAGGAGACTGGCCTGGTTGGCGCCGAGACGCTCGACAAGTCCCAGATTAGCGCCCGCACCATGATTAACCTTGACTCCGAGGAAGAGGGCGTTGCCACCGTCAGTTGCGCCGGCGGCGTCGTCGTTACCTACACCTGCCCGATCGTGCGCGAGCATAAGACCGGTAGCACCCTCACGCTCGACATCTCCGGCCTGCTGGGTGGTCACTCCGGCAGCGATATCCACCTGGAGCGCGGCAACGGCAACCTCATCATGGCCCGCATCATCGACCGCCTGATGGTCGCCGGCGAGCCCGCCATCGTCAGCTTCAACGGCGGCACCAAGGACAACGCCATCAACCGTGAGTGCAAGGCCGTTCTGGTCTATGCCGATCACGCTGCCGCCGAGGCCGCGGCCCAGATCGCAAAGGGCATCATCGCCGACGTCACTGCCGAGCTCGAGGTCTTCGACCCCGGCTTTACCTGCACCGTCGAGATTGCCGACGACGCCGAGGTCGAGGCCATGGACGAGAAGTCCGCGCTTGCCCTCATCCGCGCCCTGCGTCTTGCCCCTAACGGCGTGATTCGCCGCAACGTCGCCACCGACGGCTCCGTCGAGGTTTCCTCCAACATCGGCGTGGTCGCCACCTCCGATGACGAGGTCAAGATTATGCTGTCCCCGCGCTCCTCGATCACCTCGCTGCAGAACGAGTTCAAGGACCGCCTGCAGACGCTTGCCGATGTCCTGGGCTTCGACGCCAAGTTTGAGTTCGAGTATCCCGGCTGGAGCTATGCCGAGCATTCGCCGGTCCGCGAAGTCTTTGTCGAGAGCTATCGAGAGCTCTTTGGCTCCGAGCTGCGCATCGAGTCCATTCACGCCGGCCTTGAGTGCGGCCTGTTTGCCGAGGCTCTGCACGGCCTGGACGCCATCGCCGTGGGCCCGACGCTCTCCGATGTCCATACCCCGGACGAGAGCATGGAGCTCGCTTCTGCCGAGCGCTTCTACGAGCTGCTCATCGACGTCCTCAAGCGCCTCGCTGCGTAAAGGTTGCGCTAGCAGCAGTCCGAGCCACGTGCTAGCGGATTGCAAATGACATTATGAGAGGGGGCACCCGGTCTTTTGCGACGGGTGTCCCCTCTCTTTTGTTTGATAATTGCGAAATTAAGGCCACCTAGTCCATTTCTGCCTTGATGAGGTCGAGGGTGCGCTGGCAGTTTTCGCGGACGGGGCCGAGCATATGCTCGCGCAGGTCCGCCATGCCGGGCAGGTCGGCGTATTCGTCCATGACCTCTTCCATGCAAATGGGCACCTCGTAGGCGAGGTCCATCATGGTCGCAAAGCAAAACTTCTCGGATAGCCCGGCATCGGTGAGTGCCGCCTCCAGCGCGGGGTCGCCCACACCGTGGTATCGGCGGATAGCGCCTGGACCGATGCGCCCCACACGATTTTCGCCGCCAACGCTCATGGCAAGGCGCGCCCGGCGGCGCATGCGCTCGTATGCCAGCCCCGATGCGACATCGTACATGGGTGCGAGCGCCGCGTTTGTGCCTTTGCCAAGGATGAGCGAGTAGTTTTTAGCGTGTGCGTCAGGCGCTCCGATAATGGCGTTATAGAACAACATATAGGTAAAAAGCACAAGATTCATGTGGTGGGGGACTGTGTTAATCAGTCGTTCTTGGATGTCTCGTGTAGTTGGTCCTCCGTCGGCGGTGTATTTCTGGATTGGCAATACACCGAGCGCCTGGCAAAAGTCCTCCTGATGCAGCCTTTCGATATTTCCGCTGCTATTGACCATTCTGTCGTACCGTTCAACGACGAGCGCGGCTTCGTCTTCAAATGTGTAATAGGAGACGTTGGCAGTTGGAATGCCAACACGCCGAGCCGTTTTCATGCAGACGAATTCGTTTAAGGCCTGATGTTTGAACCCAACGACACCATTTTTGAAGATATGGGTAGTGGGGGATGACCCTAGACATTCGCACCATTGGCCATCATGCCAAGCTAGTGCAAATTTGCCTTGATTGCCGCCCAGGGACCAGCTTTCGTTGGAGCCCATCCATGCCTCTCTTTCGTCATCGCGAATTGCTTTGAGCTTGTGAGCGATTTGAGAATTGGTAAGCGGGCGGTATGCCGAGACCCTGCCGCGGGCGGCGTCTAATTGATCGGCTCGACAAAACTGAACGGCCCCCGCGCAGTCTAGACCGATATGGCACAAGAGGGTGACGGGGTTGTTGGATGCAACATCATGCTCGGTGGCAATAGCGCGACGCTGCTCTTGACTGTCGGGCAAAAGGCCAAATAGGAACGGGCGGACGATGCTATGGCCATACGTGCGATTGGAAAGCGGCATTGTTAGCGATAACGGTGCTCCGCGATAGGTTGGGGCGTATGCAAAGCTGCAGAGTCCATGCTCGTCTTGGCGGAGAGTGCCGGCGATTTCGCCACAAATGAGGGTCGCGAGCTCCATCTCTGCCATTTATTTCACAACCTTGCAGCCAAAGGAGAGGTTTGAAGTGCCGGAAAGGCCTTGCTCGGCTGCGATTTGGGCCAGCAAGGCACCATAGGAAGATGGCGTTCCTTGTCGAGTGGGTCGTCTGCCTGCGCTTGGCTTTGGCAGGGTATTCGAGTTCGCGATAGGGAGGTTCACTATCGTCGTCGGATGTTCGGAGGGCGATGCGATGGAGTCGTTATCGCTTTGCGCGAAGAGACCAATGCCGAGTGCGTTAAAGACGGTCAGCAACTTGTCGAGTCGAATGCCGGTGGCATCTCCTAGCTCGAGCGATGCGAGCAGACGCTCCGAAACGCCGGCTTTTTTAGCGAGGGCCGCACGGGTGATTCCCTGTGAGTCGCGTGCCTGGCGCACGTAGATGCCAGCTTGGCGCGGCGTGGTGATGGGAAGGGTATCCACGGCAATCTCCTAACGTGCAGACTTTTGCATATCAGTATGACATGCAAAAGTCTGCACGAATAGGCATTATGCAAAACTCTGCATGAGACTTCTACATTGACGTTGAGCTTATGAGAGGCACTTTTTATATCGCGAGAATCCCCAGATGCTCAAGTAAGATCTTGAGCCCGATGAGGATGAGCACGACGCCGCCGACGATGGTGGCGGGTTTTTCGTAGCGTGCACCAAAGGTGTGGCCAATCGCCACGCCGGCAACGGAGAAGATAAACGTCGTGATGCCGATAAGCGACACGGCGGGCACGATGTCGACCGAGAGCGCGGCAAACGAGATACCCACGGCGAGCGCGTCGATTGAGGTGGCGATGGCGAGGATCAGGTACTCGCCCAGGTCGATCTTTTCGGCATCCTTGCCGTCGCCTTCGTCCTCATCCTCGTCCTCGGTAAAGGCTTCCCACAGCATTTTGCCGCCGATAAAGGCCAAAAGGATAAAGGCGATCCAGTGGTCGATAGGGCCGATGATGCCCATGAATTGGCTGCCAAGCGCCCATCCGATCACGGGCATGCCGGCCTGGAAGCCGCCAAAGAACAGGCCGAGCACCACGGCGACTTTAAGGTTGATCTTTTTCATGCCGAGACCCTTGCAGATGGAAACGGCAAAGGCGTCCATCGAAAGGCCAACGGCGAGCAACACGAGCTCTGCGAGTCCCATAGTCTGGCTCCCTCTCTGCGGGCAGGCCCGCGTGTACCTCTTGGGGGAGTAACAAAAAAAGACCCGTGGCGTACGCGTTGCGCGCACAGCCACGAGTCTCGTTCATTAAGGCAAGCCAGGCCGCATCGGCCAGTGTGTTGACTTACCGCGCCACCGGAGGCGAACCCGGCTACGCGACTACTCCCTCATATATGCGAATCCCGATGCTACCACATGACAGCTCATTTTGGGTTGGGGCTCTCAGCTGTGTTCGCTCATTCTGTAAGCATCGGATTTCGCGAGCGCCGCGGGGACAAACCGTGAGAAACTATTTAGCGTTTATGGAGCGTATACGATGGGAGCGATGCCTTGGATAAGAACGAGCTGCAAAAGCGTATGGAACAGGCCATCCGCCTGACGGCACCTGGTCAGCCGATCCGCACCGCCCTCGACATGATCATCGCCGGTCACCTGGGCGCCCTTATCTGCGTCGGCGACACCGAAAACGTGCTCGCTGCCGGTAACGACGGCTTCCCGCTCAACATTTCGTTCACCTCGAACCGTCTGTTCGAGCTCTCCAAGATGGACGGTGCCATCGTCATCGACGGTGACCTCACCCAGATCCTGCGCGCCAACTTCCACCTCAATCCCGATCCCTCGCTTGCCACGAGCGAGACGGGCATGCGTCACCGTACTGCCGCTCGCATGTCGGTGCTCACCGACGCCATCGTGATCTCGGTCTCGGCCCGTCGTGCCGTCGTTAACGTGTACGTTCACGGCAAGAGCTACGAGATCCAGCCTGTCACCACCATCATGAGCTCGGTCAACCAGCTCGTCGCCACGCTTCAGACCACTCGTCAGTCGCTCGATCGCTCCTTGCTGCGCCTGACAGCCCTTGAGCTCGACGACTACGTTACGCTCGCCGACATTACCGGTATTTTCTCGAGCTTCGAGATTATGCAGCAGGCAAAGACCGAGCTTAAGGATTGCATTGTCAAGCTGGGTAACCAGGGCAAGCTCGTGCAGATGCAGCTCGAGCAGCTCGCGGGCTCCAGTATGGATACCGAATACGACCTGATGATCCGCGACTACGCGAGTGACTCCTCCGAGGCCAATGCCGAGAAGATTCGCGCCGAGCTCGCTCGCATGACGCCTAAGGACCTGTCCGACCCACAGCATGTGGCGGCGGTTCTGGGTTATGACGACCTGGATGAGGACTCTGTCATGACGCCGCTGGGCCTGCGCACGCTTTCGCGCGTGTCCGTCGTGCGCGACGGCGTGGCCGAGAAGATTGTCGACGAGTACGGCTCGCTGCAGGAACTCATGGACGACATCAGCGAGGATCCGGAGCGCTTGGGCGACTTTGGCGTTAACAACCCTGCCATTCTTGCGGACTCCCTGTACCGCATGAAGGGCACCAAACAGGGGAACGCATAATGGCGCCCGTATGCGCCGTGGTCGTTGCCGGTGGCAGCGGCCAGCGCTTTGGTAACCCCGGTGGCAAGCAACTCGTCAATGTAGCGGGTCGTCCGCTTATGAGCTGGTCCATCCGCGCATTTGATCGGGTCGAAAGGGTCGGCCACATCGTCGTGGTTTGCCCTGCCGAGCGTCGTGCCGAGATGCGCCGCCTGGCCATCGACCCGTTTGGCTATGACACGCCTATCAGCTTTGCCGATGCCGGCGAGACCCGCCAGGATTCCACCCGTGCCGGCGTGCATGCGGTTCCGGCGGGCTTTGAATACGTCGCCATTCACGACGGCGCTCGTCCGCTCATTACGACCGAGGCCATCGATCACGCTATCGACGTGCTCGTGAGCGACCGTACCCTCGACGGTGTCGTGTGCGGCCAGCCCGCGATCGACACGCTCAAGATCGTCGACGGCGATAATATCGTCGAGACGCCGCCGCGCGAACTTTATTGGGCCGCACAGACGCCGCAGATCTTTAGCGTCGACGCCATGAAGCGCGCCCACACCGCAGCCATCGCCGAGGGCTTTATCGGCACCGACGATTCTTCGCTGGTCGAGCGCATGGGTGGGCGCGTCCGCTGCGTCCAGAGCCCGCGCGATAACCTTAAGGTGACGGTGCCCGAGGACCTGCGTCCCGTAACCGCGATTCTGCTCGGCCGCATGGCCGAGGGAGAGGACCTTCCCCATGTTCAGTAACCTGCGCATTGGACACGGCTACGACGTTCACCGTCTGGTGGAGGGGCGTCGATGTATTATCGGCGGGGTCGACATTCCCTACGAGCGCGGTCTGCTGGGCCACTCGGATGCCGATGTGCTCGCGCACGCGCTGGCCGACGCCATTCTGGGCGCCTGCCGCGGGGGAGACATCGGCAAACTGTTCCCCGACACCGATCCTGCCTACGAGGGTGCCGACTCGATGGTGCTGCTTGCTCGCGTGATGGACTATGCGCGCGAGCTGGGCTTTGAGTTTGTCGATGCCGATTGCACCATTGCCTGTCAGCAACCCAAGATCACCCCGCACCGCGATGCCATGCGCGCCAACCTTGCCCATGCTCTGGGCGTTGACGTCGAAAACGTGGGTGTTGCCGCCACTACGACCGAAAAGCTCGGTTGGGAAGGCCAAGGCGAGGGAATTGGCGCCTGGGCCGTCTGCCTGCTACAGAAAACCGCTAAGGAGTAACGAATGCGTATCTACAACAGCGCTACCCATAAAAAGGAAGAGTTCCAGCCCATCGAGTCCGGCAAGGTCCGCATGTACGTGTGCGGCCCCACGGTCTACGACAACATCCACATCGGCAATGCCCGCACGTTCATCAGCTTTGACGTGATTCGTCGCTGGCTCATCGCGAGCGGCTACGAGGTCACGTTCGCACAGAACCTCACCGATGTCGATGACAAGATCATCAAGCGCGCCAACGAGCAGGGCCGTACGGCTGCCGAGGTCGCGACGGAGTTCTCCGACAAGTTCATCGGCGTCATGCGCGCCGCCAACGTGCTCGATCCCGACGTGCGCCCCCGCGCCACCAAGGAGATCGGCCCCATGATCGCCATGATCAAGACGCTCATCGAGCAGGGCCACGCTTACGCCGCCGATAACGGCGACGTGTACTTTGCCGTGCGCAGCGACCCCAACTATGGTCAGGTCTCGGGCCGCAACATCGACGACCTTATGGTGGGCGCGCGCATCGAGGAGAACGAGGACAAGAACGACCCGCTCGACTTTGCCCTATGGAAGGCCGCCAAGCCCGGCGAGCCCAGCTGGCCGAGCCCCTGGGGCGAGGGCCGTCCCGGTTGGCACACCGAGTGCGCCGCCATGGTGCACCGCTATCTGGGCACCCCGATCGACATTCACGGCGGTGGCTCCGACCTTGCCTTCCCGCATCACGAGAACGAGTGCGCCCAGGCCACCTGCGCCTGGCACCAGGGCTTCTCCAACACCTGGATGCACACGGGCATGCTGCTGGTCGACGGCGAGAAGATGTCCAAGTCGCTCGGTAACTTCTTTACGCTGGCCGAGGTGCTCGAGCAGCACTCTGCCGCGGCTCTGCGCTTGCTGATGCTACAGACGAGCTATCGCTCGCCGCTCGACTTCTCTTGGGAGCGCCTGGAGGGTGCCGAGAACTCGCTCACGCGTATCGCCGGCACGGTCGAGAACCTGCGCTGGGCCGCGAACCATGCGACGGCCGATGCCGATGAGGCGGCATCCAAGGCGTTTGCCGCCAAGGCCGCCGAGACCCGTGCCGCCTTTAAGGAGTGCATGGACGACGACTTTAACACCGCCGGTGCCATGGGTGCCGTCTTTGGCTTTGTCACCGAATGCAACCAGTATCTGGAGCAGGCGGGCGATGCTGCCGACAAGGCCGCCGCGCTTGCTGCCGCTGATACGCTGGTCGAGCTGCTCGACACGTTTGGCGTTGAGCTTCCCGAGCCCAAGGTCGAGTTGCCGCTGGGCCTGCTGGGCGTTGCCGCTGGCCTGGTCGCCTACACGGGCGACGACGTGGACGAGGCCGCTGCTAAGATTCTCGAGGCCCGCGCCGAGGCCCGCGCCGCCAAGAACTGGGATCTGGCAGACGCCATCCGCGATCAGCTCAAGGACCTCGGGCTGACGATCGAGGATACTGCTGCGGGCACTCGTATTAAGAGTCTCTAGTATTTGTCGACCGTTCGAGGTGCGGCAGATTGCCTTGAAAGAGGAGGGCATAGACCTGGTGGTCATGCCCGACGATTGAAAGGCAAGGTGCCGTGGCTCGGACGGTCGATTCTTGTTCGTTATCTATTTAAGGAGGTCGCTTTATGGCCGACAATCGCAAGCGTGCGCCTCGTGGCGGCAAGCAGGCCGCTTCTGGCTCGCGTCCGATTCGCCGTAACGATCGCGCTGCCGCTCCCAAGGGCCAGCGCGATCGCAACCAGGTCGCACGTCCGCAGCGCGATCGCAACCGCGACGCTGTCCAGGCTCCCAAGGGTGAGTTTATCGAGGGACGACGTGCTGCCGCCGAGGCGCTGCGCACTGGTTTTCCCGTCAAGTGCGCGCTCATCGCCGAGGGCGGGGAGCGCGATGCCGCCCTGTCGCGCCTGGTCGACGACCTCAACGCCGCGGGTGTCCGCATTAAGTATGTGCCGCGCGCGCAGCTCGACGCACTGTCGAGCCATGGCGCTCACCAGGGCATTGCGCTCGAGGTTGGCAACTTCCCCTATGCCGATGTCGCCGATATCCTCGACCGCGCGGGCGACGGTCCGGCGCTTGTCATCGTACTCGACCATGTGACTGACGACGGTAACTTTGGCGCCATCGTGCGCTCCGCCGAGGTCGTGGGCGCGGCCGGCGTCGTCATCGCCAATAAGCGTGCCGCCGGCGTGACCGTGGGCAGCTACAAGACCTCAGCCGGCGCCGTCATGCATCTGCCTATCGCGCAGGTTCCAAATATCGCCCGTGCACTCGACGACCTCAAGGCCGCTGGCTTTTGGGTGGGCGGTGCCTCCGAGCACGCCGAAGGCAGTTGCTGGGATGCTCCCTTCGAGGGTCGCGTGGCGCTCGTCATGGGCTCCGAGGGCGACGGCATCTCGCGCCTGGTGCTCGAGAAATGCGACTTCTTGACCAAGCTTCCCCAGCGCGGTATGACCGAGAGCCTCAACGTTGCCCAGGCGACCACGGCGCTATGCTTTGAGTGGTTACGTCGCAACGCCGGCGAGCTCATGGGGGAGGAGTAGCGCATGTCCAAGAAGAACCGCGCCAAGTCCAAGGCCAAGCGCTTTGGCGAAGGCTCGGCCAAGCCGATTGTTTCGGCCGCGACCTATGGCGTGGGCGGCAATGCGTTTGCGCAGGCCATCGCCGATCCGGTTTCGACGGTGCATTCCAATAAGCCCGAGCTGCTGGTGGTCGACGGTTACAACGTGATCCACTGCACGCCGCGCTACGAAAAGCTCGTATACGACCATTCCGACGATCCGTATTCCAGCGACGTTCACGATATGGCGCGCACCGCCCTCATCAACGACGTCGCCGCCTTTGCCCAGGGCCGCTACGAGGCCGTGATCGTGTTCGACGGCGCGGGCAATATCTCCAGCGAGCGCCCCAACTTGCCGGCCCGCGGCGTGCGCATCGAGTTTTCGCCGACGGGCGTCTCTGCCGATACCGTGGTGCAGAAGCTCTGCATCGAGGCGCGTGAGGAGGGCCGCGCGTGCTCCGTGGTGTCGAGCGACGGAACGATTCAGGCCGTCGTCATGGGCAAGGGTGTCACGCGTATCTCGAGCCGCATGCTGGTGGACGAGATCAAACAGATCGACAACGACGTGCACGAGGCAGAGGAAGCTCCGCAGATCAAGATGACTCTGGGTAGCCGCCTGAGCCCCGATGCCCTGGCCAAGCTCAAGGCCCTGCGCGGGAGGTAGGGGAGTTGGCGGGGCAATGCTGTCTTGCTAACTCCATTCAGCGATGTCGATCATTCTTTCGAGGCGCCACGTTAGCGCCTCTTTTAGATATGGCAGCCTTGCCGTGAGCGCGTCGTTTCTGGACAGAATCTCGATTGCCTCGTCAACGAAGCCTTCGAGTTTGTCGCCGTCAAACCAGCCCATGTCCTCGACGAGCAACATTTGTTTGGCGGGGCTTGAATGAAATTGTGCGCTGGTAAAACTGTGCTCTCCCGCCCTAAGCTCTTCTAGTGATATGTTGCACCAGAGTGATGAGCCCGAATCGAAGATGGGGGCTGGTCTGCAGGCTAGCGTGTTTACGTTTCGCACAAGGCCAAAGTTACGCCAATGGCGGTCATAGTTGGCGATGATGTCGTCGCACACGATCATGCGGTCAAGGGCGTCTTTTATATCTGTCGCTCCAAGCTCTTCGCAGTTTGCTACATACCGTTCGTAATCGGTTAGTCGCTCGTCTGCATTTGCATGCTGGTTTACATAGAACGCAGGGACATATTCTTCTTCGTCAGTTAAGAAGACATTGCATGTGCTCAAGGCGGAAGTACCCGCGCCTTCGAGCGAGTAAGGCACATAATCGCAGGCGTTTAGGATGCGACGGTGGAGTGCGGTCGCCACCATCTCGTTATAGGGTTCCTGGTTTAGATGCGCACCTGCCTTGTGGAGGATTCGACGGTCACCCTCGCATGTCCAGTACTTTTGAAGATTGCCGTCCGAGGTGTTGTCGGGCTTGGCAGCAGCTGCCTTGCCCTCTGGGGCGAAGGGTGCAATGGTTAGCGAGACGTCATCAAAAGCATTATTGAAGAAATTGATATCTTTCCACGCGAGACCGGAGTCTTGGGGCCTAATCCAATACTGGTCGGATAAGGAGAGGCCAAGATTTCGCTGTACGAGTTCATCGGGAACATCAACTGCGGCTTCTGCAAGCAGGGAGGCTAGCCCAATGCGTGCGAGCGGGATACCGCGGCCACGCCACCAAGTGCGGAAAGAGTCGAGCGATATGGGGCTATTAGGGCCAAATACTCCAATAGGGGCGTGGGCGTAATCGATGTCGGCGCCGATATGGGTAAAGTCTTTTCGCGATGTGCTGTAGACCAGCTGAGCGACTTCGTGCGTGCGATTCATGAGGGTGAACGCGATCTCGCTCTTACCGTGGCCGCGGCGGGGACGTCCCCCCGTTTTGGTCACGGAACGGAGTCGCGTGTCGACGCTGTCTTTGTCGATGAGCCATACACCAGAAGCCTTGCGGGCATCAAGTGCTCCGTTTTTTATGAGCTCCTGCACCCTGCGCGGAGTGATGCCGAGCAGCTCGGCGGCTTCCTTGGTAGTAAGCATCACGAAACCCTTCGTCAAAACGAATAGTTTTATATATAGCAATTGTAATTAAAACTATTCGTTCTGACGAATGGTTTTGAGATTGAGGGCGAACCGACAGAAATGAACGGGCCTGGTACGCGTTGTTGCTGGATTTTGCATATTTGTATAACGCCGTGTGGCCTGTTGCGCCCCGTCCGTAATTCCTTTATTCTTAACAGGCTTCGCGCGAAAGCGCCAAGTGTGCCAGTGTGGCGCAACGGTAGCGCAACTGATTTGTAATCAGTGGGTTGCAGGTTCGATTCCTGTCACTGGCTCCATGAGAGTTTCGGGCTCTGTCTCTATATGGGACAGAGCCCGTTTCTATTTAGGTGGTGCGCCATCGGGTTAGCGCCCATCCCGTTTTTGGTTTGTCTCGTCCTCCAGTTTGTCTAAATCTGTAACACCAAGACCGATATTTGGCATCTAACTGTTACAGATTGAGATGAAACTTAGGGTGTTTTAGGAATATCTTGATCTGTAACATGTAGAAGCGGAATAGGCCTCTTGCTGTTACAGATCGAGACAAGGGCGGGTGCGGACCTGGATGTTCTGCTCGAGCGTGGATTTCTGGACACGCGAGAGAAGAAAATCTTCCGACCGGAGAACGAGCGTGGATAATTAACTTGGATAGGGAGCTAAGGTAAACACCGATTGTCTATCGAAGGCTTTAGAAACAACGACCCCGATTTCATTGTGGAATCGGGGTCGTTTGTGCCTGAGGAATCCGAATGGATTAATCGAGCTCCTAAGGGACTTCTTGGGTTCTTGCTAATGGTCTGCCGAGGATGTCCCCAATGCAAGCAGCGGGCATCTACTCAATATAGTTGGGATTCTTCTTGATGATCACGCGTGCAGCGATGAACGAGACAACGATGGCGATGACGGCGACAACGCACGCCAGTACGAAGTTGCCCATGGATCCATCGGGAGCGATAAAGATCAGCGCAGAAAGAAGACCGGGGCATGCTCCCGCAACATACTCCTTCAGGACGAAGATGCCTGCAGGGAGTCCCGCGCAGAGGGCGCCGATTGCTGTGCCGACAAGCAGGCGGGGACGCTCGATGAGGCAGCCGTAAAATGCGGGCTCAGTTACGCCACAGAGTGCGGTGACGGCAACCGTGGTGACCATACCTCTCTTCTCCTTGTTGCCTTTCATTGCAGTTGCCAAGGCGAGACTCGTGCCGCCAATGCAGAGGTTTGAGATGAAGCCAAAGATGATGGGCGCCCAGCCGAGCTGCGCCAAGCTCGTAACTTCGATCGCGATGTAGGCCTTATCAAGACCGAGCATGACAAAATAGGGGTTAAGGGCTGCAAGGATTGGAGTAGCGATAAATGCCACGTTATCCATGAGCCACGTGGCGGCATCACTCAGCGCGTAGCCCATCATGCTGCCGGCGGGGCCGAGGATAATCAGCTCAACAGGCACGACGATGAACATGGTGAGCAGCGGCTTCAAGAACAGTTTGGTAATGTCGGGGATGATTTTCTGAAGACCGCGATCAACAAAGTACATGAACACAACGCCCAGTACGATTGGCACCACCGTGCTCGAGTAGTCATTCGTCGGGATGGGGATGCCAAGAAAGTCGAGACCCTCAGCACCGCTAATAGACGAGCTAATCATGATTGCGCCCAGCAGTGCGCCCATGATAGGCTGCATCTTCATGACGGCGGCGAGCTGATAGCCGAGGTAAACGGGCAGGAAGCTAAATGAGGCGCTGAAGATCGCCAGCAGAACCTGGGCGGTTCCGCTATCGGTGCTCAATCCACAATAATTGACCAGGAGATTCTTGATCGAAAGAATGAGTCCGCCAACGATGAGCGCCGGGACGATGGGCATGAATACCTGTGCAGAGACGTTCCCGAATTTCTCAATCAAGCCCATGGCGGTGTTACCGCTTTTAATGCCTTCTGCAAGGTCTTTGGCGGTTTGGGCATCGTCGGCAACCGTGCCACCGCCGACTTCGATTCCCGCGAAGTCGAGGAAGTCGTTGTAGGCCTCGGTGACGTTGGGGCCGATGATTACCTGAAGCTGGCCACCGCTGACTACTGCCCCGAGCGCCTGGTCAGCCGATTTGGCGAGCTGGAGATCGATGATCGAGGTGTCTCGTGCGTCGATGCGAAGGCGCGTCGCACAATGAGTTACCGATGTAATGTTCTCTTTGCCGCCAACAGCCTTTAGGACTGTTTCGGACATTGCCTGATATTTCATCTCTTTCTCCTAACCTTCCTGCTCCTGATACTTCGAGATAAGGTCTCGGTACCAATACCAGCTCTTTTTGGGGGTGCGCTCCAGATTGTTCTCGAAGTCGATATGGACAAGTCCGTATCGTTTTTCGTAGCCGTTGATCCAGCTATACAGATCCATCGTCGACCAGAGGTAGTAGCCCTCAACGCGCGCGCCGTCGCGCTTAGCCCTCATCATGTGCTCGATGAACTGGCCCAGAAGCTCGATGCGGTCATCATCGTGGATTATTCCGTCTGCGTCTGGTTGCTCATAGGCGCCATGTCCGTTTTCCGTAATAAAGATGCGGGGCGCGTCATAGCGCTCGTGGACATCCATGATGGTTGAATACATGCAACTTGGGAGTATTTCGCGGCCCCATTTATTGCGGGGAACATTGCTGTCGCGGGCGCTTTCAAACAAGGGCGCAATGCATTTTCCTTCGACCTTTTTGCTCGAACCGCCCTTATTGTTCGCCGAAACGGCAAGCTCTCCACCGTGCCAGTCGGTTACATACTCTCGGCAATACACGTTGAGTCCAATAAAATCGACTTTACCGTCTCTGAATTCTTCTACGTCATTTGGGGATCGATAGAGCGAGACGCCAAGTTTTTCAAGGATTTCGTCCATTTCTGGCGGCAGTTGACCCTGAAGTGCTGGTGCCAGAATCATGCGATTGGCGAAAAAGTCTGCGTATCGAAATACGTCATCGGGGTGCTCGGTTGCCGGGTCGAGTTCGACAACGCCGCCATCGTGGACGGCGCCGATGATGCCGTCGTAGCCCATTTGACGATATGCTCGGACTGCGAGTGCGCTTGCGCGCATCAGGTTGTACTGAAACTGCATGTACGACTGAACGTCGAGCGATCGATTGGGGGGATAGTTGCCCAACATGTTTACGCAGTAGCTGTAGAAATGCGGCTCGTTAACGGTAGCCCAGATTTTGACGCGGTCTCCAAAGCGCTCAAAGCAAATCTTGGCGTATTTGCAGAACCACTCTGCCATATCGTTGTTCAGCCATCCGCCTTTGCAAGCAAGCGTGAATGGCAGATCGTAATGGAACAGCGTAACGTTGGGCTCTATGCCATTTTCGAGGCAGCAATCAATGACCCGATTATAAAAATCGATACCCTTTTCATTCACTTCACCGATACCCGTGGGGATGATTCGACTCCATGAAAGAGAGAAGCGATAGGTGTTTTGTCCGCCTTCTTTCATCATGCGGATATCTTCTTCATAGCGATGGTAGAAGTCGCAAGATACATCACCGTCAACATGGTTGATGTTCTTATTGCTTGTGTGGTTAAAGAAATCCCACTCGCCAAGGCCTTTGCCGTCTTCGTTCCAGGCACCCTCGCACTGATAAGACGCCGTGGCGGAACCCCAGAGAAACGGGATGTTGTTCACGTTGCCCATGAATCCCCTTTCCATCATTCAACACGGTGGATACGTGTGGCGGAATTACGATTAAGATGACGTCAACTGATTTGAATCATAGGAGAACGACCAAAGCTGTTTGATTCAATAAATGAACTATGATTTCGAGGAGAGCGGAAAGAGGGATCACGTGAATATCAATGACTTCGATGTGCTCAATCGCATTAGCTCCATCATCAACAGCGAGTTTGGGTCAAACGATGCTGCCATCGCTCGATATCTCATCGCTCACATTAGGCGTTCGAGCGAAATCAATGTTGCCACAATAACCCGCGATGCATTCGTGACCCGTTCCGCTGTTCGTCGTTTCTGCAATCGATTGGGCTACCAGTCTCTTAGCGATTTGAAAGAATCATTTACTCAATCAGTCTTTCCAAGCGACTTAAGCCATCGAGAGGAGGAATTTGGCTACGAGGAGTACAGGGCAGAGCTCGACGTTCGCATGATCGAGATGTTCGCTGAGGTTGAAAGCGGCGTGTCCGATATCGCTATTAAGCACCTTGCCGACGAAATTGATGGCCATAAAAACGTTGAAATCTGGTGCACCAATAATGTGAGCGCCAATCTCGTACGATTTCAGCAGGAAATGTTTTATGCGGGCAAGATAGTTCGCATAGTTGCTGGGGCTAACGTCGCGGAATTGAAAAACATGGGAGACGCTTCGCAGTCATTGATAATTCTCGTATCGGTCTCCGGGCTATTTGCGTCCCAGGCGCGTGAGTATCTTGATTGCCGTTCGGGCAGGAAGATTCTAATTACTGCGTTTAGCAACGATGACAAATCGAGGTCTTTTGACCGTGTATGTCGTCTTGGTAATGCGGGAAACGGAATTGACCGACTCGGCGTTTATTCGAAATACGCCATGACCTATTTCTTCGACTTGCTATCGTCGTGTTACTTGAGTCGCTACCCCTGCACCAAGGGGGAGCCGCTCTATGGGTCTACTTTGGTCTGGCCCGAGCAGTAGCGGCTCTATAGTTCTCCCGTCTGGAGAATGAGCGTGGATAATCTCCGCTTTGGGCTTAGAGCCGCGCTAAAAGCGGGAGATTATCCACGCTTGAACGTGCCGTGGAAGCACGATCGTGACCTATGTAATAGTGCAAGAGGGTCGGTATCGAAGGTCGATGCTGCAGATGTACTCCACCGTGACAAAGTGTTCCCTCGTGAAATGTCACAAGCGTAGCCAAATCCACCGTCCTTCATATCCAAACTCAACAAAACCGACGCTCACAGCTATATAGATACGCCCGGCACCGTGTATCTGGAGGTTTTCGTTGACAGCCCCCAAGGTTGCATCGTATTATCTTTTTCGTTCGCGGGGGCGGCGGTCCAAAAGACCAAAGGACCTGCGGATACTTGAACGATTGGGAGTTTGCCCGAGTGGTTAATGGGGACGGGCTGTAAACCCGTTGGCTCTGCCTACATAGGTTCGAATCCTATAGCTCCCACCCGTCAAGTGCCTGTATAGCTCAGTCGGTAGAGCACTTCGTTGGTAACGAAGAGGTCACCAGTTCAAGTCTGGTTGCAGGCTCCATCCGGCGGTGTAGCTCAGTTGGTTAGAGCACACGGTTCATACCCGTGGCGTCACTGGTTCGAATCCAGTCACCGCTACCATAGGTAACACGGTGGCTTCTCAATAGTATGTTGAGAGGCCACTATGGTATAAAGGCAAAGTCCCGTCCGGGGACGACCTGTTTAGAGGAGGGCTTTATGGCCAAAGAGAAGTTTGAGCGCACTAAGCCGCATGTTAACATCGGCACCATTGGTCACGTCGACCACGGCAAGACCACGCTGACCGCTGCCATCACCAAGGTTCTCTCCGAGACCGAGGGCTGCAAGGCTGACTTCACTGCGTTCGAGAACATCGACAAGGCTCCCGAGGAGCGCGAGCGCGGCATTACGATCTCCGTCTCCCACGTCGAGTACGAGACTGCTGCCCGTCACTACGCTCACGTTGACTGCCCGGGCCACGCTGACTACGTCAAGAACATGATCTCCGGTGCTGCTCAGATGGACGGCGCTATCCTGGTCATCGCCGCTACCGACGGCCCCATGGCTCAGACCCGCGAGCACATCCTGCTCGCCCGTCAGGTCGGCGTTCCCTACATCGTCGTCTTCCTGAACAAGTGCGACATGGTCGACGATGACGAGCTCATCGACCTCGTCGAGATGGAGACCCGTGAGCTCCTCTCCGAGTACGATTTCCCCGGCGACGACATTCCCGTCATCCGTGGTTCCGCTCTGGGCGCTCTCGAGGGCGACGCCAAGTGGATGGACGCTATCCGCGAGCTCATGAAGGCCGTCGACGAGTACATCCCGACGCCTGCTCGTAACAACGACCTCCCCTTCCTGATGGCCGTTGAGGACGTTATGACCATCTCCGGCCGTGGTACCGTTGCTACCGGCCGTGTCGAGCGCGGTGAGCTCAAGCTCAACGAGCCCGTCGAGATCGTCGGCATCAAGGATACCCAGAACACCGTCGTTACCGGTATCGAGATGTTCCGTAAGTCCATGGACTTCTGCGAGGCTGGCGACAACGTCGGTCTGCTGCTCCGCGGCATCAAGCGCGAGGACATCGAGCGCGGCCAGGTTCTCTGCAAGCCCGGTTCGGTTACCCCGCACACCAAGTTCACCGGTGAGATCTACGTTCTGACCAAGGAGGAGGGCGGCCGTCACACCCCGTTCTTCGATGGTTATCGTCCTCAGTTCTACTTCCGTACCACCGACGTTACCGGTACGGTCAAGCTCCCCGAGGGCACCGAGATGGCTATGCCTGGTGACCACATCACCATCGAGGGCGACCTCATCCACCCGATCGCCATGGAGGAGGGCCTGCGCTTCGCTATCCGCGAGGGTGGCCACACCGTCGGTTCGGGCATCGTCTCCACGATCATTGAGTAAATTAGCTCTTTGATATAGCTGACTTAGAGAACCCGGCACTTATATGGGTGCCGGGTTCTTTTCTGCAATGGATATTGAGCCGTTGCTGGTGTCGAGAGGATCGACAATGGTCCTGGATGCACCGTCGATTAGATCTCGATGGCTTCATTGATGTGTTCCAAATATGAATGGATCCACCGAGAACCAATTGACTCGAGGTTTTCATTGACAGCACTTACGTGGAGCTGATAAAGTAACAACTCGTGCCCGTACGGGGCGGAAATGAAAGGTTCAGGATACATGCGTACTCTAGTTACTCTTGCGTGCACTGAGTGCAAGCGCCGCAACTATACGACCACCAAGAACAAGTCGACCATGCCTGATCGTATGGAGATCAAGAAGTATTGCCCCTGGTGCCGTCACCACACGCTGCACAAAGAGACTCGCTAGTCTCTAGTCACATACGCCAGTAGTTCAATTGGTAGAGCATCGGTCTCCAAAACCGAGTGTTGAGGGTTCGAGTCCTTCCTGGCGTGCCAGTCATTATTCCGTAAGCTCCCAATTGGGGGCTTACGGTTTACTCATGTATAAGCGCATTGCGCGGAGGTAACCCAAATGGCCAACAAGAAGAACAAGAAGAAGGCTCAGCAGCAGGCGCCTGCCAACAACGCTGCCGCCAACTCCAAGGTTGAGGCCAAGAAGGCCGTTGCCAAGAAGAACGAGAAGGCTGCGAAGTCCAAGAAGAACGAGAAGCCTGGTTTCTTCGCCCGCACCAAGAAGTATTTCGCTTCGGTCAAGTCCGAGATGAAGCGTGTCACGTGGCCCGATAAGAAGGAGCTCGTGAACTACTCGGTCGTCGTTTGCGCTTCTCTGATCGTCGTCGGCGTCGTCATCGCTCTGCTCGATGCTGGCTTTGGCGAGGCTCTTGCTCTGTTCTCTGGATTGAGGGGCTAAACCATGTCTAAGCGTTGGTACGTCGTTCACACTTACTCTGGATACGAGAACCGTGTTAAGTCCGATCTCGAGCATCGAATCGAGACTATGGGCATGCAGGACCGTATCTTTGATATCGAGATTCCTATGGAGCGTGTCACCGAGATTAAAGAGGGTGGCAAGCGTGAGACCAAGGATTCCAAGATTTTCCCGGGTTATGTCCTTGTCCGCATGGAGATGGATGATGATGCTTGGACGTGCGTTCGTAACACGCCTGGCGTCACCGGTTTCCTGGGCGGCAACGGCAAGCCCGCTCCGCTTTCCCGCGACGAGTACAACAAGATGACTCGTCGTCCCGGTAAGGGCGATTCGCCCAAGCGCACTTCGGTTGATATTGAGGTCGGCACGTCCGTCCGCGTCACCGATGGCCCGCTTACCGACTTTGATGGCAAGGTCTCCGAGGTTAACACCGAGGCTGGCAAGCTCAAGGTCACGCTGATGATCTTTGGCCGCGAGACGCCGGTCGAGCTCGACTTTAACCAGGTCGCTGTCATCGCTTAAGTTTTCGTCCGTTCGCGCGAGCGTGCTTCTTCTGTGACTGCTCATCTCAGGAGTGCTTCTAACACGTGCGTGCTTACGATATAGCAAGTACTTCACACTCGTGATTCGAAAGGAATGACCATGGCTGAGAAGAAGGTTGCCAACGTCATTAAGCTCCAGATTCCTGCTGGTGCAGCTAACCCCGCTCCTCCCGTCGGCCCCGCCCTGGGCGCTGCTGGCGTGAACATCATGCAGTTCTGCCAGGCCTTTAACGCCGAGACGCAGGACAAGAAGGGCGACATCATCCCCGTTGAGATCTCTGTCTACGAGGATAAGTCCTTCTCCTTCATCACCAAGACCCCGCCGGCGGCTCACCTCATCAAGAAGGAGCTGAACCTCAAGTCTGGTTCCGCTAAGCCCCAGGCCGACAAGGTTGGTCAGCTCTCCCAGGAGCAGCTCACCAAGATCGCCGAGATCAAGATGCCGGACCTCAATGCCAACGACATTGACGCCGCCAAGAAGATCATCGCCGGTACCGCCCGTTCCATGGGCGTCACCATCGCTGAGTAGCGATTTCTTATGGTAACGACGGGTGCTCCGAGCGGGGCGCCCGTTAAATGTGTGCAATAGGGCACACGATACGATGTGGGAGGGCTCACGCCCGTTTAACCACAGGAGGTAATGCACATGGCTAAGCATGGTAAGAGCTATAACGCCGCTGCCGAGAAGATCGACCGCGCCACGCTCTACACCCCCCTTCAGGCTGCCAAGCTCATCAAGGAGCTCGACACCGCCAAGTTCGACGAGACCGTCGAGGCTCACTTCCGTCTGGGCATCGATACTCGTAAGGCTGACCAGAACATCCGTGGTTCCATCTCCCTGCCCCACGGCACCGGCAAGACCGTTCGTGTTGCCGTCTTCGCCGAGGGCGAGAAGGCCCGTGAGGCCGAGGCTGCCGGCGCCGACATCATCGGTTCCGACGAGCTCGTCGCCCAGATTCAGAAGGGCGAGATCAACTTCGACGCCGCTATCGCTACGCCGAACATGATGGCCAAGGTTGGCCGCATCGGTAAGATCCTTGGTCCCCGTGGCCTCATGCCGAACCCCAAGCTCGGCACCGTGACCATGGACGTCGCCAAGATGGTCTCCGAGCTCAAGGCTGGCCGCGTTGAGTACCGCGCCGACCGCTACGGCATCTGCCACGTGCCCCTGGGCAAGAAGTCCTTCTCTGAGCAGCAGCTCGTCGAGAACTACGCTGCCCTGTACACCGAGATTCTGCGCGTCAAGCCCTCTTCTGCTAAGGGCAAGTACGTCAAGTCCATCTCCGTGTCTTCCACCATGGGCCCTGGCGTCAAGGTCGATCCCGCTGTCCAGCGTGACTTCCTGGCTGAGTAACTGCTAGTTACTGCCTGAGTACAGCAAGCATTGCTAAAGAAACCCGGTTCTGCCTTGTGCAGGACCGGGTTTCTTGCTATCGCGTCAAAAGCACCATAAAGGGGACAGTGTCCCCTTTATGGTGGTTACCAGGGTGTTCTGGCTGTTGAAGACTCGATGGCTTCGTGGCGTTTGAGCTCGCGGCGCATGGTTTGTGAGTTGAGCCAAGCTGCTTGCCAGCCGCGGATGGGGTAGTGCGTCTGGTCGAGCTCAAACTGCGTATAGCCGCAGGCGTTGATGATCGTCGTTCCACACACATGCTGACGCTCGCGCTGAAAATCGCAACCGTAGCTTTGGTGCACATGCCCGTGCACCATGTAGTCGGGATTCCAGGATTCGAGTGCTGTGTTAAAACACTCGAATCCTCGATGCGGCAGATCGTCCAGATCACCCATACCGGCGGCGGGTGCATGGGTAAGCAGAATGTCGCACCCGCCGACCATCCTAACCTTACGCGACAGCTTACGCATGCGCTTGGACATCTCGCGTTCGGTGTACATGTTGGCGCCGTCGCGATAACGCATGGACCCGCCAAGGCCCGCAATGCGAATCCCTCGGTACGTGTACACGCTGTCCTCTACGCAGATACATCCACCCGGTGCATGACGTGCGTAGCGGTCATCGTGATTGCCGCGCACGTAGATGAGCGGTTTGTTGATGACCGTAACCAAAAACTCAAGATAGTCCGGGTCCAGATCGCCGGCGGACAAAATCAGGTCGACTCCCTCAAAGCGTTCCTTGCGAAAGCACTCCCAAAGGCATCGTTCTTCGGTATCGGCTATGGCAAGGATTTTCATAGGGCAGGGACTTTCGGCTCATCGTCGAGCTGCGGAATGGTGCCTACCACGTTGTCCGCCAGCCAATTCATCTCGACAATCTGCGTGCTCGGCAGCGGAGGGAAGCCTTCGATCTGTACCACGCCGTTCTGGCTGTGGAGCTCGCCGCCAAAGGGGTTGATGGATCCCACAACAATGCCGTTGCGGAGCAACTGCACGAGTTTGCGCGTTTGGTAGGGTAGGCCCGGAGCGTAACGGATGTCGATAACGCCGGAGCTCATGCCATACCAGTAGTTGACAGCGCGCACTTGGTTGTCGTCGCTGGTCTCGTCCCACGTGCCGTGAAGAAGGCTGCGAACGATGAGCTCGTAGTAACGGCCCCAGTTCCATACGGGCATGGCGATGCCGGTGACTTTGCCGTCGACCAAGCGGTGAAGCCCGTAGGCCGTTGGGTCTTCGAGCGACTTTGACATGTCAGCGCCGGTCATGACGCTTACGCCTTCGCGGCACATGGCTTCGGCAAGACCACCGGCGGGAACATCGCCCCAGGTGAGGATGACCTGCGCGCGCGGGTCGAGCAGCGAGGCGCCAATCGCAAAGGCGTTGATCTCGCTGAGTGCGCCCGAGGCGAAGACCGACGCGTGGTAACCGATGCGGTGGTTGTCCGCCATGCTGGCCGCAAGGGCGCCCAGCAGAAACTTGGCCTCGTACATCTTGCCAAAGTACGAACGGACGCTTTGATGGGGAAGGCCGATAGAGCAGTTGAGGAACCGAACCCGGGGATACTCAACGGCAGCCCTGAGCGTGTATTCCATCAGGCGGTGCGAGGTCGAGAAGATGACGTTTGCTCCATGTTTGACAGCCGTTTCCACGGCGGCGTAGAACACATCCGGATCGTGACAGTCCTCGAACGCCTCGGTGCGCACGATACCGCCAAAGTGCTCATCGAGATACTGACGCCCTTGGTCGTGCAGGCTGTCCCAGCTCGACGTCGCACAGGGGAACTCATGGATAAAGGCGATGCGCAGGGGGTTGGCCGTCGAGTAGACGGTCTTGCCCATAAAGAAGTTGAGCACGCCAGAGGTGGACTTGGCGGGCGTCTCCTCCTCGTCGACGCTCGGTGCTTCGACAAGATCGACCTTGTCCTCGTCATTTTTGCCGGCAATGACCAGCTCGCGCCAGATCTTGCACAGGCGGTTTACGACGATATCCGTTGGCGTATCCAGCAGGCGGTCCTGGTTGTACACATTGAGGTAGACGAGCATGGCGTCGGCGGGCGTAATGTCCAGGTGATCGCCGCCTGCGCGAAGGTAGGCACGCTTAAAGAGCAGGAAAGTGTGGCGCAGGTAGTCGACCTTTTTCTGCGGCCATTTTTCGATAAGGTTCTGACCGAGCATCTTCGCGAGCGTTTCGTAGCTTCCCTCACGCGAGAACTCGATCTCGTATAGGGGGCAGACGCGCCAAAACGCGCAGAACTCGCCGTACAGGCGGCTTTCGACGGAATCCCATGTGCCGGGGTAGAGACGGGTGACCTTGGCCGAAACCGTCGGGGCGTCTAGGAATTTGAGGACACTGACGCGTTTGTTGCCTTCTTGGACATAGAACCGATGCATGAACTCGGTGACGATGACGGGGTCGCGATAGCCCTCGGTCACCTGGATGTCGTAGAGGTTGGACCACTTGCGGGCGAACTCGGTGCTAAACGGAAGCAGGGGCATAAAGTTACACGAAAAGGCGGACTGACGGCCCTTGGTGACCGTGCCGACGACCATTTCGAGCGGAATATCCCGCAGGCCGACATTCTCTCGCTGACCTAAGGGGAGCTGAGCAACCAAGCTATCGAGGTCCGTAAGGTATGGATGCTCGCTTTGGCTAATGGCGCGTCGACGTCCTTGCTCGCCGCGCTTGCGTGCTTGACGATAGGCCTCTTCCATAATGTTGCTCCCTTAGTCGTTTAAACAACTATATGAACCATGGTACCACGAATGAAAACCACTACAAAGATGCCTGACCCCTTTGCGGTGGTTTAGGCGATGATGGGGGCGATGGCGCGGATGCAGGCGTCGGCAGCGGTGAAAGTGGTGCTGTCGTCGCTGACGATAAAGATGATCTTTCCTTTGATGCCAAAGTCGCCGATCTCGCTAAAGAGTACGTAGGGCTCCTTGTCAAAGCCCGAGATGGGAAGCACGGCGGCCTTGGTGGCATCGGTGAGCTCGTCTGCCAGCGCGTCAAGGGAAGCCCACTTGGACGTGTCCTTTACGGCTACGGGCACGGCCACGCGCCCAAAGGGCATCAAATGCACGAGCGTGTTCTTGGAGATGTTGGAGTTGGGCACAATGATGGTCTGTCCACAGGCATCCTCAATCGTTGTATGGCGCCAAGTGATGTCTTGGACCACGCCGGATACGCCGCCGACCTCGATATTGTCGCCGGGTTTGATGATGCCCATAAAGGTCACTTGCATGCCGCCGATAAGGTTTGACAGCGTGTCCTGAAAGCCGAGCGAGATGGCGATGCCGCCGACGCCAAGAGCGGCGACGAGCGCGTTTGCGTTAATGCCAAAGCAGTTGTCGAGGATAAAGCTGCCGCCGATCATCCAAATGACGGCGCGCGCGATGTTGATGAAGATACTTGATGCCGGAAGCGGGTTATCGTCTCGGTTAAGCAGATGGTTCAGGGTCTTGGATACGACCTTGGCGGCGACGGCGGTGCTTATCGCCAAGATAACGGCCCAGATGATGTTGTGGACCCACCGTTGCTCAAAGAAATGAAGAATCGGCTCAAACAATTCCATGTAGGGAAAACCTCCTAATGATCGTCCAACCATGATACCCACCAAGAAGCCCGTCCGATCAAATTCAGACGGGCTTCTGTGCTCGATATAAGGTTTACGCGGCGGGGCTGCAAGGCCCGGCGGTGTAGCTTAGCGTCGACGCTTCCAGATAATGCCGAGGATGATGACGATGATGCCGCCGATAAGGCACGCGCCAACTACTGCCAGCGTGCGGTCTCCCGTTGCGGCGAGCTTACCGCTCGTCTTCTTGGTGCTGACCTTCGTGGTCGTCGTGTCCGTCTTAGGCGAGGGCTTAGGCGTCAGGGCCGGTGTGGGCGTGGGGTCCACGGCTACGGAGCCGAAGCTGATGGTGCCGGCGAGCCCGGCCATCTTGCTCTCCCAGCCGTTCTGCCCAATCAGCGCCCTCAGCGCCGCCTCGCACGTGCCCCACTCGGTGTACTTGGTGGCGTGTGCAAAGGTGGGAAAGTCGGTCGTGTTGGTAATGATGTAGTTGTTGGTGGCGACGGTATAGGTCTTGGCGGGGTCGAGCGTGCTGCCGTCTTTGGTGAGTGTGGCACTCACAATGCGCTTGCCTTCGGGCTGCGTCCAATCAATCGTCACGTTGATGCCGCCAAAGGAGAGAACGCTGCCAGAGTCATCGCGCCACTTGTACTTGTCTTGCGCCTCCTGCTCGGTGTGACCGGCCGCCACATAAGCCTGCTGAAGCTCGTAGCTGTCGTTGCAATCGTCGCTGATTTGTAGCGAGTGCTCGAGCGCTGCGAGGAAGTCCGCGCCGGTCATGGTCCAGGTCTCCACGGTGTTGCCGTAGGGCGAGATGGCGATGACGTTGCCAGCGGTCACGTTGCCCGCCGCGATGCCGCCGCGGATGCCGCCAGCGTTTTCGATAGCGAGGTCCGCGCCCGTCAGGGCAAGATAAGAGCCGCAAATCACGTGGCCGATGGTCTGGGCCTTGGTGGTGTCGCCCTCCTTGCTGGGACGGAAATCGGTGGTGCGCACCATTTCCCAACCATGCGTGCCTGCGGCGTCCTCGCCGTAGAAATAGTTGGTGGTGGATGTGCCGAGCACCTTGTTCGATTCGTTTTCAAAGTCTTCGTCGAGCGGCTTGATCTTGTTGCGGACGGCTTCAAGGCGGCTTTGGTAGTCGGAGCCCTTGTCGGGGTCTGCCAAAAGGTCGTTGACGTTCTTGGCGGTGTAGAGCTTCTCGTTGCTGTCGTCTGCAGGGACCGTGACCGTGTCATCGTCGGTCGTCTCGGTGCCATTCGTGTCGTATTTGTACGGAATGGAAAGCAGTCCCACCTCGGCAAAGGCACTGCCCGCCTCGACAACGTGGATTGTCTTGCCGTCGGCTCCCGTCACCTTCTCGTTAAGGTTGATGTGCTCGTGGCCTGCGATAAGGGCATCGACGCCACGGAGTCGCGTGGCAAAGGTCTTGGCGTCGAGCGTGTGCGCGATACACACAACAACATCGCAGCCCTCCCTGCGCAGCTGCTCTGCCTCGGTATTGATGGCGTTCGCGGCACTCGAGAAGCTGGTGCCCGCGACCAGGTCCGCGCGCAGCGAGGAACCTAGCGACTCATCCATGGCACCCACGACGCCGACCTTGATTTTGTAGTCGAATGTGGAGTGATCTTCGCTATCCTCCCAGGTGCGATCGAGCGTCTTCGTGATGCTCGAGCTCCATACGCCGCTCGTAGACTTCGCGTTCGCGCAGAGCATGGCGAAGGGCGTGCCGGTGCTGCTGTAGCCGGTCATGGTGCGGAGTTTGTCCGCACCGTAGCTCCAGTCGTGGTTGCCTGGCGTGGTCGCGTCGTAGCCGTCGGCGTAGAAGGTGTCCATGAGCTCGGCGATGCTCTTGCCCTCGCTCATGGTGGCGAAGGACTGTCCGTGGAAGGTGTCGCCCGCATCGAGCAAAAGATCGGGGACGCTGCTTTGGGCGCTATAGAGAACCGCCAGTCCGTCAAAGCCCACAGTGCCGGTGCCCTTGCTTGCGTTGTAGCTGTACTTGTAGCTGCCGTGGATATCGTTGGTGTGCATGACGGCCACGGAGCCGTCAATAGCGGCGGGCAGGTTTCCCGCGAAAGCGAGGCTTGGGATGCCTGCGAGCGCGCCGGCAAACAACGCGGCGGCCAACGCAAAGCGGGGGAGTCTTTTCATGGCAGCTTCCTTAGTCCTTAGCCAGAATGTCTGGTTGAATATCGGATTATCGACATAATATGCGAAAACCGCCGCAAGGGCGCCTGTCCCTTAGCGGCGGTTTTGACGTTTGCGCAGATAAAACCTGCCAAAATAAACCTGTCCCTTTTTGGTAGGTTTAGCTTAGCAGCATGCGGTCGTTGGCGAGCTCGCCGCCCGAGACCTCCTCGAATTTCTGCAGCAGGTCGGCTACGGTGAGCGACTTCTTCTCATCGCCCGCCACGTCGTAGATCACGTGGCCTTCGTGCATCATGATCAGACGGTTGCCCAGACGGATGGCGTCGTTCATGTTGTGCGTGACCATGAGCGTGGTCAGGTGGTTCTCGTCGACGATCTCCTCGGTCAGGTTGAGCACCTTTGATGCCGTCTTGGGGTCGAGGGCCGCCGTGTGCTCGTCGAGCAGCAGCAGGCGCGGCTTGGTGAGCGTGGCCATCAGCAGGGTGAGTGCCTGGCGCTGGCCACCCGAGAGCAGGCCGACCTTGGCGTTGAGACGCGTGTCCAGACCAAGGTCCAGGCGCTTGAGCAGCTCGACGTACTCATCTTTCTCGGCCTTGGTGACGCCCCACGAAAGGCCGCGACGCTGGCCGCGACGCTTGGCGAGGGCCAGGTTCTCGGCGATCTGCATGTCGGCAGCGGTACCGCGCATGGGGTCCTGAAACACGCGGCCCAGGTACTTGGCGCGCTGCGACTCGCTCAGGCGCGAGATGTCGGTGCCGTCGAGCTCGATAACGCCCGAATCGAGCGGGTACACGCCGGCGATCATGTTGAGCAGCGTGGACTTGCCGGCGCCGTTGCCGCCGATCACGGTTACAAAGTCGCCGTCATTCAGGGTGAGGTCGACGCCGGTGAGCGCGCGCTTCTCGGTGACGGTGCCCTTGTTAAAGGTCTTCTTGACGTGCGAGAGCTTAAGCATCTGCCTCATCCCCCTTCGTGTAGGAGCTGCGGAGCTTATAGCGCTCCCAAACCACGGGCACGCACAGGGCCACAGCGACGATCACGGCGGAGAGCAGCTTCATGTCGTTGGCGTCCATGCCCAACTGCAGCACGATGGCGCGGATAAGGAAGTACACCACGGAGCCAAAGACGGCGGAGGCAAGACGGACGCTAAACTGCGTGAGGCCGCCGGGCAGCAGACGGCCGAGCACCTCGCCGATGACGATGGCGGCAAGACCGATAACGATGGCACCGGTGCCCATACCAATGTCGGCATACTTCTGGCTCTGGCAGATGAGCGCACCCGAAAGGCCGATGAGGGCGTTGGAGAGCACGAGGGCGATCATCTTGGTGGAGTTGGTGTTGACGCCCAGAGCGCGGATCATGTACTCGTTGTTGCCGGTGGCTCGCAGCGCCGAGCCGATCTCGGTGCCAAAGAACCAATACAGGATGGCAACGATAGCCACGGCGAGCAGGATGCCCAAGATGATGGCAACGGTGGACTGCGGCAGACCGGTCATATTGCTGACGGCCGAGAACACGGTGCCTTTGGCAAGAATGGGCGTATTGGACTTGCCCATGATGCGCAGGTTGATGGACCACAGGCTGATCTGGGTGAGGATTCCGGCGAGGATCGCGGGAATCTCGAAGACGGTGGTCAAAATGCCCGTGACGGCGCCCGCGATGGCGCCGGCGCACATGCCGGCCAGCACGGCGAGCAGCGGGTCGACGTTGTTATTGACGATGAGCACAGCGCAGACGCAGCCGCCGAGGGCAAAGCTGCCGTCGCAGGTCATATCGGGAATGTCGAGCAGGCGGAACGTGATAAACACGCCAAGCACCATAATGCCCCAGAGGACGCCCTGCGAAACGGCGCCCTGCAATGCAATGAGCATGCTTCATACCTCCTAGGATGGGGTGGACACGTGATTCACCATAATAGCGGTAACAATGCATAGAAGAGCTGCGGACAGACGTTTTGTTTTACCTGAAACAAGCAGGGCGGACGCCGGTCTACAGCGCCCGCCCCTGTGGCTCAGATATTGAATAGCGCGGCTAAAGCGCGAGCACGGGCTCTAGACGTATGCCGCGTATGGCATTACGCGTCCAGAGCGGAAAGGTCGATGCCCAGGGCCTCGGCCATCTCGTCATTCTTGACGACGACCAGGTCCTTGCTCGAGAGGTGCTTGATTGGCATGTCTTCGGGCTTGGCCTCGCCCTTCAGGATCTTAACGGCCATCTCGCCCGCGGCGTAGCCCAGGTCCTCATAGTTGATGGAGAGGGTGAACAGACCGCCGGCCTTGCACATGCCCTCCTCGCCGGTAACGAAGGGGAGCTTGTTCTCCTTGCAGATCTGACCGACCTGCGAGGCACCCGCGGCGATGGTGTTGTCGGTGGGGGAGTAGAGCGCGTCGACCTTGCCCACGGCAGACTCGACGACGGACTGAATCTCGTTGGAGCTCGAGACGGTGAAGTCAGTGTACTGGAGGCCAAGCTTGTCGAGTTCCTTCTTGGCGGCCTTGATTTGGACGTCGGAGTTGGACTCGGCGGTGCAGTAGAGCAGGCCGACCTTCTTTACGTCGGGCAGGACCTTCTGCATCATCTCGAGTTGCTCGGCGACCGGGGTAAGGTCGGAGGCGCCGGTGACGTTGGTGCCGGGCTTGTCGTTGTCCTGGACCAGGCCGGAGGCGGCGTAGTCGGTGATGGCGCAGCCCACGATGGGGATATCCGCCGTGGCACCGGCAGCAGCCTGTGCGGCGGGCGTGGCGATGGCGTAGATCAGGTCGACGCCATCGCCCACGAACTTGTCGGCGATGGACTTACACGTGGACTGGTCGTTCTGGGCGTTCTTCTGGTCGATCTTGACCTTAAGGCCGCTTTTCTTGATGGCCTTGACAAAGCCGTCGTTGGCGGCATCGAGTGCGGAGTGCTCGGTGAGCTGCAGAACGCCGATGGTGTAGTCGGAACCGGCGGCAGCAGAGCCGGAACCAGAGTTGCCGCCGCATCCGGCGAGCGGGGCGAGCGCGAGCAGGCCGGCGGAGACCAGAAGGCTCCTGCGGCTGATGGTGATGTCCTTCATATCATTACCCCCAGTATAAAAATGGCTGGAAACACTGCACTGGGACAAAGTGCAAGTGGAACTATAGTAGCGCTGATGTCCATTTTTACAACAGCCTGGCGGGTTTTTAATACAGAATCGGATGGGCGGTACGGGTAGTCGAATGGGCGGCGGAGGGTCTTATGCGGCGGAGGAGGCGTCGTCCTCGTCCAAGGCGGCGAAGAGCTTCTTGCCGTCGAGGAGACGCGTGGTGACGTTTCTCATGCGCCCGATCTCGACGGTGCGCAGCGTATCGTCGGTGCCTCGGGTGTCGTAGACCGTTCCCAGCAGATACGAGATGCCATCGCGCTGCCTGATGGCAAAGGGACGGAGTGTCATCCGTGCTGCTTCGGTTTCGCCGCGTGTCGTGACGCTCGAAATATCAAAACTCACCGTGGTTCCGTGGTCGATGGCCTGCTCGACGAGCTCGCACGTGTCGATGCGCTTGATGGGCGTGCGTGTTGCCTTGGTAGCCTTGCTGCCTGCGCTTGGAGCGGGTTCGGGTGTATCGAGGTAGCCGCGAACGTCGGCGCTCGCCATGGCAACTAAGTGCTGCGCCATGCTCTTGCGGATAGCGATAGGCGTGGAGCGGTTGCGCATGACCATACCGTGGAGCCGGATGATCTCTTCATCGGTGAGCGGGCGGGTAAGAAGTTTGTAGCCCACGCCGCGTTTGTACTCAATTTCGTATCCGGCATGGCGAAGCGCGGAGATGGCGGTGTAGATGCTGCGCCGCGCCGCCGAGATGGGCATGCGGGCGGGGTCGTCGGGATGGGCGAGGCGCCGGATCAACTCATCGGAAAGCATGGCCTTGTCCTCGCCGGTGTTTTCGCTTAATAGTTGCAGGATGCGAACGGCGCGATAGGCTGCCATCGAGGCGGCGCCTCTAGTCGTGGTGTCGTAGGTTTCAACAGCGGCTTCGGTCATGGTGTCCACGTCCTTTCCGTTTTGGGTGGCGACGGTATGGAGCCTAGGACGTGGGGCTTTCCCAGGGGCGCAGGGCGCTCTGGGCGGTCGGTAGTCGTCGGCAAACGGCGGGTCGAGTTTTCAACAGCCCTGCTCAACTGACCAAAAACTTGCCAAAAGCTTGACGGATGCTGTTGAAAAAAGCGTCTCTCGACCGATGTCGAGAGACGCTTATGCGATGAGCGTTGGCGTGTGGCGACGCGAGCTAGCGTCCGACGATTAGAAGTCGGCGTTGCCCACGGTGCGCGGGTGCGGCAGGACGTCGCGGATGTTGCCCACGCCGGTCAGATACATGACCAAGCGCTCGAAGCCCAGACCGTAGCCGGCGTGCTTGCAGGAACCGTAGCGGCGCAGGTCAAGGTAGTACTTGTACTGCTCGGGATTCATGCCCAGGTCCTTGATGCGGGCCTCGAGCAGATCCAGGCGCTCCTCGCGCTGGGAGCCGCCGATAATCTCGCCGATACCGGGAACCAGGCAGTCGGCGGCGGCGACGGTCTTGCCGTCCTCGTTCATGCGCATGTAGAACGCCTTGATCTCGGCCGGGTAGTCGGTCACAAAAGTCGGTCGCTTAAAGTGCTCCTCGGTCAGGAAGCGCTCGTGCTCGGTCTGCAGGTCGATGCCCCAGCTGACGGGGTAATCAAACTGGTGGCCAGCAGCGACTGCCTGCTCCAGGATTTCGACGGCCTCGGTATAGGTGACGCGGGCGAAGTCGGAGTTGGCGACATGGTCCAGGCGCTCGAGCAGACCCTTGTCCACAAACTTGTTGAGCATATTGAGCTCGTCGGGGCAGGTGGCCATGACGTCCTTGAGGACATACTTGAGCATGGCCTCGGCGTTATCCATGTAGTCGTTAAGGTCGGCGAAGGCCATCTCGGGCTCGATCATCCAAAACTCGGCGGCGTGGCGCGTGGTGTTGGAGTTTTCGGCGCGGAAGGTGGGGCCAAAGGTGTACACGTCGCCAAAGGCCATGGCAAAGTTCTCGGCATTGAGCTGGCCGGAAACGGTGAGGCTTGCATGCTTGCCAAAGAAGTCCTGGCTCCAGTCGACCTCGCCGGACTCGGTGAGGGGCGGATTTTTGGGGTCGAGCGTGGTCACGCGGAACATCTCGCCGGCGCCCTCGCAGTCACTCGTGGTGATGATGGGAGTGTTGACGTAGACAAAGCCCTGCTCCTGGAAGAAGCGGTGGATGGCGGCAGCCGCGACAGAGCGGATGCGGAACACGGCACGGAATAGGTTGGTGCGCGGGCGCAGGTGCTGCTGGGTGCGCAGGAACTCGATGGTTGCGCGCTTCTTCTGCAGCGGGTAATCCGGGGCGCTGACGCCCTCGACCTCGATGGAGGTGGCAGAAAGCTCGAAAGGCTGGGGCGCATCGGGGGTCAGCTTGACGGTGCCGGTGCAGATGAGGGCGGCCGAGACGTTTTGGTGGGCGATCTCGTCGTAGTTGTCGAGCGCCTCGCGGTTCATGACGACCTGCAGGTCGCGGAAGCAGCTGCCGTCGTTGAGCGTAACAAAGCCAAAGTTCTTCATGTCGCGGACGGACTTGACCCAGCCGGCGACGGTGACGGTTTGGCCGCCGAGCGACTCGGCATCGGCATAGAGCTGCGCGATTTTGGTGCGGTTCACGTATCCTCCCATAACGGTTGAATGATAGTTATCCATACAGTTCGTTATTCTAGCAGCTCGTCTCATTTGGGCTATACAGATAAGGCATTGGCGGGATGGTTTTTCAAACGAAAAGCGCCCGCGGCCAAATGGTCGCGGGCGCTTGACGAGGTGCCTTTTGGCTGTGTGGCGCGGGGCCTGGCTACTTGGTCTTGGCTACCAGCAGCGGGTCGCCAAGCTTGACGAGCGGGTTGCCGCCGATAAGCGTTCCAGACTCGCCGACATGGTCGATGCTCTTAAGACGATCGAGCTCGGAGACGATGACGGTCACGATGTCCTCGTGACCAGCGGCCTTAATGGCCTCGCGGTCGAAGCTGATGAGCGGCTGGCCTGCCTTGACCACATCGCCCATCTCGACAAAGCGGGCAAAACCCTTGCCGTTCATTTCCACGGTGCCCAGGCCGACATGGATGAACACGCGCAGGCCGTCCTCGGTAATCATGCCGATGGAGTGGTTGGTGACAGTGGTGGCACCGATGCGGCCGTTGGCGGGCGCATAGATGGTGCCGGTAATGGGCTCGATGCCATAGCCCTGGCCAAGCATGCCCGAGGCGATCGTCTCGTCGGGAACCTCGTCCAGGTTGACGAGCACGCCGTTGACGGGGGCATAGATGACGCCTTCGCGGGTAGCGAAGCTTGCTGCGGGCGGAACGGACGCCTCGCCGGTCGAGGTGAAGGTGGACTTAAGCGAATCGAGCAGACCCATAGTTGCCTCCAACTTAAATAGGCGCATATCGCGCGTTTGGTTTGCCGGAAACGTTTCATATGTGTTTCGCGGCTTGGTCAACGCCCCTATTCTACGCTGCTCAGCGATACCTCTGAGCTGGGATTATGTGATATATCAGTTGGAGGGAAACTTATTGCCGGAGAGTTTCTACGTCCTGCACCCAACTGGGGTACGCTTAGATGCGAAAAAAGAGTGCGCATAATTTGCGCGAAGGGAGCACATATGATTGTCGAGAACCATGCGCTGTGGGGCGAGGAGCCGACCGAGGATTATCCGGCGACGTTTACGTATTTGGGTGCCGAGCCGCTGCCCGATAAACCGAATGGCCGCCGCCCCGCGGTGATCATCTGCGGCGGAGGCGGGTTTACGCATATCGCTCCGCACGAGCAGGACCCGGTGGCGTTTGCGTTTTTGGACCGCGGCTACCAGGCCTTTGTGCTCAACTATGTGACGAGTTCTACGGGTGACGTGAGCTTTCCGCACCCCCAGGCAGATCTTGCCAAGATGGTCGCCACGGTGCGCGCCAACGCCGACGAGTGGCATGTCGATCCTAAGCGCGTGTGCGTCGTGGGATTCTCGGCGGGCGGCATGATCTGCGCTTCGTTGGCAACGCAATGGAAGACTGGTCCCTTCGCGGGCCTGGCAGGGGCGCGCGCGGACGACATTCGTCCCGATGCCGTGGTGCTGGGCTATCCATTGCTCGACTTTGCCTATGTGCGCGACATGCAGACGCGCGATCCGCGCATTGACTTGCGCGTGCCCAAGACGGGCGGCAAGACGGGGCGCGATTTGCTCAACGACTACCTGTCGATGGTGACGGGCGGCGAGGCAACTGACGAGCATCTGGCCGACATCTGCCCCACCACGCATGTTTCGCGTCAGATGCCACCGACTTTTGTGTGGGGCGTGTCCGACGACAAGACGGCGCCGATCGCGCAGGTCTACCCGTTTGCGCAGCGCATGGCCGAGGAGGGCGTTGCATGCGAGATGCACGTCTTCGACCAGGGTGGTCACGGCCTTTCGCTCGGCAACGCCAACACCGCGGTCGACAACGAGGACAAGCAGGTGGCAGTCCGTCCCTGGATCCGCCTGGCCTTCCGCTTTCTGGAGCGCCATCTGTAAGAGGACGGGCATCCCAGCCCTTCAATAACTTGCGGTGAAATAGCTCCGATCTGGGGCATCAACCAGCCCATCCAGGAACTATTCCACCGCAACTTTGTTTTTGATGTCCCGTCTGGAAACTGCATCCCAGTTTTGCCTTTCAAGGTGGGACGCAGTTTCCCATAGGGCCTCGACTGGGAAAGCGCGTCCCGTTTCGAGCGGGGATTCTGGGATGCATTTTCCGTAAGAGGCCTGTTAGGGAAACCATATCCCGTTTCGAGCCAGAATTCTGGGATGTAGTTTCCCCGAGAGGCTCATCGGGAAACTATGGCCCTGAACTCTCCTGCCTGTCCCCATCGCACCGATCTGTCGATTGAACGTCGTTGTGTGTTCGCGCTATCATGCATGGTTACAATTGGTTAGCCATGGCAAACGGTTAGCCATGGTGAACATAAATACAACGCCCTGTGGGCGCCGGGGGAGGAACACGGACGTGAAGCTCGATACACTCGAGATTGGAAAGGACGCCGTTGTCGCATCGGTGGCATCGGACGATCAGGCACTCCGACAGCATATTTTGGACATGGGTCTAACGCCGGGCACCGAAGTCACCATGATGAAGTACGCCCCCATGGGCGATCCGCTCGAGATCCGCCTGCGTGGCTACGAGTTGACACTGCGCAAGGACGATGCCGCTCGCATCGAGCTCGTGGGTATTCACGACACCGATACGGGTCCGCGCGCTAACGCCGCAATCGGCACGACGGAGCATCCGGCCCTGGGCGAGGGGACGTATTCGCCCCGTGCGGCAAAGACGGCCGTGCCCGAGGGCGCGCCGCTGCACTTTGCCCTCGCCGGCAACCAAAACTGCGGCAAGACCACGTTATTCAACCAGCTGACGGGCTCCAACCAGCACGTCGGTAACTTTCCCGGCGTGACGGTCGACCGCAAAGATGGCACCATCCGCAACCACCCCGAGGCAAGCGTTACCGACCTGCCTGGCATCTATTCGCTGTCGCCGTACACGGGCGAAGAGATCGTGAGCCGTCAATTCATCCTTGACGAAAACCCCGACGCCATCATCGACATCATCGACGCCACCAATATCGAACGCAACCTGTACCTGACGCTACAGCTTATGGAGCTCGACCGCCCCATGGTCATCGCGCTCAATATGATGGACGAGGTGACCGCCAACGGCGGCGCCGTGGACGTCAACCTGCTCGAGAGCCTGTTGGGCGTGCCCGTTGTTCCCATTAGCGCTGCCCGCAACGAGGGTATCGGCGAGTTGGTGGACCACGCCCTGCACGTGGCGCGGTTCCGCGAGCGCCCTGGTCGCCTGGACTTTTGTGCGCCCGACGGCCCGGACGGCGGTGCGCTGCATCGCTGCATCCACGGTATTGCTAACCTGATCGAGGACCATGCCGTGACGGCGCACATCCCGGTGCGCTTTGCGGCGACCAAGCTGGTCGAGGGCGATGAGCTGGTAACCGAGGCGCTTCACCTGGATCGCAATGAGCTCGACGCTATCGAGCACATCATTACCCAGATGGAAGGCGAGGCCGGCACCGACCGCCTATCTGCGCTGGCCGATATGCGTTTTAGCTTTATCGGCGACGTGTGCGGGCGCTGCGTCGTCAAGCCGCACGAGAGCCGCGAGCACGTGCGCTCCGTCAAGATTGACCGCATCCTGACAGGTCGTTACACAGCCATTCCGGCGTTTCTGGTGATCATGGGCCTCGTCTTTTGGCTGACGTTTGGCGTGATCGGCGCGGCGTTGCAGGGACTCATGGAGGACGGTATCGCTGCCATCATCGCCTCGGCCGATGCGGGCCTCAAGGCGTTCGGTACTAACGACGTGGTGCGCTCGCTGGCTGTCGACGGCGTGCTTACGGGTGTGGGCAGCGTGCTGACCTTCCTGCCGATTATCGTCGTGCTCTTTTTGTTCCTCTCCATTCTGGAAGACTCCGGATACATGGCGCGCGTGGCCTTTGTCATGGATAAGGTGTTGCGTCGCTTTGGCTTGTCGGGCCGCAGCTTCGTGCCCATGCTCGTCGGTTTTGGCTGTACCGTGCCGGCTATCATGTCGACCCGTACGCTCCCATCCGAGCACGACCGCAAGATGACGGTCATGCTCACACCGTTTATGAGCTGTTCAGCCAAGTTGCCGGTTTACGGCTTGCTGTGCGGAGCATTCTTCCCGCAGGCGACGGTTCCCGCCATGGTCTCGCTCTATCTGATCGGTATCGTGGTCGGCTGCATCGCGGCTTTGGTGCTCAACCGCACGGCATTTAAGGGCGACCCGGTGCCGTTTATCATGGAGCTTCCCAATTACCGCCTGCCGAGCGTCAAGACGACGGTGATGCTGGCATGGGATAAGGCCAAGGACTTCATCACCAAGGCCTTTACCATTATCTTTGCCGCTACGGTGGTCATCTGGTTCCTTCAGACGTTCGACATCCGCTTTAACGTGGTCGCCGACCAGTCGCAAAGCCTGCTTGCCGGTCTGGGTAGCATCATCGCGCCGGTGTTGGCCCCGCTCGGCTTTGGCGACTGGCGCGCCTCGACGGCGCTCGTCACGGGGCTCATTGCCAAGGAGAGCGTCATCTCGACGCTCACGGTGCTTTTGGGCGCAACGTCGCCCGCGGCGCTGTCGACCATGTTTTCGCCGTTTACCGCCTACGTGTTCTTGGTCTTTACGTTGCTGTACCCGCCTTGTGTGGCGGCAATCGGCGCTGTCAAGAGCGAGTTGGGCGCGCGCTATGCCGTGGCCGTATTCGCGTTTCAGGTCGCCGTTGCCTGGATCGTGGCGTTTGTCGTGCATTCGGCGGGCATATTGCTGGGGTTGGCTTAGTTATGAATTGACGGCGCAACCTCTGTGTATCGAATTGTTTTCGGCCCCGCTTCTGTACTGACGGATGCGGGGCCGTTGCTATATAATCGCCTCCGCTCAAAACGATTGGAGACGTTATATATGACTCAGACAAGGCAAGACGGCATCACGCTCAGGCAGTGGCTCCCACTCGTCGGTCTCACCTGCTGTGCGTTCGTGTTCAACACGTCGGAGTTTATGCCCATCGGCCTTTTGACTGATATCGCCGCGTCGTTCTCGCTCACCGAGGCCCAGGCGGGCATCATGATCTCGGTCTATGCCTGGGGCGTCATGCTGCTGTCGTTGCCACTCATGGTGTTCGCTTCGCGTTTCGAGTTCAAGCGGATGCTGCTGGGCGTGCTTGCCGTGTTCTCGCTGGGCCAGTTCCTGTCCGCCTTGGCGCCGACCTATCCCATCTTAGTCTGCGCGCGCCTGGTGGTTGCCTGCGCGCACGCCGTGTTCTGGTCGGTCGCCTCGATCATGGCGTCGCGCCTGGTTGACACACGCCACGGGGCGCTCGCTATCAGCATGATCGCCACGGGCTCGTCCATCGCGCAGATCTTTGGCCTGCCTCTCGGTCGCGCCATTGGCTTGGCCGTGGGCTGGCGCATGACGTTTGCCGTGGTCGGGGGCCTCTCAGCCATCGCGGTCGTCTACCAGGCAGCGGTGTTCCCGGCCATGCCGGCGGGTGAGCGCTTTACCGTCAAACAGCTGCCCGAGCTGCTCAAGAACCCGCTCCTCATCGCGCTCTACGCAGTCACGGTCTTCATGGCGACCGGCTATTACGCAAGCTACAGCTATATCGAGCCCTTCCTGGCGCAGGTCGCGCACGTCGATGCGGGCGCCATTACCATGACGCTGACGGCGTTTGGCTGCTCTGGTTTGCTCGGAAGCTGGCTGTTTGGCCGCCTGTTCGATGGGCATCGCTTCCCGTTCTTGGCTATCACGCTCTCCGGCGTGCCGGTGGCCCTGCTGCTCATGGGGCCGGCCGCATCTTCGCTCGTGACAGTGCTTGCCGTCTGCGCACTGTGGGGTTGCTGCGCCACGGCCTTTAACGTGGCGTTTCAGGCCGAGCTCATCAAGTGCACGTCGGCAGATTCGTCGGCCGTCGCCATGTCGATCTTCTCGGGCCTGTTTAACCTCGGTATCGGCACGGGCACCGCAATCGGCGGCGCCGTGGTTTCGGGTCCCGGTATCGCTTGGATCGGCTTTGTGGGCGGGGCGATTGCCGTCGTGGGCGTTATCCTCGCCATCACGGTGATGTTCCCAGCCATTCGCCGCGCCAAGCCCGTCGCCTAGCCACGTCCCCTCATCAGTTGCGGTGGAATAGTTCCTGTTTAAGGCCTTTGAAGGCCCAAGCAGGAACTATTCCACCGTAACTTATTTTGGGGGAGGGGATACAAGCTGGGCATACAATGGATGTCGTTGTGTTGAGCTTACCGGGAGGTTGCTATGTGGGCATACGAGACGACGTTCTATCAGATCTATCCGCTGGGCTTTTGCGGAGCTCCGCGCGAAAACGCCGCCCCCGTTGCCGAGGATGAGCTCGCCCAGGCCGCCGATGTCGAACCCAACCCCGATGCTCCTATCATGAAGATTGCCCAATGGGCCGACTGCCTGCAAAAACTCGGCGTTGGCGCTGTGCTCATCAACCCGCCGCTCGAGTCCGATAGTCACGGCTACGACACGCGCAGCCTGCGCCATATAGACCGTCGCCTGGGCGGGGATGCCGACTTTGCCGCCGTATGCGACACGCTGCACGCCCATGGCATCCGCGTGGTGCTCGATGCCGTCTTCAACCACGTCGGTCGCGGCTTTTGGGCCTTCCGCGATGTGCAGGAGCGCAAGTGGGATTCGCCGTACAAGGATTGGTTTCACATCAGTTTTGACGGCGACTCCTGCTATGGCGACGGCTTTTGGTACGAGGGCTGGGAGGGTCATTTTGAGCTTGTGAAGCTCAACCTGCAAAATCCCGCTGTGGTCGATTACCTGCTCGAGTCTGTGCGCCGTTGGGCCGACGTCTTTGGCGTCGACGGCCTGCGCCTGGACGTCGCCTACATGCTCGACCGCGACTTTATGCGCCGCCTACACTCCTTTACCCGTGAGCTCAAGCCCGGCTTTGTGCTCATCGGCGAGACGCTCCACGGCGACTACAATCAGATCGTCAACGACGAGATGCTCGACTCGTGCACTAATTACGAGTGCTACAAGGGCCTGTATTCCAGCTTTAACTCGGTCAACATGTTCGAGATCGCCCATTCGCTGCACCGTCAGTTTGGCGGCGACCCTTGGTGCATCTACCGCGGCAAACATCTGCTTTCGTTTGTCGACAACCACGATGTGCCGCGCCTGGCAAGTATCCTCACCGACAAATCCTGCCTGCGTCCCGCCTATGGCATGCTCTTTGGCATGCCGGGCATCCCGTGCGTCTACTATGGCAGCGAGTGGGGAATTGCTGGCGAAAAGGGCGGCCCCGATGGCGACTGGGCGCTGCGACCTGCGCTCAATGAGCCTGCGCCCAACGAGCTGACGGCGTTCATCACGCAGCTTGCGCACCTTCGCTCGGCCGACGACGCGGCTGCCCGTGCTCTCAACTACGGTGCCTATCGCAACGTGGTGATCCAGAACAAGCAGCTGCTGTTCGAGCGCGCCTGCGACGACGCGGCGGTGCTCGTGGCGGTGAATGCCGTGGGTGAGCCTTACACCTTTGGCGCCGGCGAACTCAACGGCTCCTTCGTCGACCTGCTTGCCGACGATGCGCCCACGGTCGAGCTGACGGGTACCCTTGAGCTTGCACCCTACGAGGTGCGCTATCTGTTGAGAGCCTAGCCCATGGCCGTGTCTGACGAGGGCTATCAACATATTGAGCATGGGTTTGAGCCCGTGTTTGACGAGCACTCGCGCGTTTTGGTGCTCGGGTCGTTTCCCTCGGTGCTTTCGCGCGCCAATGCCTTTTATTACGGCAACCCTCAGAATCGCTTTTGGCGTGTGATGGCCACGTGCCTCGGTATGCCTGTGCCGCCCAACGAGGGCGATCCTTTGGCAAGCGGTGAGCCCGCGACGCTCGATGCCTCCATTGCCGCCAAGCGGGCCATGCTGCTGAACGGCGGCGTGGCCCTGTGGGATGTGGTCGAGAGCTGCGACATTAAGGGCTCGAGCGACGCGAGCATCCGCAACGTTGTGCCGGCACATATCGAGCGCATTACCGATGCCGCGCCGATTGAGGTCGTTGCCTGTAACGGCGGCACGGCAGGGCGACTCTACAAACGCTACTTGCAAGATCGGACGGGGCTGCCTGCCATCGTCCTGCCCTCGACAAGTCCCGCCAATGCCGCCTGGCGCCTGGAGCGTCTTGTCGAGCGTTGGCACGAAGCCGTTGACTGGGCTGTTATTTAATTTAGATTTTTGTTTGAGCGTGGGCGCCCAGACGTTTCAGAACGCCTCGCCAGATCGGCGCGGGCACGGCTGGCTCGGCGCAAACCATGCCGTCGGCGTCGACGTTGGCGGCATTGCCGCCGCCAAGTCGCTGTGCATGCTTGACGGAGCAGCCCATGCGCACAGCGCCCACGAGCTTGTCCATCGCTTCCGAAAACGGTCGGCGCAAGAGGCCCATGCGCGGGGAGCGACGAAGCGCTGCGATGCCGCTGCCGGCGCAGATGGCAACGCCGCCACACCACAATTGGTCATGGCGCTCACATGCCTTGTGCAGGCGAACGGCGGTCCCACGCGCCTGCTCAGTGCTCTCTTGTGCGGCTCGAATCGCGGCATAGACGCGCGTTCCCGTACCGCCAAAGCGCTCAAGCGCCTGCTCGATGGCTGTCAACGTCTCATCGTCAGCCACATCTTCAATGGCCAGCACGATGCCATCGGCAACGCTGCCGGCGTCATTTGCCTTCAAGTTGACCGGGCGGGGGAGTGCGGTGCCGGAAAGCTGTGCATAGGCGGCGATGGCATCCTGCAGGTCCCAGAGCAAAAACTCAAGATCGGCACTATTGGGAATGCTGATATACGCAATGGTTTGCAGCGTTTTTGGTACATCGCTGCGCGCGGTCGGCTCCATGCCGCCTCCTTTCCGGTTGGTTTCCGTTTAGGTTACACCGTCCGGCGGCGTTCCGCCGCGCTATCCTAGTGCAACCCTTACGAAAGGAACGCCATGCGTCTGCCCATGAATACCTCGCTTGCCACGCTCAAGCCCTCCGGCATCCGCCGAATCAACGCGCTCGCCGCCCAGCATCCGGGATGCATTGCGCTCGCGCTCGGCGAGCCCGATTTTCCCACGCCCGATGTGATTAGCGCCGAGGTGACCGCCGCGCTGGACCGCGGCGACACGCACTATCCGCCCAACAACGGTCGCCCCGCCCTGCGCGATGCACTGTCCAGATATATGGATGACGCGGGCCTGGCGTTTTCCGCCGATGAGGTCATCCTGACCGACGGTGCGACCGAGGCGCTGTCGGCAACATTCATGGCTATGCTCAACCCCGGCGACGAGGTCATTATTCCCACGCCGGCCTTTGGCCTGTACGAGAGCATCGTCGTGGCCAATCACGCCAAGGCGGTCTTTTTGGATACGGAGCCTGCGCAATTCCAGATTGACGAGGACGCACTTCGTGCTTGCGTGACGCCGGCGACCAAGGCCATCGTCATCTGCTCGCCCAACAATCCTACGGGCTGTATCCTCAACGCGGCTTCGCTCGACGCCGTGGCGCACGTGGCGGAGCAGGCGGGCATCTACGTGGTCTGCGACGACGTATACAACCGCCTGGTTTATGTGGATGGCTACGAGCGCTTTGCCCAGCGCCACCCGGCGCTGCGTGAGCAGACGGTAGTCATCGAGAGCTTCTCCAAGCCCTGGGCCATGACCGGCTGGCGCTTGGGCTGGCTCGCAGCCGCAGCCCCCGTCATCGCCGAGATCGCAAAAGCTCACCAATACCTAGTATCGAGCGCCGTCTCCTTCGAGATGGACGCCGCAGCCCGAGCCCTCACCGTCGACCCCACCCCCATGCTCGAAGTCTACCGAGCCCGCCGCGAACGAGTTCTTACAGCCCTCAACAACATGGGCCTCGACGTCGTAGAACCCGCAGGAGCCTTCTACACCTTCCCCAGCATCAAACAGTACGGCCTAACCAGCGAAGATTTCTGCATCAAAGCCATCAAAGAAGCAAACGTAGCCCTAGTCCCAGGCGACTGCTTCGGCACCGAAGGCCACATCCGCCTCAGCTACTGCGTCTCCGACCAAGACCTAGACGAAGGCCTCAATCGCCTGTCAACCTTCATTTCAACCTTATAGCCCAACGGGATGCAACACATCAGCCCACCGACATAAGGGTTATGCGTGGGGCGCGCCGGCCAACGGCAACCCTGGCTGCCCCAAAGTCAACACAGGTCGCGCCGCCAAAGGCCAGGCGCAAGCTTTTCGTAGATTCCGCACGAGCCGAAGAGCACTAAATGTGCTCTTCGTGCGAGCCCAGGACCTGACCGAGCGAAAAGCTTGCGCCTGGCCTTTGGCGGCGCGACCGAGATGGTGGAATTGTGTGCAGCCAGAGTTGCCGTTGACCGACGCCGGGGTCCCCGCCATAATACTTTCGGTTCACGCACGAATCCGCTGCCAGAGACAGCCGGCGCAAACGGGTCTTACCCGCGAGCTTAATGGGACATCCCGCCAGCCGAGGTGGTCGAGTAGATATGTCTTCTCGCCCCCGTCGCTCATGCAGCGCGGGGGCTTTCTTTTTGGACATGCCCCCGTCACGTCCTTGTGGCGGACCGTGCCCGGAAAGAATTTGAGGAGGTGTAATTCATGCCCCAGCAGTACAAAATCGACAAGGTTGCAGAGATCGAGTCCCGTATCGCCGAGAACGCCGGTCTGTTCGTCGTCAACTACAACGGTCTGACGGTTAAGCAGGCTCAGGAGCTGCGTCATCAGCTTCGCGAGTGCGGCGCCGAGATGAAGGTCTACAAGAACAATCTGGTCAAGATCGCTCTCAAGAACCAGGAGCAGCCCGAGATCGACGAGATCCTCGCCGGCCCCGTTGCTTATGTGTTCTACGAGACCGAGCCGGTCGAGGCCGCTAAGGCCCTTAAGGACTTCTCTGCTAAGTCCAAGGGCGTCCTTGAGATCAAGGGCGGTATCTCCGACGGCAAGGCCGTTTCCGCTGATGATGTTAAGGCTATCGCCGAGCTGCCCACCAAGGATCAGCTTCTCGGCCAGATCGCCGGTCTCATCTCCGGTTTCGCTCGCGACATCGCTGTCTGCGTCAACGGCGTTTCCTCTGGTCTCGCTCGTTCGATTCAGCAGGTCTCCGAGCAGAAGGCAGCCTAGTTGCTGTTTTCACCCGCGGCGGCAACGCCGCATCCCTGGCGCATTCGCGCCGTGTTTTAACTGATCTCCGTGCATCCGCACGGAAACCGAAAGGACTTAGAAATGGCTAAGCTTACCACCGATGAGATCATCGATGCTCTTAAGGAAATGACCCTTCTCGAGGCTTCCGAGCTCGTTAAGGCTATCGAGGACACCTTCGGCGTTTCCGCCGCTGCTCCTGCCGCTGTTGTCGCCGCTCCCGCTGCTGGCGCTGCTGAGGCCGAGGAGAAGACCGAGTTTGACGTCGTGCTCGAGGGCTTCGGCGACAACAAGATCCAGGTCATCAAGGCCGTCCGTGAGCTCACCAACCTTGGCCTGAAGGAGGCCAAGGAGGTCGTCGAGGGCGCTCCCAAGGCTGTTCTCGAGGGTGCCAAGAAGGAGGACGCCGAGGCTGCCAAGGAGAAGCTCGAGGCTGCTGGCGCTGCTGTCACCCTCAAGTAATCAGGCTTTCTCGCCAGATTTCTTTGCAGACGGGGTTCGCATTGCGAGCCCCGTCTTTTTTGTTATGACCCCTCTATTTTGCTGGCTCGGCATGCAAATTGCTGTCGTTTGCGGTGCTTTGGGGTCGCTACCGTTGGTCGATAAAATTGCACCATTCGAGCAATAATTTGCGTTGACCTGCTGAAGAATTGCGTTTGCCTTACGGCGACGTATGTCTCCGGCGGTAAGATACTTCGGTATCGCAATTTGGTCTGCGGCCGCTGTGCCGCACGCACAGGGCGCATCCTGCGCCTGCGAAAGGATCCCTGAATACTATGAAGGCAATCATCCCCGCCGCCGGTCTTGGCACGCGTTTTCTGCCTGGCACCAAGTGCACGCCTAAAGAGATGCTGCCGGTGCTCGACAAGCCGGTCATCCAGTACGTCGTCGAGGAGGCGCTCGACCCCGAGGAGGTCGACGACGCCATTATCGTCACCTCTCCCGGCAAGCCCGAGTTGCTGAGCTACTTCCAGCCCGATCGTTCGCTCGAGAACCTGCTGCGCGAGCGCGGCAAGGATGCTTATGCCGACGCCGTCGCCCATGCGGGCGGTATGCCGGTCGACTTCCGCTATCAGTACGAGCCCAAGGGCCTCGGTCACGCCATTCGCTCTGCCGCTGACGCTGTGGCGGGGGAGAACTTCCTGGTTCTTCTGGGCGACTACGTTGTGCCCAACCGCGACATCTGCGACAAGATGCTTGCCGTCTCCAAGGAGCACGGTGGCGCTTCTGTTATCGCCGTTGCCGCGTGCGCTCCCGAGGAAGTCAGCCGCTATGGCGTTATCGCCGGCGATCGCGTGGGCGCTCTCGAGGGCTTCGAGAATGCCGCCGACGACGAGCCCGGTGCCGTTTGGCGCATCGGCGGCCTGGTCGAGAAGCCCGCTCCCGAGGCGGCTCCGTCCAACCTGTACATCGTCGGTCGCTACCTGCTGAGCCCGTTGGTCATGGACCTGCTGGCCGATCAGCAGGCCGGTAAGGGCGGCGAGATCCAGCTCACCGACGCCATGGCCCGCTCGCTCGACCGCGAGGCCATGTACGCCGTCGTCATCGACCCGCTGTCGGGCTACGATACCGGTACCCCGTCTGGCTGGATGGCCACCAACGCCCTCATGGCTGCAAGCGATCCTCGCTTTGCCGGCGCCTTCTGGGATGCCATCGACGAGCGCGGCGGTTTGATGCGTAAGTAAGCCTTCGGGCATCGACATTTACGGGTGCGGACTTCGGTTCGCGCCCGTTTTTTTATAAGAGCTGCGATTGCTAACCCTCTGTTCACAGAAAATATATGAACAGGTGTTCGATGCATATCCATCTACCTGCATGTTTTCTGTCGAAAAACTTTGCTACTCCAAAAACTCAATCGCGTCAAGGCTTTTCTTGCTCAACGGTCGGTACCTGATAAACTATTAGGTTGCGATAACTGGCGAAGCTATGCCTCGCCAATCCACCGAGCATTTCCGTGAAGGAGGAAAAACCTGGTGACCTACGCATACACTGCCACTGAGCGCAAGCGCGTCAGCTTCGGGAAAATCCCGGAGGCCATGGAGCTCCCCAACCTTATCTCTGTTCAGAGGGAATCCTTTGAGCGTTTTAAGGACGAGGGCCTTCGTGAGGCGTTCAAGGAATCCAGCCCCATCCAGAGTCAGAACCATGTTCTCGAGGTTACCTTCGGCGAGCATCAGTTCGGCGACCCCGCGCACACCGTCGAGGAGTGCCGCGAGAAGGACATGACCTATCAGGCCCCGCTTCTGACTGACGTCCGTCTCACCAACAAGGAGACCGGCGAGATCAAGGAGCAGCTCGTCTTTATGGGCGACTTCCCCATGATGACCGATCAGGGCACCTTCATCATCAACGGTACCGAGCGTATCGTCGTCTCGCAGCTCGTCCGCTCCCCGGGCGTGTACTACAGCTCCGAGATGGATTCGGGCAAGCAGATCTACAAGGCTCAGATCATCCCGTCCCGCGGTGCCTGGCTCGAGTTTGAAGTCGACAAGCGCGACCAGCTCATGGTCTCCATCGACCGTAAGCGCAAGCAGAGCGCCACGATGTTCCTGCGCGCCCTTGGCATCGCCGTCACCAACGACGATATCATCGAGCTGCTCGGCAACTCCGATGTGATCAAGCGCACCCTCGAGCGCGATACCGCCCTCACTCGCGAGGACGCCCTCATCGAGATTTACCGTCGTCTGCGCCCGGGCGAGCCTCCCACCGTGGACGCTTCCCGCAGCCTGCTCGAGGGTCTGCTCTTCAACCCGCAGCGCTACGACCTGGCCCGCGTCGGTCGTTACAAGGTCAACAAGAAGCTCAACCTCACCACCGAGGAAGAGGTCACGGTGCTCACCGACGAGGATATCGTCGCGACGCTGCGCTACCTCCTGTCCCTCGCTGCCGGCGAGCAGGGCTTCAAGGTCGACGACATCGACCACTTCGGCAACCGCCGCATCCGTACCGTCGGCGAGCTTGTCGCCAACCAGTTCCGTATCGGCATGAGCCGTATGGAGCGCGTCGTCCGTGAGCGCATGAGCTCCCAGGACATCGACGAGATCACCCCGCAGTCGCTCATCAACATCCGCCCGATCGTGGCCTCCATCAAGGAGTTCTTCGGTTCCTCGCAGCTCTCGCAGTTCATGGACCAGGCGAACCCCCTGACCGGTCTGACCCACAAGCGTCGTCTGTCCGCACTCGGCCCTGGCGGTCTTGCCGGCCACAAGTCCGGCTCCAGCCGCCGCACCAACGTGCCGACGGCCGTCCGCGACGTTCACAACTCGCACTACAGCCGCATGTGCCCGATCGAGACCCCCGAAGGCCCCAACATCGGCCTGATCGGCTCGCTCGCCCTCTACGCCCGCGTCAACGAGTACGGCTTCATCGAGGCTCCGTTCCGCCGCGTCGAGAACGGCGTTGCCACCGACCAGATCGACTGGATGACCGCTGACGAGGAAGAGAAGCACGTCATCGCGCCGGCCAACACGCCGCTCGATCCCAAGACCAACGAGTTCATCACGACCGATGCCGAGGGCAAACTTGTCCGCCCGCACACCGTGATCGCCCGTACCCGCGACTTCGACGGCTCCTTCGGCGCTCCCGCCGACGTGCCCGTCGAGGACGTCGACTACATGGACGTCTCGCCGCGTCAGATGCTCTCCGTCGCAGCCACGCTGATCCCGTTCCTCGAGCACGACGACGCCAAGCGTACGCTGATGGGCGCCAACATGCAGCGTCAGGCCGTGCCGCTGGTTCACCCTGCCGCTCCCTATGTCGGTACCGGCATGGAGCGTCGCGCCGCCCTGGACTCCGGCGAGGTCACCCTGGCCAAGAACGCCGGCGAGGTCATTTTTGCCGACGCCGCCAAGATCATCGTCAAGCATGCCGGCGGCATGGACGAGTATCACCTGGCCAAGTACCAGCGCTCCAACCAGTCCACCTGCATCAACCACCGTCCGCTCGTTCGCGTTGGTGACACCGTTGAGCAGGGCGAGCCTCTGGCCGACGGTCCTTCGACCGATCACGGCGAGCTCGCACTGGGTCAGAACCTCACCGTGGCCTACATGCCGTGGGAAGGCTTTAACTACGAGGACGGTATCGTCGTGTCCGAGCGCCTGGTGGCCGAGGACCTGCTGACGACCATCAACATCACCCGTCACGAGATCGATGCCCGCGACACCAAGCTCGGCCCCGAGGAGATCACCCGCGAGATCCCGAACCTCTCCGAGGATATGCTTGCTAACCTCGACGAGGACGGCATTATCCGCATCGGCGCTGAGGTCGGCCCTGGCGACATCCTGGTCGGCAAGGTCACGCCTAAGGGCGAGAGCGCTCTGACCGCCGAGGAGCGCCTGCTGCGCGCCATCTTCGGTGCCAAGGCCCACGACGTCCGCGACACCTCCCTTAAGATGCCTCACGGCGCTTACGGCCGCGTCATCGACGTCGTCCGCTTTAGCCGCGAGAACGGCGACGATCTGGCCCCCGGCGTCAACGAGCAGGTGCGCGTCTACGTCGCCCAGCGTCGTAAGATCCAGCAGGGCGATAAGATCGCCGGCCGCCACGGCAACAAGGGTGTTATCTGTAACGTTCTGCCGGTCGAGGACATGCCCTACATGGCTGACGGTACCCCGATCGACGTTATCCTCAACCCGCTGGGCGTTCCTTCGCGTATGAACGTCGGCCAGCTGCTCGAGTGCCACCTTGGCTGGGCTGCTGCCTGCGGTTGGGATACCGAGCAGGCCGACTCCGACAAGTACGTCCCCGGTCCGTTCTTCACCGCGACGCCCGTCTTCGACGGCGCCAAGGAGGACGAGATCGCCGAGGTCATCCGTCGTGCCAACAAGAACATGCTCAACAAGGCCACCGCTGCCTTTGGCGATCACATGCGTCCCGAGTTTGTCACCCAGCTTGACGAGCGCGGCAAGACCCGTCTGTTCGACGGCCGCACCGGCGAGGAGTTCCGCGAGCCCATTACCGTGGGTACGTCCTACATCCTTAAGCTCGGCCACATGGTCGACGACAAGATCCACGCCCGTTCGACCGGTCCTTACAGCCTGGTTACCCAGCAGCCTCTGGGCGGCAAGGCCCAGTTCGGCGGCCAGCGCTTCGGCGAGATGGAAGTTTGGGCACTGTACGCATACGGTGCTTCCAACGTCCTGCAGGAGATCCTGACCGTCAAGTCCGACGATACCGTGGGCCGCGTCAAGACCTACGAGTCCATCGTCAAGGGCGAGAACGTTCCGGTTCCGGGTATCCCCGAGTCCTTCAAGGTTCTCGTCAAGGAGATTCGTTCGCTCGCACTGGACATCGAGCCCATGCACGATGCCGACGAGGACGCCTCCGCCCCTGTGACCGCCGAGGAGACCTCTGCTCTCGACGACCTGGCTGCGCTCGCCGGCGTTGACGCCGACGTCGAGGCCGAGGATGCCGAGACCGCCGAGGCACCCGAGGCTGTCGCCGCCACGACCACTGATAAGGAGTAGTTGACTGTGGCAGATTTCGAAGCTACTGATTTTGACTCGGTAAAGATCTCCCTTGCCTCCGCCGACCAGATCCGTTCCTGGTCGCACGGTGAGGTCAAGAAGCCGGAGACCATCAATTACCGTACCCTCAAGCCCGAGAAGGACGGCCTGTTCTGCGAGAAGATTTTCGGTCCCGCCAAGGACTGGGAGTGCTCCTGCGGCAAGTACAAGGGCATCCGCTTTAAGGGCATCGTTTGCGAGCGCTGCGGCGTCGAGGTCACCTCGGCCAAGGTGCGTCGCGACCGCATGGGCCACATCGAGCTCGCCGCTCCCGTGTCCCACATCTGGTACTTCAAGAGCCCCACGAGCTTCCCGATGAGCCGTATGCTCGACATCAAGTCCAAGGACCTCGAGAAGGTTCTGTACTTTGCCAGCTACATCATCACCGAGGTTGACTACGAGGCTCGCGAGGCCGACGCCGACGACCTGCGCGAGGAGCTCGCCGCCGATCTGGAAGAGATCGATGCCGAGTGCGCCCGCCAGATCGAGTCCCTCAAGGAGCAGGGCAACCCCGAGAACTTTGACGAGTTCTCCGACGAGGAGCCGCTGACCCCCGAGGAGATCGCCTCTGGCATCGTCGACATCGAGGAAGAGTGCAAGGACGAGAAGCAGCTCCGCACGGACGCCTTCAACGCCTTCATGAAGCTCAGCGAGCGCGACCTCATTTCCGATGAGCCGCTGTTCCGCGAGATGACCCGCTACTACTCGATGTACTTCAAGGGTGGCATGGGTGCCGAGGCCGTCCGCGACCTGCTCGCTGCCATCGACCTCCCCTCCGAGGCCGAGAAGCTCAAGGCCATCATTGCCGACGAGGATTCCCAGAAGCAGAAGCGCGAGAAGGCCGTCAAGCGCCTCGAGGTCGTTGACGCCTTCCTGAAGGGCGGCAACAGCCCCGCGAACATGATCCTGGATGTCATCCCGGTCATTCCGCCCGATCTGCGCCCGATGGTCCAGCTCGACGGCGGCCGCTTCGCCGCGTCCGACCTCAACGACCTGTATCGTCGCGTGATCAACCGTAACAACCGACTCAAGCGCCTGCTCGACCTGGACGCCCCTGCGATTATCGTGAACAACGAGAAGCGCATGCTCCAGGAGTCCGTGGACGCCCTGTTCGACAACGGCCGTCGTGGTCGCCCGGTCTCTGGCCGTGGCGGTCGCCCGCTCAAGTCGCTCGCCGAGGCCCTCAAGGGCAAGCAGGGTCGTTTCCGTCAGAACCTGCTGGGTAAGCGTGTCGACTACTCCGGCCGTTCGGTTATCGTTACCGACCCCAAGCTGCTGCTGCACCAGTGCGGTCTGCCCAAGACCATGGCGCTGGAGCTCTTCAAGCCCTTCGTCATGAAGCGCCTGGTCGAGCTTGGCAAGGTCGAGAACATCAAGGGCGCCAAGCGCGCTATCGACCGTGGTGCCACCTTTGTGTGGGACATCCTCGAAGAGGTCATTGACGGTCGCGTCGTGCTGCTCAACCGTGCACCGACCCTGCACCGTCTGTCCATCCAGGCCTTTGAGCCGGTGCTGGTCGAGGGCAAGGCTATCCACCTGCACCCGCTGGTCTGCTCGCCCTTCAACGCCGACTTCGACGGCGACCAGATGTCTGTCCACGTGCCGCTGTCCAGCCAGGCTCAGGCCGAGGCCCGCGTGCTCATGCTCTCTGCGAACAACCTGCGCTCGCCGGCATCCGGCAAGCCGGTCAACATCCCCTCGCAGGACATGATCATCGGTGTGTACTACCTCACCCAGGTCCGTGACGGTCTGCCGGGCGAGAACCATGTGTTCGCCAGCTTCGACGACGCGCTGCACGCCTATGACTGCCGCTCCGAGGTCGACATGCAGGCCAAGATCCAGGTCCGCGTGTCCGCTGCCGACGCCAATGTCATCAACGAGGACGGCACCCGTATCTTCCGCGTTAAGAACGGCAAGAACGAGTTTGTCGACTACGACGTCACCGGCAACAAGACCGCGCGCTTCGAGACCTCTATCGGCCGCATCATCTTCAACCGCCAGTGCCTGCCCGAAGACTATGAGTTCATGAACTACAAGATGGTCAAGGGCGACGTGGCCAAGCTGGTTGCGGACTGCTGCGATCGTTACCCCGAGGCCAAGGTCGGCCCGATCCTCGACGCCATCAAGTACTCCGGCTTCCACTACGCTACCCGCGCCGGCCTCACCATCTCGGTGTGGGACGCTCTCATCCCTGCCGAGAAGCAGGAGCTGCTCGATCGCGCCCAGGCCAACGTCGACCAGATCAACGAATACTTTGAGGAGGGCTTCATCAACGAGACGGAGCGCCACATCGAAGTCGTTAACGAGTGGACCGCTTGTACCGACAAGGTTGCAGCGCTCATGCTCGACATGTTCGACGAGGAGAACCCGCTGTACATGATGGCCGACTCCGGCGCCCGTGGTTCTAAGACCCAGCTGCGTCAGCTCGGTGGCATGCGTGGCCTGATGGCAGACATGTCCGGCGAGACGATCGACCTTCCCATTAAGGCGAACTTCCGCGAGGGCCTGCTGCCGCTCGAGTACTTCATTTCGACCTACGGCGCCCGTAAGGGCCTGGTCGATACCGCATCCCACACCTCGGACTCTGGTTACCTGACCCGCCGTCTGGTCGACGTAGCCCAGGACGTCATCGTCCGCGAGGAGGATTGCGGTACGCACGAGGGCGTCACCTACAACCTCATCATCCCTGGCACCACCGACCTCAACACCGACCTCGTCGGCCGTTGCTTCATCGAGGACGTCGTGGCTCCCGATGGCACCGTGCTCTTTGAGCAGGACGGCTACATCGAGAAGGTCGCCGACATCCAGAAGATGGTCGATGCGGGCCTCAAGAAGGTCAAGCTTCGCGCGCTGCTCACCTGCCGCTCCAAGTACGGCGTGTGCCAGAAGTGCTACGGCTGGGATCTTTCCACCCGTCGTCCGGTCGCCATCGGTACTGCCGTCGGCATTATTGCCGCCCAGTCCATCGGCGAGCCCGGTACGCAGCTTACGATGCGTACCATTCACTCCGGCGGCGTCGCTGGCGTCGACGATATTACGCAGGGTCTGCCTACGGTCAGCCGTATGTTCGATATCGTCGGCAACGTCAACGAGAAGATCCTGGGTCGCGAGGCCGAGCTGGCTCCGTACTCCGGCCACCTCTCGATTAAGCCCGAGAAGTCCGAGTACGTGCTGACGCTCACCGACTCCGAGGATCACACCCGTGTCCTCGACGAGCGTCGCGTCCCCGCTTCGGTGCGCTTTATGCCCGAGATCGAGGACGGCTGCGAGGTTCGCGCCGGCGACCAGATCACCAAGGGCTTCGTCAACTTCCGCAACCTGCGCAAGCTGACCGACATCGAGTCGACGATGCACACCTTCGTCGAGAGCGTCAAGGACGTCTACACCAGCCAGGGCGTCGACCTGAATGACAAGCACATCGAGGTGCTCGCACGTCAGATGCTGCGTCGCGTTCAGATCACCAACCCCGGTGACTCCAAGTACCTGCTTGGTCAGTACGTCGACCGCTACGAGTTCGCCGACGAGGTCGAGCGCGTTGCCCGTCTGGGCGGTCAGGCCCCCGTGGCCGAGCCCGTCATCCTGGGTACGCTCAAGGTCGCGTCCAACATCGACTCCTGGCTGTCGAGCGCTTCGTTCATCCGTACCGCCGGCGTCCTTACCGAGGCTGCCATCGAGGGCAAGGTCGACCACCTGCTCGACCTTAAGTCCAATGTCATCGTCGGTAAGAAGATCCCGGCCGGTACCGGCCTCAAGCCGTACGCCAACGCCAAGCTGACGTATCGTACGGCCGACGGCTATGTCGACATCGACGGCCCGGCTTCGCCCAACGCCAAGTCGCTGCCCGAGTGGGCTCCGGTTGAGCTCAAGGACCTGGACGAGCAGCTCCCGCAGCAGCTCGACTGGGCTGGCTACGACGAGTTCGGTGGTGCTGACGGTTCGTTCACCCGCAACGGCCACACCATCTCCGCCGAGAAGGCTCGCCTGTACCTGTTCGACGACCTGGGCGTGTCGCAGCGCTGGACCAACAAGTTCAGCGAGGTCGGTATCGAGACGGTCGGCGACCTGGTTGGCAAGTCCGAGGAGGATCTGCTGCGCATCGACGGCATCGGTGCCAAGGCGATCGAGGAGCTCCGTGACGGCCTCGAGGCCCACGATCTGCTCTACATCCTCGAGAACAACGACGACGTTGCCGACGAGGAAGACCTCTCGCAGCTGCTGCAGATGGTCTTTAGCCCCGACGGTCCGGACGACATCCTGCTGGGCACCTCCGCTGCGCCGACGCATCACGCCGACGCCGACGAGGAGCTCCTGGGCGCCCCGATCGACGACAAGAAGGCTCCCGCCAACGGTGCCATCAACGAGGACATGGCTTCCCTCGACGAGCTGCTCAACCAGCTCGTGGACACCGACGACGCCGAAGAGGCCAAGGACAACGACGAGGAGTAACTTCCAAGTACGTTAACCGCCCTTCCAAAGACCCGTTTCCCAACAGGGAAGCGGGTCTTTTTTGATGAGGAACGTTGCCCCGACGAGCACGTCGGATTCCCGGGACGGGAGGGGATTCCTTTATGCCAAAAAGGGACAGGTTTATTTTGGTCGGTTTTTCATGCTTGAATTTGAAACATTTCGCCCGACAAGAGCGTATCTAAGGTGAGGGCCTCACCAAGAATTATTAACGTCACCGGGAGGTGATTATGGAAGAACAAGCATTTAGACAGGAGGTTGAAGATCACAGAGATGTCGTGTTTCGAATCGCATTGACGTATCTGCGCGATCGTGCCGATGCCGACGATGTCGCTCAAGACGTCTTTCTGAAGTTACTCAAAAGCGATGCGCAATTTGAAAGCTGGGAACATCTTCGTCGATGGCTTATCCGGGTCACGATCAATGAATGCAAATCTCTCTTTCGAAAGCCATGGAGGCGTGTGGAGGATATTGAGAACCTGGCCGATTCGCTTTCGACGGCGCAGGAGGAGACCAAGGCGGTCCTGTCAGACGTTATGCGACTTCCGGAACGATTCCGTGTTCCCATCATGCTCTATTACTATCTGGGCTTTTCGACCTCAGAGATTGCCGAGTTATTGCATGTGCCAGCCGCGACTGTTCGAACGCGTTTGGCTCGCGGCAGATCGAAGCTCAAGTTCATCCTAGAGGAGGGCGACCGTGAAATCCAATCAAATCAAGCAGGCCTTCGAGTCCGTCCAAGCCGATAGCGATCTTGCTGACCGTGTTCTTTATGCCGCTGCTGGTGAGCCGCTTCGCCGAAAGGGTCACGCGAAGCCTCTGTATGTTGCCGTGATCGGATGCCTTGCCGGAGTGCTGGCGACCGGAGGGGTCGCCTACGCCGTCGTCAATTCCAGCTATTTTGCCTCTGCCTGGGGAAACCACGGCAACGGGGATTCCATTACCTGGACCAACGGCGGCTCATCGGGAACTAAATATACCTACACCAGAGAGTTTGGCGATGGCATCGCGCCCCAAAGCCTGGAAGGCGCAGTCCAGGAGGTTAATCTGTCCGTCGAGGGCAACGGCTATACGCTTGATATCCATGAGATGGCAATCGACCAAAACGGCTGCGGAGCCGTGACGTTTACGTTGTCCAATCCAAATGGAGTTAACTACTACAAGCCAGCAGCAGAGATTGGCGAACTTGTTCTCTATGGTGAAGAAGAGCAGGGCATCGGCACGCCCGATATGAAGTTCGGCGAGGAATGGCCTGACACACGCAGCACAATTGATAAGGACACATCAAGCGATACTGTCATTAATGGCACGATGTACTTTGCCGCTATGGATCGCGAGCGAGATTTGCAACATGCTGTCACCTGGAATATCCATTGGACCGAGGGTGAAGGTGAGAGTGCGAGGCGGTTTGAGGCGTCGACACCCGAGTTCAATATTGGAGCGTACGTCGATACAAAGGAACTCCGCTCCGGTGACTCGCCTCTTGAGATTAGCCCGTTTTCCATCCAGACGCACATCGATGATTTGGGCTATGAAGCAGTTGATAATAAGCTGACCGTCAGCTACAAGGATGGATCGGAGCAGATTATCGAAGATGACGACGCAGGGGTGTTCAACTTATATTTTTCTTATGGGCGCAATAGCGGAGAGAACATCTGGGTGCCAACGAAGTTGATTGATGTCGATCAAGTTGTCTCGGTAACCCTTGAAATTGTGAGGTATACATCAACAGGGGAGACCGAAACGAAAGAGCCCTTTACCATCGTCTATTCGTAAGATTTGGGGTCGCTTCCTACTAGGGGAAGCGGCCTCTTTTGCGTTAAATGGAAACGCCGCCGATTTCCATGCGACAGATGAGAGCAGATCACCGCTGGAGCGCGACGTTTCCCCAGATAAAACCGACCAAAATAAACCTGTCCCTATTTGGAAGGGAACGTTGCCCCGACAAGCACGTCGGATTCCCGGCCCGGGAATCCGCCCCCGCGCACAGGAGGGGATTCCTTTTGTGTAGGCTTTGCGGAAATATGGCTATTTTGGGATACGCCCGGCGGCGTGGTCTGTTGACGGCACAGCTAACGCCACGTATCCTATCGAACTGCGTGTTTCGTAGGGGGATGCTGACCCCTCGATTCAAGCCGTTGCACTTTACAGAAAGCTGGAATCATTCGAGAAGGAGTACGCTTTGCCTACTATTAACCAGCTGGTTCGCCAGGGCCGTCGTTCCGTGCCCAAGAAGTCCAAGAACGCTGCTCTGCAGCACAACTCCCAGAAGCGCGGCGTGTGCACCCGCGTCTTCACCACGAGCCCCAAGAAGCCGAACTCGGCTCTTCGTAAGGTTGCCCGTGTTCGCCTCGTCAACGGCATCGAAGTTACTGCTTACATCCCGGGTGAGGGCCACAACCTGCAGGAGCACTCCATCGTGCTCGTCCGCGGCGGTCGTGTCCGTGACCTCCCTGGTGTCCGTTATCACGTCATCCGTGGCGCCTACGACGCTGCTCCGGTCCAGAACCGTATGCAGGCCCGTTCCAAGTACGGTGCTAAGCGCCCCAAGGCCAAATAAGCCAGATAACGTTTTGATACTTTCGCCGTGTGCCGCCTAAGCGCCGCACGGTAGACACTTAAGGAGATTTCACATGCCGCGTCGTGCAGCAGCTAATCGTCGTGAGGTTCAGCCTGACGCCGTTTACAACAACCGCCTGGTGACTCAGCTCATCAACAAGGTCCTTCTTGACGGCAAGAAGGCCACCGCTGAGCGCATCGTTTACACCGCTTTCGAGATCGTTGCCGAGAAGTCCGAGGGTGGCGACGCTCTCGCTACCTTCAAGAAGGCTATGGACAACGTCAAGCCCACGCTCGAGGTTAAGCCCAAGCGTGTCGGTGGCGCTACCTATCAGGTCCCGATGGAGGTCAACTCCCGTCGTTCCACCGCTCTGGGCATCCGCTGGATCGTCAACTTCTCCCGCGCTCGCAAGGAGAAGACCATGGCCGAGCGTCTCGCCAACGAGATCCTCGACGCTTCCAACGGCCTGGGCGCTTCCGTCAAGAAGCGTGAGGACGTCTTCAAGATGGCCGAGGCCAACCGCGCGTTCTCTCACTATCGTTGGTAAGTTTAAGGTAAGGAACTAACATGGCAAAGCCTAAGTACAAGCTTTCCGATACCCGTAACATCGGCATCATGGCCCACATCGATGCCGGTAAGACCACCACGACCGAGCGTATTCTTTACTACACCGGTAAGACCCACAAGATCGGTGAGGTCCATGAGGGCGCTGCCACCATGGACTGGATGGTTCAGGAGCAGGAGCGCGGCGTAACCATTACCTCCGCTGCTACCACGTGCTTCTGGAACAAGGACGGTAAGGACTACCGCATCCAGATCATCGACACCCCGGGCCACGTTGACTTCACCGCCGAGGTCGAGCGCTGCCTGCGCGTCCTCGATGGCGCTGTCGCCGTCTTCGACGCCGTTGCCGGCGTTCAGCCCCAGTCTGAGACCGTTTGGCGTCAGGCTTCCACCTTCAACGTCCCCCGCATCGCCTTCATCAACAAGTATGACCGCGTGGGCGCTGACTTCTTCAACGCCATCGAGACCATGAAGGATCGTCTCGACGCTAACGCCGTGGCCGCTCAGGTCCCGATGGGCGCCGAGGACAACTTCTGGGGCGTCATCGACCTGGTCACCATGACTGCATGGGACTTCAAGGCCGACGAGAAGGGCATGACCTACCCCGAGCCGATGGACGAGATCCCGGCTGAGTTTGCTGACATCGCTGCCACCAAGCGCGAGGAGCTCCTCGACGCTGCTGCCAGCTTTGACGACGAGCTCATGGAGAAGATCCTCATGGAGGAGGACTTCACCGTCGAGGAGCTCAAGGCTGCTCTGCGTAAGGGCGTTCTGGCCAACGAGCTCAACCTCGTCTTCGTGGGCTCCGCCTACAAGAACAAGGGCGTTCAGGAGCTGCTCGACGCTGTCGTCGACTACCTGCCCAGCCCGCTCGACGTTGAGGCCGTCACCGGTACCGATCCGGACACCGGCGAGGAGATCCAGCGTCATCCTTCCTTCGACGAGCCCTTCTCCGGCCTGGTCTTCAAGATCATGACCGACCCGTTCGTCGGTAAGCTCACCTATGTCCGCGTTTACTCCGGCCGCGCCGAGTCCGGCTCCTACGTGGTCAACGCTTCCAACGGTCAGCGCGAGCGTCTCGGCCGCATCCTCGAGATGAACGCCGCCGAGCGTATCGACCGTGACGACGCTGCCGCCGGCGACATCGTCGCTTGCGTCGGCTTCAAGAACTCCACCACCGGTGACACCCTGTGCGCCGAGGGCAAGGAGATCGTCCTCGAGAAGATCGAGTTCGCTAAGCCCGTTATTGACGTTGCCATCGAGCCCAAGACCAAGGCCGAGCAGGACAAGATGTCCCTGGCTCTGACCAAGCTCGCCGAGGAGGACCCGACCTTCCAGGTGTCCACCAACCACGAGACCGGCCAGACCATCATCGCCGGCATGGGCGAGCTGCACCTCGAGATCATCGTCGACCGTCTGCTCCGCGAGTTCAAGGTTGACGCTAACGTTGGTAAGCCCCAGGTTGCCTACCGCGAGACCGCTGGTCACGACGTCGAGAAGGCTGAGGGCAAGTTCGTCCGTCAGTCCGGCGGTCGCGGTCAGTACGGCCACGCCGTCATCAAGCTCGAGAAGATGGAGGAGGGCTTCGGCTACGAGTTCGTCAACGCTATCGTCGGCGGCGTCGTGCCCAAGGAGTACATCCCGTCCATCGACAAGGGCATCCAGGAGGCCCTGAACACCGGTGTTATCGCCGGCTTCCCGGTCCTCGACGTTAAGGTCACCCTGTTCGACGGTTCTTACCACGAGGTCGACTCCTCCGAGGCCGCCTTCAAGATCGCCGGTTCCATGGCTATCAAGGACGCCCTCAAGAAGTCCGACCCGCAGCTGCTCGAGCCGATCATGGCTGTCGAGGTCGAGACCCCCGAGCAGTACATGGGCGACGTTATGGGCAACCTCTCCGGTCGCCGCGGCAAGATCGAGGGCATGGAGGATCGCAAGAACAGCAAGCTCATCCGTGCCAAGGTGCCGCTGGGCGAGATGTTCGGTTACGCTACCGACCTTCGCTCCCAGACCCAGGGCCGTGCATCCTACACGATGCAGTTCGACTCTTATGAGCCCGCGCCCAAGTCCATCGTGGACGAGGTCATGAGCAAGAACGCCTAAGTTCGAGCTCCCTGTTACGTAATCCTGCGAGAACACTTCTCGCACTCTTTGGAGGTTTAAGTTGGCTACCCAGAAGATCCGCATTCGCCTCAAGGGCTATGATCACGAGGTCGTCGATCAGTCCGCGAAGCTCATCGTCGAGACCGCTCAGAAGACCGGCGCTCGCGTTTCCGGTCCTGTCCCCCTGCCCACCGAGCGCAACCTGTACACGGTTATCCGCTCGCCGCACGTGAACAAGGACTCCCGTGAGCAGTTCGAGATGCGCACCCACAAGCGCCTCATCGACATCCTCGACCCCACCTCGGGCACCGTTGATTCGCTCATGCGTCTCGACCTTCCCGCTGGCGTCGACATCGACATCAAGCTCTAAGCGATATCGCTCATAGCTTACAGAGCCCCGCTGCCATTACGGTAGCGGGGCTCTTTTGTTTTGAATGATGGCCTTGGGGGACCGGGTAATGCTGTAGAGCGGGTGGCTGTGGCGCCTTATTTACCCATGGGACGCAGCGATGCCTCCTCAAAATGGAAGGATTGCAAGCCGTCTTCCGTTTCGATACACGCGCGACCAAAGGCATCGACCGTTTGAAAGATGCCACGCGCCAGCTCGTCACCGGCAGGGGAACGGGCGATAACGTGCTTCCCAATCCAATTGAGATGAGCGACATAATCATCGTGGACGGGCGCGATCGGACCAGCGTCTTCTTCCATGGCGTTGAGTAGATCTGCCCACGTGTCCACAGCGTTTACGACGGTGTGATAGACCTCCTTGAGCAGCGCATCGACGGTGGGAACATTCTCGTTGAGGTCTGAGAGGCCGATTGCCGGCAGGCCGCCATCGGGAACCTCCGAGGGCACATAGTTCACATTGACGCCAATGCCGCAGACGGCAAAGGGCTTGCCCTCGGTGTCACGAGCCGCCTCGACCAAAATGCCGCCGAGCTTGCGTCCACGCGCGACCAGGTCGTTGGGCCACTTGAGGGCTATTTCGCTTGCGAGGCCTTCCTTTTCGAGCGCCGCGAGCACCGCTAGACCACTGACGGCGGCAAGACCAGAGTACTTTGCAGGATTAACGCATGGACGCAGGACAATCGAAAGCAATAGGTTGCCGGCGGTTGAATCCCACTTGTGGCCGCGTCGGCCGCGTCCTGCTGTCTGAGCCCGGGCGGCAAGTCCTGTGCCGTGCGGCGCTCCCTGTTTTCCTGCTTCGAGCAGGTCATCGTTGGTCGATCCGGTTACGTCGACAATCGTTAATTGGGCATCCATAGCGGCTGCTACCTCCTTATTGAATAAGTGAATGGCGCAATGGTGTCGAGAGATAGACACAATGTGAAGCCTTTGTCGCATTTGGACAATTTAATGTTAACACGTCAACAAAGACTGAAATGCGTTATCCTCTCTTGGTCGATGTAAACACGTCAACAACTCAAAGGAGGTTAGTGATGGGTTTCACGATTCTTGGAACAGGTTCGGCACTTCCTGAGCGCAGTGTTTCCAATGACGAGCTGTCTGAGTTCCTCGATACCTCGGATGAGTGGATTTTTACTCGTACAGGTATCAAGAGCCGCCACGTCTGCACCACCGAGTCACTTGACGACCTTGCCGTAGCGGCGAGCGAGCGGGCACTCCAGGTGTCCGGAATCGACGCGAGCCAGCTGGATCTGATCGTCTGCTCGACGACGACGGGTGACCACCTTGTTCCCGCTGAGGCGTGTGCCGTTGCTGAGCGACTAGGCGCGACTTGCCCTGCCTTCGATGTCTCGGCGGCTTGTGCCGGCTTCGTATTTGCGCTCGATGTCGCCGAGGGCTATATCGCCCGCAGCCGTGCCGAGCGCGTGCTTGTTGTTGCTGCCGAGCAGATGACGCGCGCGCTCGACTGGACCGACCGTGCCACCTGCATGCTTTTTGGCGATGGGGCAGGCGCCGCAGTGATTGAAGCTGGGGGAGACAACCCCCTTGCCGTTGAGCTTTCGACGGCGCCCGACGTCGAGACCTTGCGCGTTCCCGGTCTGGTCGGCACCTCGCCGTTTAAGGCCTCCGCAGAAAGCGAGAGTGTGCTGTCCATGAATGGCCGCCGCGTGTTCAAGTTCGGCGTCAACGCCATCTGCGACACGGTCCATATGCTTGCGAGCGATGCGGGCATTTCGGTCGAAGACATCGATCATTTTGTATTCCATCAGGCCAACGAACGAATCCTGAGCCAGGCGGTCAAGCGCCTGGGCGTGCCGGACGAGCGCGTGGTTCGCACGTTGCGCGAGACCGGCAACATTTCGAGCGCATGCATTCCGCTTGCCCTCGACCGGCTGGCAAACGCCGGTGCACTTCACACAGGCGACACCATCGCCTTGGTTGGATTTGGCGCCGGTCTGGATATAGGTGGCTATCTGCTTCGTTGGAAGTAGTCGCACATAGGAAATAAAAACGCCCTAGGGCACAACCAAAGGAGAACTACCATGGCAGATCAGAAGACCTTCGAGCGCGTTTGCGACGTTATCCGCGAGACCGCCGGTCTTGACGATGTCGAGATGAAGCCCGAGTCCACGCTCGAGGAGATTGGTCTCGACAGCCTGGGCACCGTCGAGATCCTCGTCGCCGTCGAGGACGAGTTTGGCATCCAGCTCGATACCGAGGAGAACCCCAAGACGGTCGGCGAGTTCGCCGATACGGTCGAGGCGGCATTGGAGAAGTAGAGATGCTCAAGACTCCTCTCTGCGATCTGCTCGGCATCGAAAAGCCCGTGTTCCAGGGCGGTATGGCCTGGATTGCCGATGCCTCGCTGGCGTCCGCAGTGTCCGAGGCGGGTGGCTTAGGCATCATCGCGGCCATGAACGCCGACGCCAACTGGCTTCGCGACCAGATTCATGAGCTGCGCGCCAAGACGGATAAGCCCTTTGGCGTCAACGTCATGCTCATGAGCCCGTTTGCCGACGAGGTCGCGCAGGTCGTGATTGACGAGCGAGTGCCGGTCGTCGTGACGGGCGCCGGCAATCCCGCCAAGTACATGAAGGCGTGGAACGAGGCGGGCATCAAGGTCATCCCGGTCGTTGCCTCGGTGGCGCTGGCGCGCCTCGTGGCACGTCGCGGAGCCACGGCGGTTGTTGCCGAGGGTACCGAATCGGGCGGCCATATTGGCGAGACCTCGACGATGGCACTGGTGCCGCAGGTCGTCGATGCGGTTGACATTCCCGTCGTGGCCGCCGGCGGTATTGCCGACGGCCGCGGCGTGGCGGCCGTCTTTATGCTGGGCGCCGAAGGCGTGCAAGTGGGTACGCGCTTTCTGGTCGCAGACGAGTGCACCGTCTCGGAGCAGTACAAAGAGATGGTCCTGAAGGCCAACGACACTTCGACGCGTGCGACCGGTCGCTCGACGGGACATCCAGTGCGCGCCCTCAAGAGCCCCTTCACCAACGCCTATGCCAAGAGCGAGGGTTCAGGCGCGAGTGCCGAGGAGCTCGGTGCTATGGGAACCGATGCGCTGCGTAAGGCCGCCAAGGACGGCAACTACGAAGAGGGTTCGTTTTTGTGTGGACAGATTGCCGGCATGGTCAACGAGCGCCAGAGCGCACGCGAAATCGTTGACGACCTGGTCGATGGCGCCGAGCGCGTCCTGAAGGGTGCGTGCGCATGGGTGGCGTAGCGTTTTTGTTTGCCGGCCAGGGTGCCCAGCACCCCGCGATGGGCGTCGACTTGATCGAGACATCGCCGGCGGCCGCCGAGGTGTTCGCCATTGCCGACGAGGTGCGCCCGGGGACCAGCGAGCAATGCCGGAGTGCCTCCAAGGAGGAGCTCTCGCAGACCGAGAACACGCAGCCGTGCGTGTTCGTTCACGACCTAGCCGCGGCTGCCGCCCTGCGTGAGCGCGGCGTGGTACCTGCCGCCTGTGCGGGATTCTCGCTGGGCGAGGTCGCCGCGCTCACCTTTGCGGGGGCGTTCGATACGCGAGCGGGCTTTGAGCTCGTGTGCGAGCGCGCGGCGCTGATGGCCGCGGCTGCCGAGCGCCATCCGGGCGGCATGCGCGCCGTCATCAAGCTCGATGCGGCGCAAGTCGAGAACCTGGCTGCGCAGGCCGGCGAGGACTGCTGGCCGGTCAACTACAACAGTCCCCAGCAGACGGTTGTGGCCGGAGCGCCCGATGCGCTGCAGACCCTCGACGTCCTAGTAAAAGAGGCTGGCGGCCGCGCCATGAAGGTCGCGGTGTCGGGTGCATTTCATAGCCCCTATATGGCCGAGGCGGCCTGTGGCCTTGCCGCATATATTGAGGCCGGTCACGCGCCGTCCCCGTTGCTCATTCCTGTTTTGGCAAATATGACAGCGGCGCCCTATCCGGCGGACCCCCAGACGGCATCGGAGGTGCTGGCCAACCAGGTGAGCCATGCCGTGCGCTGGGTCGACACGCTACATGCTCTGCAGGATCAAGGCATCGACACGTTTATTGAGGTCGGCCCCGGCAAAACGCTGTCCGGCTTGGTCAAGCGCGCGTTGAGCGACGTTCGTGTGTATTCGTGCGAAACGGCCGAACAGGTCGCAGCTATTGCCGACGAGCTCGCATAGCCCACAGGGCTGTAACCCGAAAGGAATGACATGGGCAATTTGAACAACGGCGCGCTCGAGCGCGACGGATCGCGTCGCATGGCGCTGGTCACGGGCGGCTCGCGGGGTATCGGTCGCGCCTGCGCCGTCGGTCTGGCGGAGGACGGCTTTGATATCGCCGTCGTCTATGCCGGCAGCGTCGATGCGGCGCGCGAGACGTGCGAAGCCTGCGAGGCGTCTGGCGCCACGGCGCGCGCATATCAATGTGACGTGGCCGACCCCGCCGCCGTTAACACATGCGTGGAGACGGTCCTCAACGACTTCGGCTCCATTTGGGCGCTCGTCAACAACGCCGGCATCACACGCGACGGCCTGCTCATGCGTATGGGTGACGATGCCTTCGACCGCGTGCTCGATGTCAACCTCAAGGGCACGTTCAATATGACGCGCGCGCTCACCAAGACCTTTATGCGCCAGCGCGGCGGTTGCGTCATCAACATGAGCTCGGTCGTGGGCCTGATGGGCAATGCCGGGCAGGCCAACTACGCTGCCTCCAAGGCGGGCGTCATCGGCCTGACAAAGGCGGTAGCGCGCGAGCTTGCGCCCCGCGGCGTACGAGTAAACGCGGTCGCACCCGGGTTCGTCGAGACCGATATGACGGCAAAGCTCTCGGAGAAGGTCCGCGCGGCAACCGAGGAGCAGATTCCCCTGAGGCGCATGGCGCGCCCCGAGGAAGTGGCCGGCGTGGTGCGCTTTTTGGCGAGTGATGCGGCTGCCTACATTACGGGCGAGGTCATACGCGTCGACGGCGGAATGGCGATGTAGAAACCAGGGCCGAACAACGGCTTGGATGAGGAGACCATGATGGAACAGAGAGTTGCAATCACCGGCATCGGCGCCGTATCGCCGCTCGGCAACACGGCGCTTGCCACCTGGGCGGCCATGTGCGCCGGCACGTGCGGTATCGGACCGATCATGCACTTCGATACCGATGCGTTCGCCGTTAAGGTGGCGGCCGAGGTCAAGGGTTTTGACGGCAACGAGTACTTTGGCAAGCGTGATGCCAAGCACCTGGACCCCTGCGTTCAGTTTGCCCTGGCAGCGTCGGACGAGGCCATGCACGATGCGGGTTTTGATGTCGAGGGCGCCATCGATCACGAGCGCCTGGGCGTCTACGTGGGTTCAGGCGTGGGCGGCATGCAGACACTCGTCGACAACGTCCACACGATTGCCGATCGGGGGCCTCGCCGTGCATCGCCCTATATGATCGCGATGATGATCCCCAATATGGCTTCGGGCAATATCGCAATCCGCCACAAGGCAAAGGGCCCGACCCTGCCCGTGGTGACCGCCTGCGCGACCTCGGCACATGCCGTGGGCGAGGCGTTCCGCGCCATCAAGCATGGCTATGCCGATGCGATTCTCGCCGGCGGCGCCGAGGCGGCCATTATCCCCGATGCCGTTGCGGGCTTTACGTCCTGTCGCGCATTGACCACCAACCCCGATCTCGCGACGGCTTGCCGTCCGTTCGATGCAGACCGCGACGGCTTTGTGATGGGCGAGGGCGCCTGCGTGCTGGTTCTCGAGAGCATGGAGCATGCGCAGGCGCGCGGTGCGCACATTTATGCCGAGGTCGTGGGCTACGGGAACACCGATGATGCCTATCACATCACGAGCCCCGATCCCGAGGCTGCCGGCATTGCCCGTGCGATATCGCTGGCAGTGGCTGAGGGCGACGTCAAGCCTTCCGAGGGCCTCTACATCAACGCTCACGGCACCTCGACCAAGCTCAACGATTCGTCTGAGACGGCGGGCATAAAGCGTGCGCTCGGCGAGGACGCGGCACGCGCCGCGCACGTCTCGTCGACCAAGTCGATGACCGGCCACATGATCGGTGCTACGGGTGCCATCGAGGTCATGGCCTGCGCCATGGCGCTCGAGCAGGGCGTGGTGCCCCCGACCATTAACTACCACACGCCCGATCCCGCCTGCGATCTTGATTACACTCCCAATCGAGCAGTTCGCGCCGACCTTACCTGGGCGCTTTCGACCAATCTGGGCTTTGGCGGACACAACGCCGCCATCGCGCTGCGTAGATATACGAGGAGCTAGAGCATGGATTCCAAAAGACTTGCCGAGATAGCCGATGTTATGGAGGACCGCGGCCTCACGCGCGTGCGTGTTGAGGAGCCCGATGGCACTGCGGTCGAGCTCGAGCGCGCGAGCGCGGCGCAGCCGGTTGCCGTGCCCATGCCTATGCCGAGTGCCGCGACTGCTCCGGCGGTGGCTCCTGTCGCCATGCCTGCCGCCGCACCGGAGCCCGCCGCGCAGGCGCCTGCCACCGCACCGGAGCCCAAGGGCACCGAGGTGACCGCTCCCATGGTCGGCGTTTTCTATGCTGCCCCGGCGCCGGGCGACGAGCCGTTTGTGCACGTGGGCTCCAAGGTCAAGGCCGGTGAGACCCTCTGCATCATCGAGGCCATGAAGGTTCTCAACGAGGTGACGGCCGAGGCAGACGGAGAGGTGCTCGAGATCTGCGTGGCCGACGGCGACCTCGTGGAGTTTGGCAGCTGCCTCATGAGGATCGGATAGGTGATATCCATGAACAAAGAAGAGCTCAAGAAGCTGTTGCCGCATCGCGAGCCGATGCTTTTGCTCGACGAAGCCGAGCTAGTGGGCGACGAGGCCCACGGCAAGATCACGATTACGGGCGACGAGTACTTTTTGCAGGGGCATTTTCCGGGAAACCCGGTTGTCCCCGGCGTGATTCAGTGCGAGATGCTCGCCCAGAATTGCTGCGTGCTGCTGATGGGCGATGAGGAGGCGCGCGGCGCGACGCCGTTCTACACGAGTCTGGACAAGGTGCGCTTTAAGCGTCCGGTGCGCCCGGGCGACACGGTTGATCTGGTGTGCTCCATCACGCGTGCGCGCGGACCGTTCCGCTTTGCGACGGGTGCTGCGAGCGTCAACGGTGAGGTTTGCTGCCGCGCCGATATGTCTTTTGCACTCATGCACGAAAGTTAAGGAAGGCTTCATGTTCGACAAAGTGCTCATCGCCAACCGCGGCGAAGTCGCGGTCCGTGTTATCCGCGCGTGCCGCGATATGGGCATCAAGACCGTCGCCGTTTATTCCACGGCCGATGCGGACGCGCTGCACGTGCAGCTTGCCGACGAGGCATATTGCATCGGCGGCCCGCGTCTTGCCGAGAGCTACCTCAACGACGATGCCGTGCTCACCTGTGCCGTAAAGTCGGGAGCTAAGGCAATTCATCCCGGCTATGGCTTTTTCTCCGAGAAGGCGAGCTTCGTGCGCGACTGCGACAAGTATGGCTTGGCGTTTGTCGGTCCTTCGGCCAAGGTGATCGACAGCATGGGCGACAAGGACGCCGCACGTCGAACGGCTGCCGCGGCGGGCGTGCCCATCGTGCCGGGCTGCGATTTGCTCAAAAGTCCCGAGGAGGCAACGGCCGAGGCTGAGCGCATTGGCTGCCCCGTGCTTATTAAGGCGCGTGCGGGCGGCGGCGGTCGCGGTATTCGTAAGGTCGAGCGCGTGGAAGATGCGGCAAAGGCCTTTATTGAAGCACGCGCCGAGGGCGAGGCCGTTTTTGGCGACGGCGAGTGCTACATGGAGAAGTTCGTCGCGCCGGCGCATCACGTTGAGGTACAGATTATGGCCGATAAGCAGGGCCATGTGTTTTCGCTCGGCGAGCGCGAGTGCTCGGTGCAGCGGCGCAACCAAAAGCTAATCGAGGAGAGCCCCGCGCCGTGCCTCGACGGACACGACGACATTCGTGCTCGCATGCACAAGGCAGCGCGTGACCTGGCTCGTGCCGTCGGCTACGAAGGAGCCGGTACCATCGAGTTCCTGTATTCGGACGACGGCAATTTCTACTTTATGGAAATGAACACGCGCTTGCAGGTGGAGCATCCGGTTACGGAGTTTGTGACCGATACCGACTTGGTCAAGTGGCAGCTGCGCGTGGCAGCCGGCCAGCCTCTGCCCTTTGAGCAGGAGGACATGCCGGTCCGCAACCATGCTATGGAGTGCCGCATCAATGCCGAAACGCCAGACTTTCTGCCGTCATGCGGAACGGTCACCGCGTTGCGTGTGCCGGGTGGTCCGCGCGTGCGCTGGGATTCCGCCATGTTTGCCGGTGCGAAAGTTCCGCCGTACTACGACTCCATGCTCGGCAAGCTCATCGTGTGTGCGCCCACGCGTGACGGCGCCATTCGCAAGATGCGCTCGGCCCTGGGCGAGCTCGTGATTGAGGGCGTGAGCGAAAACAGCGAGCTTCAGCTCGACGTGCTGGCAAACGACGAGTTCTTGTCGGGCATGTATCACACCGATCTAATGGGGCATCTCTATGCTGATGAATAGAAAAGCGAAGACGGTCAACGTCCTCGAGGGACCGATGACCGAGTCGTGCGCCGAGTTTCCCGCGCGCCACGTGTTTATCAAGTGCCCGGAGTGCCGCCGCGTGATCGATGAGGCGCGCCTGCACGACAACCTCGAGGTCTGCCCTCGTTGCGGCAAACACTTTCGCGTGAGCGGGCGCGACCGCATGCACATGACGATTGACGAGGGCACGTTTGAGGAATGGGATGCCAGTCTGGCGCCGGAGGACTTCCTTTCGTTTCCCGGCTATGCCGACAAGCTCAAGAGCGTGAGCGAACGTTCGGGCGAGCGCGATGCCGTTGTGTGCGGCAAGGGCAAAATCTGCGGTTGCGACACGGCGCTCTTCTTTATGGACGCCAACTTTATGATGGGCTCGATGGGTTCCGTGGTGGGCGAGAAGATCTGCCGCACATTTGAGCGTGCGACCGAGCTGGGACTGCCGGTCGTTGGCTTTACCGTATCGGGTGGCGCCCGCATGCAGGAGGGCGTGACCTCGCTCATGCAGATGGCCAAGATTTCTGCGGCGGTTAGGCGCCATAGCGAGGCGGGCGGCCTGTATATCACGGTGCTCACTGACCCCACGACCGGAGGCGTAACCGCGAGCTTTGCCATGGAGGGCGATATTATCCTGGCCGAGCCCGATGCCCTGACGGCATTTGCCGGCCCGCGCGTGATCGAGCAGAACATGCACAAGCGCCTGCCCAAGGGATTCCAGCGCTCCGAGTTTTTGCTGGAGCACGGCTTTTGCGATGCCGTTGTTCCGCGTGGCGAGATTGCGCTCACGGTAGGCGAGCTGCTGGCGCTGCACGAAGGGCACGCGCCCGGCCTGGGGGCACCGCATGAGATCGTGCATACGGGTCGCCGCGGCAAAAAGCTGGGACACTTGTTCAAGCGCTCGGCCGCACCAAAAACCGCGCTCGAGATTGTCAAGCAGACCCGCTCGGCAGATCGCGCCACGGCAGGCGAGATGATCTCGCTGGGCCTGGATGGATTTGTGGAGCTGCACGGCGACCGCTACTTTGGCGACGACGCTGCTGTGGTGGCTGGCATTGGCTGGAAAGACGGACGCCCCGTAACGGTCATCGCCATCGAGCGCGGCACCACGACCAAAGAGCGCATGCGTCGCAACTTTGGTATGGCACATCCCGAGGGCTACCGCAAAGCGCGTCGCCTGATGCGCCAGGCCGAAAAGTTTGGTCGACCGGTTCTGTGCCTGGTCGATACTTCGGGCGCGTTTTGCGGCATCGGTGCCGAGGAACGCGGCCAGGGTGAGGCGATTGCCCAGAACCTCATGGAGATGAGCGGCCTTAAGACGCCGATTGTCTCGGTGGTGACAGGCGAGGGCGGCTCTGGTGGCGCGCTGGCGCTGTCCGTGGCCGACCGCATCCTGATGCTCTCGAGCTCGGCCTATTCGGTCGTGAGCCCCGAGGCCTGTGCGTCGATCCTGTGGAAGGATACCGAGCGCGCGAATGAGGCCGCCGAGGCGCTTAAGCTCACGGCCCCCGATCTGCTGGCGCTCGGCATCATTGACGGCATTGTTGACGATAAGGGCCTGTCGCATGAGGAGATCGCCGGTGCCGTCATGTCCTCGGCATTTGATGCCTTCGATGCGCTTGGGCAGCTCGACGACGCGACCCTCACAAACCTCCGCTACGAAAAGTACCGCGCAATCGGTCAGTACCGCACGATGTGACAAAGGGACAGCCCGCATGTCATATTGGGAAAGGCGTTCCATGCTACAAGTTTCTAACACCTCGTTTACAACGTCGGTTTCATCAAACGCCATGGCCGTGGTCGATTATCTGTCCAAAAGCATGATGTCGGCGCTGCCGTTTATTGTCTGCGCGGCGTTGTTCCGCACCGTCGCCGTCATTATGGGCGAAGGCATGCTGGGCCTGTGGTCTGCCGATTCCGAAATCTATCGCCTGTTCTACAGTTGGCTCTATAACGCCGGCTACTACTTTTTGCCCATCTATCTTGGTTGGGCGGCCGCCCGCCAGCTCGGTTGCTCGGAGCAGCTGGGTATGATGCTGGGCGGCGTATTGATTGCGCCCGATCTGCTCAAGCTCGTCGATGCCGCATCGACGACGGGGGCATCGATGACTTCCGTGTATGGTCTGCTTCCCGCGCCGGTCAACGATTACACGACGACTGTTATTCCAGTTCTCCTTTCGGTGCCTGTGCTATGGCGAGTGGAGTGTTTCTTTAAGCGCGTTATCCCTAGGGCCGTGGCGTTTTCGTTTGTTCCGTTTGCGACCATGCTTGTCATGGTTCCGGTTTCGCTGTGTATTACGGCACCGGCGGGCAGCTATCTGGGCATGCTGTTGGGCCAGCTTATGTTTATGCTTGGCAATTCCGGTGGCATCGTGTCGCTGCTCACGCTCATGGGGCTTGCTGCGGGCTGGGAGTTCCTAAAGATCGCCGGCGTCAGCAACGTTGTCCTATCGCTCGCCTATGCGCAGTTTATGAGTGTGGGAACGGATTCGTGCATCCTGATCGCCGCGACGATGGCAACGTTCGCCGTTTGGGGCATGCCCTTTGGCGCGTCGCTTCGCGTTGCGGATAAGGACGAGAAGGCGCTCATGCTGGGCTATTCAATCTCGGGTGTTCTTGGCGGCGTAAGCGAGCCGGCGCTGTACGGTTGCGGCTTTAAATATGGCAGGTGCCTGACGTGCATGGCCATTGGCGGCGCCGTCGGAGGCCTTGTTGCGGCCGTGGGCCACGTTACGGCCTATACCATCGGCATGACGAATGTCCTTATGGTCATTGGCTTTGCCACGGGCGGCATCTCGAACCTGCTGTGGTGCTGCGCTGCCGGCGGTGTGGCATTTGCGGTGTCTGCGGCGCTGAGCTACTGCTTTGGCGTGGTGCCGGCGAAGGGACAGACGACGGGGGACGGAGCCGATTCACCCGAAACCTCGAAGAGCGTGGCCGAAGTAAGCGCGTAAACCTGTGCGACACAAGGACGATTCCTTTGCCATATTCCAAGGCCGTGGCCCGTGTGGGTTGTGGCCTTTTTTGTATCTGAAGGACAAAGTGGCTACACTACAATCCGTTTGAGCAATAGATATATATAGGCAGTACCGTGGGGGCTGATGAAGATGGTCGAGTGGATCGTTCGTCGTGCGCAGGGCGACCGTGCGCGCGTGGGCACGTTGACGGGCATGGTGTGTATTCTCGCTAATGTTGCGCTTTGTGCTGCGAAGGGCGCAATTGGTGTGCTGTCGGGATCGGTTTCGATTGTGGCGGATGCCATGAACAACCTGTCCGATGCCAGCTCGAATATCGTGAGCGTGCTGGGCTTTAAGCTGGCGAGCAAGCCGGCCGACCCCGAGCATCCTTACGGCCACGGTCGCTACGAGTATCTCTCGGGTTTGGTCGTGGCGGCGCTCGTGCTGCTTATTGGCATCGAACTGGTGAAGTCCTCGGTGGAGCGTATTGTCAACCCGGAGCCTGTCGAGTTCTCGCTTGCCCTGGTGGCAGTCCTGGCACTTTCGATGGTTGTAAAGCTGTGGATGGCGGCCCTCAACCAAAAGCTCGGCGATCGCATTGAGTCCGAGACGCTGCATGCGACCGCGCAGGATTCCAAGAACGATGTCCTTGCCACAGGCGCCGTGCTGGCATGTGCGATTGTTTCGCAGGTGACGCACATCAATCTTGACGCATGGGTTGGCCTTGCCGTTGGCGCCTATATTGGCTGGAGCGGCCTTGAACTTATTCAAGATACGGTAAGCCCGCTTTTGGGCCAGTCACCCGATCCTAAGCTGGTCAAGCACATTCGAGACAAGATCATGAGCTATCCCGGCGTTTTGGGCGTTCACGATTTGATGGTTCACGACTACGGCCCGGGCAGGAAGTTTGCAAGTGCGCACGCCGAGATGGCGGCCGAGGCCAGCCCGCTGGAAAGTCACGACACGCTCGATAACATCGAGCAGTCGTTTAGGAACGAAGACGGCATGATTGTCACACTTCACTACGACCCCATCGTGACCGATGACCCCAAGCTGGCGAGCATGCGCCTGCGTATCAACGCAATGGCTCAGGAGATCGATAACCGCCTCTCGATTCATGATCTACGCTGTGTGCCGGGTCCTACGCACACCAACGTGATCTTTGACTGCGTGCGTCCCTCGGATCTGCAGATGAGTGCCGAAGACGTAAAGCACGCGCTGGCACAACGGGTCGAATCGGAATATCCCAAGTCGATTGCCAAGATTACGATCGACGAAGACTACGTAGGGCATACCCACGAGTAAGGCTGTGCCGGCAAAGCAGGTTATGCAGAAGGGGAGAGCATGAAGAAGCTGTATCTACTCCGTCACGGTCAGACGGAGTTCAACGTCAAAAAGCTGGTCCAGGGCCGCTGCGATTCACCGCTCACCGACTTAGGCCGTCAGCAAGCCGGGATGGCAGCCGCATGGCTCAAAGCCCACGGCGTCGTCCCCGACAAAGTGGTCTCTTCGCCCTTAGGCCGAGCCATGGACACAGCTCAGCTCGTCGCATGCGAGCTCCTCGGCCCGGACGCAGCAGCCGAGCCCTGCGAAGGCATCATCGAGCGCTGCTACGGCACCTTCGAAGAAGGCCCCCACGACGCCCTGCCCACCGACGTCTGGGATCCGGGCGAGGACCTGGTCCCCTTCGGAGGAGAAGGAAGCCAGGCGCTGCAAGAACGTATGGTGGATGCGCTTACCAATATCATGGGCTCCGAGGGCATCGAAACCTTCCTAGCAGTAAGCCACGGCAGCGCCAGCCGCCAATTCATCAAGGCTGCAGCCCCAGAGGGCTTCGAGCTCCCAACAAAACTCCCCAACTGCGCCATCATGATCTTCGATTTCGATGAGGCGCGAGAAGAGGACGATACGCCCCAATGCAAGTTTACCTTGCAGCAAATTGTGGATCCCCAACAAAGTAATTAGCTGAACGAGCAAGGTTTAGCAGACATCAACGTGGCGTTCCCAGTGTGCGGCGGAGGGGGCGGGCCTGAGACATATTAAGGTTGTCGCGAGTTCCGCACGAACAGGAGAGCACTTAATGTGCTCTCCGTCGTGAGCAGGACTGTAGAGCAGCAACCTTAATATGTCTCAGGCGCGCCCCCTCCGCCGCACACTGGGAACGTGCCACGCACTTTACTTGCGTAAACAATGTGAGTGAAATATGAATCTCGATGGATACGCCCGCAGCCGTGTATACTAAACAGCTGTGTGAAACCAGGGGAGTATTCTGGCTGGACAAAATGCCTGCTTAATAGGGTTGTCAGGTAGTCCAGACGTAATACAAGGCTGGGGAGCACGTCGTGTAAGTAGTGGTCCTCTAGGGGCGTACGCTCGGTGGTGTACGCATTGTCCCAAGACCACGCGAGAGTTGGGATCATATCTTGATCAGCATGATTCTCGGCCGCAAGATTGGCATGACCCAGGTTTGGGACGAGGACGACAACGTCGTTCCCGTCACGGTCATCCAGGCTGGCCCCTGCGCTGTCTCGCAGGTTAAAACTCAGGCAACCGACGGCTATGACGCCGTCCAGATCGGTTTCGGCGACATCAAGGCCAAGAACGTGAACAAGCCCATGGCTGGTCACTTCGCTAAGGCTGGCGTCGAGCCTGTCCGTTTCCTTCGTGAGGTCCGCGTCGAGAACGGCGAGGAGCACAAGGTCGGCGAGGTCGTCACCGTCGCTGATTTCGCTGATGTCGAGAAGGTCGACGTCATCGGTACCTCCAAGGGTAAGGGCTTCCAGGGTCGCATCAAGCGCTGGGGTCAGCGCCGCGGTCCTATGACGCATGGTTCTCACTTCCAGCGTCACCCCGGTTCTATCGGTCAGTGCGCCTATCCTGCGCGCGTCCTCAAGGGCGTCAAGATGGCCGGTCACATGGGTAACGAGCGCGTTACCGTCAAGAACCTTTCCGTTGTCCGCATCGATGCCGAGCAGAACCTCATCTTGGTCAAGGGCGCTGTCCCGGGTGCCAAGAATGGTCTCGTCGCCATCCGTATGGCCTAAGGGCCCAGCCCATTTAGCCCAGCGTCATACCAAGGAGAACACTTAAATGGCAAAGTTTGAAGTAAAGAACAGCGAGGGCAAGAAGGCCGCCGAGGCCGAGCTCGCCGCTGAGGTGTACGGCATCGAGCCGAACATCCACGTTATGCACCACATCGTCAAGTGCCAGATGGCCTCTTGGCGTCAGGGCACCCAGTCCGCTAAGGGCCGCTCTGAGGTTTCCGGTGGCGGCAAGAAGCCTTGGCGTCAGAAGGGCACCGGCCGTGCCCGCCAGGGTTCCATCCGTGCTGCCCAGTGGCGTCACGGTGGCGTTGTCTTCGCCCCCAAGCCCCGTTCCTACGCCAAGCGTATGAACAACAAGGAGGTCAAGCTGGCTATGCGCTCCGCGCTGTCCGCCAAGCTGGCCGATGGCGAGCTCGTGCTCGTCGACGACTACGGCTTCGAGAAGCCTTCCACCAAGGCTGCCGTCGCCATGCTCAAGGCTCTCGGCCTTGAGGGCAAGCGTCTGACCATCATCGTTCGCGATGAGGACGTCAACGCCTACCTGTCGTTCCGCAACATTCCCAAGACGTTCATCATCACCGCTGACGAGGCCAACACCTACGATCTCGTCAACAACAACGCTGTGCTGATGCCCGCCGACATCGCCGCTCACTTCGGGGAGGTGCTTGCATAAATGACCGCCCACGAGATCATCATCCGTCCGATCGTGTCCGAGCGTTCCTTCTCCGGCATGGAGCTGAACAAGTATACGTTCGAGGTCGCCAAGGATGCTAACAAGTATCAGATCAAGGACGCTGTCGAGGAGATCTTCGGCGTCAAGGTCGTTCGCGTGAACACCCTGACGGTCAAGCCCAAGACCAAGCGCGTGCGCTATGTCGCCGGCAAGACCCGTTCTTGGAAGAAGGCCATCGTCACGCTGGCCGAGGGCGACACCATCGAGGTCTTTGGCAACCAGGCCTAAGACTCGCTGCTGTTGAGTGAGCTCATGCCTCCCAAATAGGGGAGGCGGGAGCTCAAGGTTTTGGGCGTATAAAATGGACACGCCCGGAACCGTGTATACGTCCGGTGTCATCGCACCCGAGGCAGAACCTCGAATCCCTGTCTGCGATGGCTAACGGATTCCTATTGAAAGGGATTGTAATGGCTGTAAAGCACCTTAAGCCGACCTCCGCTGGTAGGCGTTGGCAGACGATCTCCGACTTCTCCGAGATCACCTGCACCAAGCCCGAGAAGTCTCTTCTCGAGCCCCTGCCCAAGAAGGCCGGTCGTAACAACAACGGCCGCATCACCACCCGCCACCAGGGCGGCGGCGTGAAGCGTCGTTATCGCGTGATCGACTTCAAGCGCAACAAGGACGGCGTGCCCGCCAAGGTTGCCACGATCGAGTACGATCCGAACCGTTCCGCTCGCATCGCTCTGCTGCACTACGCTGACGGTGAGAAGCGCTACATCCTGGCCCCCAAGGGTCTCGAGGTCGGTCAGACCATCATGTCCGGTTCTGACGCCGACATCAAGCCGGGCAACGCTCTGCCCCTCGCCGACATCCCCGTCGGTACGCTCATCCACGCCGTCGAGTTCCAGCCGGGCAAGGGCGCTGCTATCGCCCGTTCCGCCGGTAACTCCTGCCAGCTGATGGGTAAGGAGGGCAAGTACGCCATCGTCCGTATGCCTTCCTCCGAGATGCGCCGCATCCTCGTTACCTGCCGCGCCACCGTCGGTGAGGTCGGCAACGCCGATCACTCCAACATCGTCATCGGCAAGGCCGGCCGTAAGCGTCACATGAACGTGCGCCCGACCGTCCGCGGTACCGTCATGAACCCTGTCGACCACCCGCACGGCGGTGGCGAGGGCAAGAACCACACCTCTGGTCGTCCCTCCGTTACCCCCTGGGGTAAGCCGACGAAGGGCCTTCGTACGCGCAAGAAGAAGAAGGTCTCGAACCAGCACATCATTCGTCGCCGTAAGAAGTAATTTCGGATACCGAGTTTTAGGAGAAAGCACTTATGAGCAGAAGTCTCAAAAAGGGCCCGTTCGTGGAGACTCGCCTTCTCTCGCGTATCACCGCGATGAACGAGGCTGGCAAGAAGGACGTCGTGAAGACCTGGTCCCGCGCGTCCACCATCTTCCCCGAGATGGTTGGTCACACCATCGCCGTCCACGACGGCCGCAAGCATGTGCCCGTGTATGTTACCGAGTCCATGGTTGGTCACAAGCTCGGCGAGTTCGCGCCGACTCGTACGTTCCGTGGCCACAAGGCCAAATAGGGGGTTAACCGTAAATGGCAACTAAGTCTATTGAAACTGAGGCCACCGAGGTTCGCGCCGTCGCTAAGTACGTGCGTGTTTCCCCCAGTAAGGCCCGCCTGGTGGTCGATCTGATCCGCCGCAAGCCTGTCGCTCAGGCCTTCGACATCCTCCACTTCTGCGACCGCGCCGTCGCCGTGGATGTCGAGAAGGTTCTCCGTTCCGCCGTTGCGAACGCCGAGAACAACAACGGTCTGCGTGCCGACAACCTGGTTGTCGCCGCTGCCTATGTTGACGAGGGTCCGACGCTTAAGCGCATCCGTCCCCGCGCCAAGGGTTCCGCTTCTCGCATTCTGAAGCGTACTTCCCACATCACCGTCGTCGTTGCTCCTCGAAAGGAGGCGTAAAGCTGTATGGGTCAGAAAGTCTACCCCACCGGCTTCCGTCTTGGCATCACCGAGAACTGGCGCTCCCGCTGGTTCGCAGAGAAGGATTACGCTAAGACCCTCGGTAACGATCTCGAGATCCGCAAGTACCTCGAGAAGCGTCTTTCCCGCGCAGCTGTCTCCCGCGTCGAGATCGAGCGCGCTGGCGACAAGGTGAAGGTCATCATCCTCACCGCTCGCCCCGGCGTTGTCATCGGTAAGAAGGGTGCCGAGATCGATACCCTCCGCACCGAGCTCGAGAAGGTCGCTGGCGTCTCCAAGGGCCAGCTCTCCGTCGACGTTGTCGAGATCAAGCGCCCCGAGCTCGACGCCAACCTCGTTGCTCAGTCTATCGCCGAGCAGCTCGAGGGCCGCGTTGCCTTCCGTCGCGCTATGCGCAAGGCTGTCCAGTCTGCCCGCAAGGCCGGCGCTAAGGGCATCCGTATCCAGTGCTCCGGTCGTCTCGGCGGTGCCGAGATGGGCCGTCGTGAGTGGTACCGCGAGGGTCGCGTGCCTCTGCACACCCTCCGTGCCAAGATCGACTACGGCACGGCTGTCGCCAGCACCACCATGGGCGCTTGCGGCGTGAAGGTCTGGATCTACCTGGGCGAGAAGCTCCCGGGCCAGCCTGTTCCCAACCCTGCACTCGAGGGCTCTTCCCGTCCTCGTCGTCGTAACTCCGAGAGGAGGGGTCAGTAGTGCTTGCCCCTAAGCGTATTCTTCACCGCAAGGTGCAGCGTGGCTCCATGAAGGGCCAGGCCAAGGGTAATACCGAGCTGCATTTCGGCGAGTTTGGTATCCAGGCTCTCGAGGCCCATTGGATCACCAACCGTCAGATCGAGGCCGCTCGTATTGCCATGACCCGCTACATGAAGCGTGGCGGTCGTGTCTACATCACGATCTTCCCCGATAAGCCCATCACCAAGAAGCCTGCCGAGACTCGCATGGGTTCTGGTAAGGGTAACCCCGAGGAGTGGGTGGCCGTCGTCAAGCCCGGCCGCATCATGTTCGAGGTCAAGGGTGTTCCCGAGGAGGTCGCTCGCGAGGCTCTGCGTCTTGCGCAGCACAAGCTCCCCATCAAGACCAAGATTGTTGCTGCTAAGAACGCTGAGCAGCGCATCGAGAAGGAGATGGCTGAGGAGGCCGCTCTCGAGGCCAAGTGGGCTGCTGAGGACGCCGCCGCCGCCAAGGAGGAGAACTAATGAAGCCCGCAGAGATTCGTGAGCTCTCGGACGCTCAGCTCGTTGAGAAGCTGAAGGAAATGCGCGCCGAGCTCTTTAACCTTCGTTTCCAGATGGCCACCAGCCAGCTGGACAACACCGCTCGCGTCAACACCGTGAAGAAGGACATCGCTCGCGTCCTCACGGAGCAGCGCGCCCGCGAGATCGCAGCGGAGAAGTCCGCTGTCGCCGAGTAGGACCTAAGGAGAGAACATGACTGATTCGCGTAACTCGCGTAAGGTCCGTACGGGTGTCGTTACCTCCGTCTCCGGTGCCAAGACCATTGTTGTCACCATCACCGAGCGCAAGCGTCACCCCAAGTACGGCAAGATGATGACCAGCTCCAAGAAGCTGCACGCTCACGACGAGGAGTGCACGGCTGGCGTGGGCGATACCGTCCGCGTTATGGAGACCCGTCCTATGTCCAAGATGAAGCGTTGGCGCCTCATCGAGGTCGTCGAGCGTGCTAAATAAGCAGTCGCTCTTACGACTTGTACGTTTCCGAAGATGTGCGTATGCCTGGCTTGCATACCACGGGCCGCGTAAAGGCTGCGCACCTCTCTTCGGTTCTTAGTTCGGAGGAACATCTACCATGATTCAGATGCAAACCATGCTGAACGTCGCCGACAACTCCGGCGCTCGCAAGATTCGCTGCATCAAGGTGCTTGGCGGTTCCAAGCGTCGTTATGCAGGCATCGGCGATGTGTTCATCGGTGCTGTCCAGGAGGCTACCCCTGGCGCCAACGTCAAGAAGAAGGACGTTGTCCGTTGCGTCGTCGTTCGCACCGTTAAGGAGATCCGCCGCAAGGATGGCTCCTATATTCGCTTTGATGAGAACGCCTGCGTTGTCATCAACAACGATGGTTCGCCCGTCGGCACCCGTATCTTCGGGCCTGTCGCTCGCGAGCTTCGTGACAAGAAGTACATGAAGATCGTCTCGCTCGCTCCCGAGACCCTGTAGTTAGGGGAGATATATGTATATCAAGAAGGGCGATAAGGTCCAGGTTCTCTCTGGTAAGGATCGCGGCAAGCAGGGCGTTGTCCTGCGTGCTCTCCCCGCCGAGAACAAGGTCGTTGTCGAGGGCGTTTCGGTCGTCAAGAAGGCCGTCAAGCCCAACGCTGCCAACCAGCAGGGCGGCATCGTTTCGCAGGAGGCTCCTATCGACGCCTCCAACGTCAATCTCGTTTGCCCCGAGTGCGGTAAGGTTACCCGCGTCGGTCACGAGAAGGACGGCAAGAACAAGCTGCGCGTCTGCAAGAAGTGCGGCCACAAGTTCTAAGCTGCCTGCAACATCAAGTTGCTAGCAAAGGCCCGGATGCCCCACGGCACCCGGGCCTTTTTCTATCCCCACTCATTGGGGATACTCATTGGGGACAGACTTAAATGAGTGGCCGTTGAGGACGTTCTTAAACGGCTAGTCATTTGGGACAGCCTTGTGCTAAGTTGCGGTGAAATAGGGACTGATGAGGGGCTCTAGAGGGCCAAACAATCCCTATTTCACCGCAACTTAGGTGAGGTCTGTGGTAATGCGCGGCAATCGGATGAATGCGGCAGGAAAGGAACGTCCCCATGTGCCGGCATCCGGGGACGTTCCTTTCCTGCCGGCAGTTTGGGACAGTCCTTTGTGGTCAGATGATTCGTTACGTTCGTTTTCTTCTGGGGATCACTTGCTGCGCAATTCTGCGTACTTGAGTGCGCAGGATTGCGTGAACGTGCGCAGAAATGCGCCGTTTACGGTTGAATAATGACCGTTTGGCGGTAATACGCGCAGAAGTACGCACATACACGCGTATTTGTGCGAATATAGAGCCGTCAGAAATGAAAGACGTTCCATGACACAGGAGGCACTCATGGCAGATTCCAAACAGGCTCCGCTCGATGCTGCGGCGGCCGCAAAGGCTGCGTTCGCTTCGGTTCAGGACAAGCCGTTCCCTAACGACATCTTTACGGCTCCCGAGCTCCGTTGGGCCGTGATCGGTTGCGGCGTTATCGCCAACCAGATGGCTCAGTCCCTCGCCCTTGCCGGCCGCAAGCTCGCGGGCGTTGCCAACCGCACGGTGTCCAAAGCTCAGGCTTTTGCGGAGCAGTATGGTGTCGAGAAGGTTTACGACACCGTCGACGATCTCTACGCCGACCCGGACATTGATGCCGTTTACATCACCACGCCGCACAACACGCACATCACTTATCTGCGCGCCGCGCTGGCCGCTGGTAAGCACGTGCTCTGCGAGAAGGCCATTACGCTCAACTCCGCCGAGCTCGACGAGGCCCGCGCTATCGCCGACGAGCACAACGTGGTCCTTATGGACGCCACCACGGTGCTCCACATGCCCCTGTATCAGGAGCTGCGTCGTCGCATGGATGCGGGCGACTTTGGCCGCATGAACCTTGCCCAGCTCAACTTTGGCAGCTTCAAAGAGTACGGCGACCTGACCAACCGCTTCTACAACCGTAATCTTGCCGGCGGTGCCATGCTCGACATTGGCGTGTATGCGCTTTCCGTCATGCGCCTGTTTATGGCCAGCCAACCCACCGAGGTCGTGTCTCTGGGCAACACCTGCGAGACCGGTGTCGACGTCGCGGGCGGCATCGTCTGCCGTAACGCCGAGCAGCAGCTGGGCGTTGTGAGCCTTACGCTCCACTCCAAGCAGCCCAAGCGTTCGGTCATCAGCTTCGATAAGTGCTATATCGAGGTCAACGAGTATCCGCGCGCCGATCACGCGACCATCGTGTGGACTGCAGACGGTCACCGCGAGGAAGTCCACGCTGGTATCGAGGCCTATGCCCTGTGCTATGAGATGGCCGATCTGGAGAAGGCCGTTGTCGGTGACGATTCGAAGTGCGAACTTCTGGACTATGCTTCTGATGTTATGGAGCTCATGACCAAGCTCCGCGCCGATTGGGGAGTCGTGTACCCCGAGGAGGAGTAAGCGATGCTTGCGGAAGATAGGCTCAACGCGATCGTGTCGATGGTGCAGCAGGCTGGCTCGGTTACCGTGCCGGAGCTTGCCGAGGCCCTGGGCGTGACGCCGTCCACCATTCGCCGTGACTTGCAGACGCTTGATCGCGCGCACCGCATTGCCAAAGTGCACGGAGGCGCCACGAGCCTTGAGCGCGCGCACGTGACGCGCGACCTGACGATCAGCGAGCGCAGCGACCTCCACAACGACGACAAGGAGCGCATCTGCGCCCGTGCCGCGGCTCTCGTGGAGCCCGATAGCTTCGTGTATATCGATTCGGGCTCGACGACGCTCAGGCTCATCGAGCATCTTCCGCATCTCGAGGGCGTCACCTATGTGACCGATTCTGTGCTCCACGCTCAGCATCTTGCCCTGCGCGGCATGCGCACCGTGGTGCTGGGCGGCGAGCTTAAACCCGAGACCGAGGCGCTCGTTGGCCCCGATGCTCTGGCAACCCTAGACCGCTACAACTTTAACTGCGGCTTTTGGGGTTCTAACGGCATTGCCGCCGAGCAGGGCTTTACGACGCCCGATATCGAGGAAGCGCAGGTCAAGCGTATCTCGATGCGCCATACAGCCAAACGCTTCGTAATCTCGGACGCCAGTAAGTTTGGCATGGTGGCTCCCGTAAAATTCGCGGACTTCCGCGACGCAACGATTATTACCGCGGGTGAGGTGCCAGCCAAGTACCAGTCGATGGACAACGTCATCACGGTCTAGCGACAGGGCAAGGTCAAAACCACCACAAAGGTGCCTGTCCCCATTGTGGTGGTTTAGGGCTCCCAGGGGCAGGGGGCTTCGATGTGGATGTGCTCGCCGGTTACGGGGTGCGTGAAGGACACGCTGTGGGCGTGGAGCATCAGACCGCAGGGGTGCGGCGTGCCGTACAGGTCATCGCCCACTAGGGGATGACGCTCGCTCGCCAGATGCACACGAATCTGGTGCTTGCGGCCGGTGAGCAGCTCAACGTCGATATACGAGCGCGTGGGCAGGCCCCGGCGGCTCTTAAGGCGCTTGAGCACCTTGACACGAGTCTGGGACGGCTTGCCGCTGGCGCCGACGCGCATCTTGCGGCTATCGTGACGGTCGCGGGCGATGGGCTTGTCGATGAGCTTCTCGTTCCAGTCGATCTTGCCCTCGGCGAGCGCCAGGTAGTGCTTTTCAAACGCGTGGTCGATGACCATCTGGTCAAAGGCGGGCTGCGTCTGCTTGTCGAGCGAGAATAGCACCACGCCAGTGGTGTCGCGGTCCAGGCGGTTGAGCGGCTGCATATCGGTCGCGGCAAAGCCGTCGCCCATGGCAAGCAGCAAGTCGCTAGCGTAGTCGGTGAGCGTGCGCTCGCCGGTGCCGTTGCCGTGGACGATCATGCCGGCGGGCTTGTCGATGGCCATGAGCCAGGCGTCGCAGTAGAGGACTTGAGGTTCTTCGTTCACGTGTAAGCCTTTCGGTTAGCTGATTCCCACAAACATGCAGCCCGAGGTCGCCCCGCGTAGGCGGGCGGCGGGCTTGCGGCCGGCCTGCGCTGCTTCGACGGCGCGACGGACGCGGGCGACGGCACGGCCAATCTCATCGGCATCGAGCAGCGTTCCATCGACCATAAGACGACGCACGCCGGCATCGAGCAGCTGAGGCACCTGCGGCGTGAGGTCGATGGGGTAGGCGTCGTACAGGCGCGAGCGGCCGTGGATGTCGGTGCGCACCGGCATGACCTTGCCGTCGATATTCTTGAGCGACAGCTTGCGGGAGCGCAGGCGGCAGTTGGCGCAATCGTGGATGCAGCCGTTGGCAACCTGCAGAATGCAGTGCTCGCTTGTCATGACGCGCGGGCGGCCAAAGACGGTGATGCCCAGGGCCGCAGGGGCGTCAGCACCCAGCGAGACAATCTCGTCGAGCGTGATCTCGGGCGAGAGCCAAAACGCACTGGCGCCGCGCTCGGCAAGTGCCTCCATGCAGGGCGTGTTGTGCACGGGCAGGCAGGAGCGAATCTCGACCGTGGCGCCGGCCTGGGCGGCAACGGCGAGCTCGGAGATATTGCCGACGGCGACGGTGGCGCCGACAGTGATCCAGGGGTCGACGCGGGCATGGTCGACGGCGCGGCAGACCTCATCGAGTACGGGCACAATGCCCTGTTCAAGTGCATCGGCAGGGGAGAGTCCGGCAGCCTCGAGCGCGTCGGTGGTCATGTAGATGCGCGTGGCGTCCTCGGAACGGGCGGCCTCGGCGGCCTCGATCGAGGTGACGGTGGCGCAGATCTGCGGCTCGTCGCGGTAATGTTCAGGCGCGGGGCGGGAATCGCTGGTGACGATCATCGGCAACTCGAGCGCCATCGCGCGCTCCTCATACGGCGCCAGAATGGCTTCCTCCAGCGCCTTGCAGGCGGCGGCGCGCACCTTGTGCACGGCGGAAAAGCCCATACCACAACCGGCGTCGAGTGTCACATCAAAGCTGGCGGCCTCAAAGGGCGAGGAGCCCATGCGGCCCACATGCTCAACCAAGTCTGCCGCCTCGACGGCGCGGGTCTTGGCGGCTTCGACGGTAAAGCCCGTAGCGGTGGCGGCGAGCGAGGGGTCATCGCAGCAGGTGAGCGTGACGGCAAATGGCTCGCCCAGGCGTGCCACTACGGACACATCCACGGCGCGACGGCGCAACACATCGCGCTTGAGCGCGGCGCCGGCGGCATCGATGGCACGCTGGCTGCGAATCACGCGGACACGGCAACCCTCGGGCATGCTGCGGGGCACGCGGCACTCAATGATGTCGCCCGCCGCGGCATCCTCGGTGGCGATGGTGGTCAGGAACTGGTCAAACTCGTCATCGTGACGAAGCTCCAGCAGGTCGCCCTTGCCTACGGGCTCAAACAGCTCAATGCGGGCGATGGCGGCGCGGCGACGGCGATCGTCGGGCTTGAGTCCGCGTACATCGCGGTTGGCCAGACGGCTGCCCAGCACCGTGCCCACGATCTGGCCGCGGTTGTTGGAACGCTCATAGCTCATCATCTCGTCGCCCGAGGTGCCGTCCTGATAGGCGTGCGTAAAGTCGCGGTTGAAGCAGCGCTTGAGCTGGCGCTGGCGGGCGGCTTCCTCGTCCTTGGCAACGGTGGCTCCGGATAACATGTCGTCAATTTCGTGACGATACACATCAACGATGGAGTACACGTAATCGGGCGCCTTCATGCGGCCCTCGAGCTTGAGCGACGCGGCACCGGCGTCATACAGACGGCGAACAAGCTGTGAGGTGTTGGTGTCACGCGGGCATAACGCACGCTCGCGGCCGGCGGGGGAGAGCGCGCGACCGTTCTCGTCGATTAGCTCGTAGGGCAGGCGGCAGGGCTGGGCGCACATGCCGCGGTTGGCCGAGCGGCCCGCCATGGCAAAGCTCGACAGCAAGCATAGGCCCGAGTAGCAAAAGCAGATGGCACCATGGCTAAAGACCTCGAGGTCGACATCGGGTGCGGCGTCGTGGATGGCAGCGATCTCGTCAATGGAGAGCTCGCGCGACAAGGTCACGCGGTCGGCGCCCTGCTCGCGGCACCAGATGGTTCCGCGGTCGTCATGGATGTTCGCCTGGGTCGAGATGTGTGTCTCGATGCCGGGCATGGTGCGCTTGACCTCAAAGAACAGGCCCCAGTCCTGGATGATGAAGGCGTCGGCGCCCAGCGTGGAGCAGCGATGGATGAGTTGCAGCGCATCGCCCATCTCGGACTGCTTGATGACGATGTTGACCGTGACGTAGACGCGCGACCCGGCTAGATGTGCGGCGCGGCAGGCTTGCTCAAAGGCCTCGTCGGTAAAGTTGGTGGCCTTGCGGCGGGCGTTGAAGCTGCCCATGCCGCAGTAGATGGCGTCTGCCCCGGCGGCGAGTGCGGCGGCAAAGGGCTCGGGTCCTCCGGCGGGCGCCAAAAGCTCGGGTCTGCGGTTGGTGGTTCGACTGGCGGTTGCGGTCATATCCTGCCTTTCAAAATGCTCAGATGCTTAAAAAGTATAGTGGCGCTGTTGCGATGGACGAGCCCTGTGGCCCAAGCAGGATAAAGTCTTCAGCAGCCTTTGCAGCAAAAATGATCCGTTCCCTCCGTCCCCTATGGATTACCTGATCCGATGGGGACGGAGGGAAACGGATCATTTTGAGCTTCACCGTCCGGTCGTGCCGTTCAGCGGCCGACAGGCGCCGTTGGGCGATAAAATATTCTCGCAACGTGATAATAATCTTGCATCGCGCGGAAACCTTGAGTACTATCCCAAATCAAGCGCGGTGTTCAGACCGAACTGTGCCTCCCGGTGTGAACACCGCGCTCACGCTCTCTCAATTGATCGTAAGGAGAAAAACATGAGCAAGACCGTCGTGTCTTCCGATAACGCACCCGCAGCCATCGGCCCGTATTCCCCCGGCATCCAGACCGGCAACATGGTGTTCCTGTCCGGCCAGCTGGGCATCGACCCCGCAACCGGCAAGATGCCCGAGGGCGTCGAGGCCCAGGCTAAGCAGTCCCTTGCTAACGTCGAAGCTCTGCTGACCGCTGCCGGCGCCACCTTTGCCGATGTCGTCAAGACCACGGTCTACCTGGCCGACATCGCCGACTTCGCTGCCGTGAACGAGATCTACGCCTCCAAGTTCGAGGCTCCGTTCCCCGCGCGCAGCGCCTTCCAGGTTGCCGCCCTTCCGGCCGGCGGTCTGGTTGAGATCGAGGTCGTCGCCGCTCTCTAAGGCGTTGGCAACAACTAAACATGACATGCAAAAAGACCCTGCAGTGCGAGCTGCAGGGTCTTTTGTCAAGCGATGCGACAAAAATGATCCGTTTTCCTCCGCTCCCAAGGAATCAGCGGGTTAGCCTTCCTTGCGAACTTTTTGCAGGTAGCGGTAGACGCTGGGCTCCGAGATGCCCAGCGCGGTGGCGGCGCAGGCCACGGCGCCCTTGAGCATGAACACCCCGTTGCCGTTGAGGTGGCGAATGACGTCCACGCGGTCGCTCTGACCAAGCGACGCTACATCCAGCCCGCGCGCGCTCAGCAGCTCGGCAATGCTGCGGTCGATGAGCTCCTGCGTAGACTCCGAAAGGCTTTCGACCTCGATAGACGCGGGCTCCGCCTGCCTAGGCACAGCGTCGAAGCAAGCCATGAGCTGCTGCGCCATGGCGTTGATGGAGCGTACCGTGGAAAGATCGGTGTTGACGCAGAGCATGCCGACGATCTCGTCATTCTCGCGGATAAAGTACGTCGCTGACTCCAATGTCTTGCCACCGGCACCGCGGCCCTCGTAGCCCGTAATAAACGGCAGGTCGCGATACTTGGCGTCGTGCATGATCTTGAGCGCAAGGTCGGTGGCGGGACCGCCGACCTTGCGACCGCTCACGATGCCGTTGCGAATATCGACGATGGCGTGGTCGGGATCCGAGAAATCGTGCAGCACGATTTCGCTGTTTTTGCCGAGTATCTGCTCCAGAAAATCGACCATCGGCAAAAAGCGGCGTACGGTCTCGTTCACGGGCAACTCCTTTGGGTGAAAACGGAAATGTTCATAACAATTTTTTCTCATGGTAACACGCTGCCCATCATCTCGTATATCCGCAGGTACATTGCGTAATGCAGACGAACGGTAGGAATTTAGCGGTAAACGGTTGACCAAAAGAAAAGTTAGATGTTATTTTGACCAGACACTTTCCTGACCTGCGGAAATGCGTTATTTCAGCTGAAGAATAGTCTGATAACAAAAAATTATTATTGAGAATGAGAATCATCTTTAATACGATATGCAATGAAGGCACAACCTCAACCCCGCACTGCGTCACAATAGAGCGTTAGATGCGAAAACAACTACTTCGAGGATTGGTGGTCAAATGACCCAGGAGACGGTTACGAACGGCACTGAAGCCCTGTTCACTCGCGAAGGCATGCCTCCCGTTAAGGAAATGATCCCGTGTGCCCTTCAGCACGTACTGGCATCGTTTGCCGGCATCATTACCCCGGCGGTCATCATGGCCGGCGTCTACGGCTTTAATAGCCAGCAGAGCACCGACATCATCCAGGTCGCGCTCATTCTTTCGGCAATCGACACGGCCCTTCAGGCCTTCGCTCCCTTCCGTCGTATCGGCGGCGGCCTGCCCATCGTCATGGGTGTTTCGTTCGCGTTCCTCCCGGCCCTGCAGGCCATGGGCGCCTCGGGCTTTAGCTTTGGCGCGCTGCTGGGCGGCGAGATCGTCGGCGGTGCCGTTGCTGTCCTCTTTGGTCTGGCCTACAGCAAGATCAAGTGGCTGTTCCCGCCCGTCGTGACCGGTACGGTCATCTTCTCCATTGGCGTCTCTCTCTATCCCACGGCCGTCAAGTACATGGCCGGTGGCATGGGCACGCCGCTGTGGGGTACCCCGCAGGCTTGGTGCGTCGCCCTGATCACCTTCGCTGTGGTCTTCGCGCTCGCCAACTTTGGCAAGGGCACGCTCAAGCTGGGATCCGTGTTCTTTGGCATGATCGTTGGCATGATCGTTTCGATCCCCTTTGGCATGATCGACTTCTCCAGCGTCGCCACCGCTCAGGTCTTCGCTCTTCCCAAGCTCATGCCCTACGCGCTCGAGTTTGATCCCGAGGTCTGCATTACCCTCGCCGTCGTGTTCCCCATGGTTGCCATCCAGGTTATCGGTGACGTCTCCGCCGCCTGCCTGGGCTCCATCGACCGTATGCCCACCGAGCGCGAGCTCTCCGGCGCTATCGTGTCCCAGGGCCTCACTTCTATGGTCGGCGGCCTGCTGGGCGGTCTTCCCACCAGCGCCCTTGGCCAGAACGTGGGCATCATCTGCTCCAACAAGGTCGTCAACAAGTGGGTCTTTGTGATCATCGCGGCCGTCTTTGCCATCGCCGGTCTGTTCCCGCAGCTCTCTGCCGTCCTTTCCGCTATCCCGCAGCCCGTCATCGGCGGCGCGACCGTCGGCGTCTTTGGCACCATCACCATGAACGGCGTGCGCATGTTCACCCGCGAGGGCCTTACGCAGCGCACTACCACCATCGTCGGTACCTCCGTCGTCTTTGGCCTGGGTATCTGGATGGCCAGCGGTTGCCTTGCCGGCGAGGGTATGCCCGCTTGGGTGTCCACCGTCATCGGCTCCAACGCCGTGACCCCCACCGCCATCATGGCCATTGTCCTTAACCTGATCCTTCCGCAGACGCCGGTCGTGGCTCAGCACATCGATGCCGCCAAGGATGCCGCTGTGGATCTGGTCCTGCCCGAGAGCAAGAAGTAACCAATTCGGTGCTATTCGCCGGCGGACGCATCGCCTCGTCCGCCGGCGCCATGCGGCGCCAAGCCGCACTTCAAAGGGCTTGTCCCTTTGGTGAAGCGTTGACGGGAGAGGGCCCGTTTCCGGTGTAGGCCGGCGCTTCGCACTTCCGCCATGTCAGAGGTGTCAAACCCCGCCTCTGATGTTGAAGGGAGCATTTATGCTTCTGGTCGCTAACGGTTCCGTCTTTACCCGCAACGCTCAGACTCCGTTCATTCCCAACGGTGCGGTCGCCATTGACGGAGATACGATCGTCGAAGTGGGCCCCGAGCGCGAGCTCAAGGCCAAGTACCCGGATGCCGAGTACGTCGACGCCCAGGGCAACCTCATCATGCCCGGACTTATCAACTGCCACACCCACATCTACTCGGGTCTGGCCCGCGGCCTTGCCATTAAGGGCTGCAACCCCACCAACTTCCTGGAGAATCTTGAGCAGCAGTGGTGGAAGATCGACGACAACCTGACGCTCGACGGCACCAAGGCCAGCGCCTATGCCACGATTCTGGATTCCATCCGCGACGGCGTCACCACGATCTTCGATCACCATGCGAGCTTCTGCGAGATTCCGGGCAGCCTCTTTACCATTAAGGACGCCGCTCAGGAGCTGGGCATGCGTTCGTGCCTGTGCTACGAGGTTTCCGACCGCCGTGGTCAGGAAAAGTGCGACCAGGCTATTGCCGAGAACGCCGAGTTTGCCCAGTGGGCCGCCAAGGAGCGTCGCGATAACGATAACCACATGATCGCCGCCATGTTTGGCGGACATGCCACCTTTACGCTGTCGGACGAGACCATGGACAAGATGGCCGAGGCCAACAACGGCCTGACCGGCTTCCACATCCACGTGTGCGAGGGCATGAACGATGTGTGGGACTCCCGCCTCAACCGCGGCGGCATCAGCCCCGTCGAGCGCCTGCTGCAGCACAACCTGCTCGGTCCCGACACCATGCTCGGCCACTGCATCCATGTGACGCCCGCCGAGATGGATATCGTCAAGGAGTCCGGCACCTGGCTGGTCAACAACCCCGAATCCAATATGGGAAACGCCGTGGGCTGCGCCCCCGTGCTCGAGTTCTTCCGCCGCGGCATCCCCGTGTGCATGGGCACCGACGCCTACACCCACGATATGCTCGAGAGTCTCAAGGTTTTCCTGATCATTCAGCGCCACAACGCCGCTATGCCCAACGTGGGCTGGTGCGAGGCCATGACGATGCTGTTCGAGAACAACGCCAAGATGGCGAGCAAGTACTTCGATCGCAAGCTCGGTGTGCTTGAGCCCGGCGCTGCCGCCGACGTCATCGTAATGGACTACAAGCCCTTTACGCCGCTGAGCGAGGAGAACGTCGACGGCCACATGCTCTTTGGCATGATGGGCAAAAACTGCCGCACCACCATCATCAACGGCCGCGTCCTGTACAAGGATCGCGAGTTTGTCGGTATCGATGAGGACAAGATCAACGCGTGGACCATGGCTGAGTCCAAGAAGCTCTGGAGCACGCTCAACGATCGCGCCTACTAATTACAAGTAGATTCACGCGCGCCGAATGTTTCGCCGCATCCGACGCGCGTATAGGCGACCTCCGCGGGGTCGCCGGCGCTGTGCTAGCGCTACACCGTATTTGCGCCCGCCGCGCGGTCTCGCCGGGCGTTACAGAGAGGAGCTCATTATGAGCGACATCATGAGGCCGATCCCGTTTTCGCAGCTGATGAACTGGATCATCGAGGAGCACAAGACCCAGGGCGCCGTCTTTGGCGTGCGCAAGATGGTCACGACCAACCAGAAGGGCGCGCTTCCCATTTTTGACGAGCGCATCGAGACTCCGTTTGGCCCGGCCGCCGGTCCCAATACGCAGCTGGCCCAGAACATCGTGGCATCCTACGTGGCCGGCTCCCGCTTCTTTGAGCTCAAGACCGTTCAGGTTATGGATGGCGAGGAGCTCTCCAAGTGTGTGAACAAACCCTGCATTGTGGCGCAGGACGAGTGCTACAACTGCGAGTGGTCGACCGAGCTCGAGGTTCCGCAGGCCTTTGCCGAGTACGTGAAGGCATGGTTCGCCTGCCACCTGATTGCCCGCGAGTACGGTCTGGGCAGCCCGGACGGCTTTGTCTTCAACATGTCCGTGGGTTATGACCTGGAAGGCATCAAGAGCCCCAAGGTCGACGCCTACATCGAGGGCATGAAAGACGCCAGCGGCTCCGAGGTTTGGAACGAGTGCCGCGCATGGGCGCTCGCTAACCTGGACAAGTTTGAGCATGTCGATGCCGCGTTTGTCGAGTCCATCCCGGCACGCGTCTCCAACTCCATCACCGAGTCTACCCTGCACGGCTGCCCGCCCGCCGAGATCGAGCGCATCGCGACCTATCTGATCACCGAGAAGGGCCTCAACACCTACATCAAGTGCAACCCCACGCTGCTGGGCTATGAGTTTGCCCGCCAGCGCCTCAACGAGCTGGGCTTTGACTACATCGTCTTCGACGATACGCACTTCCGCGAGGACCTGCAATGGGCCGACGCCGTGCCTATGTTCGAGCGCCTGATTGCCCTGTGCGCTGAGCGCGGCCTGGAGTTTGGCGTCAAGCTGACCAACACGTTCCCCGTCGACGTGACGAGGAACGAGCTGCCCTCCACCGAGATGTACATGTCGGGCCGTTCGCTGTTCTCGCTGACCATCGAGGCCGCCCGTCGCATTACCGAGCAGTTCGATGGCAAGCTGCGCATCAGCTACTCCGGCGGTGCCACGGTCTACAACATCCGCGCCCTGTACGATGCCGGCATTTGGCCCGTCACCCTGGCGACCGACGTGCTCAAGCCTGGTGGCTACGAGCGCTTTAGCCAGATGGCCGGCGAGTTTACCGACCTGGATGGCAAGCCGTTCGCGGGCGTCTCTCTCGAGGCTGTGACTGCGATCCAGACCGACTCACTCACCAACCCGCTCTACAAGAAGCCGCTGCGCCCGCTGCCCGACCGCAAGGTCGCCGGCAAGAGCCCGCTTTCCGACTGCTTTACCACGCCGTGCCGCACGAGCTGCCCCATCCAGCAGGATATTCCCGCCTATCTGGCGGCTGTTGACGAGGGCCGCTACGAGGACGCACTCAACATCATCATCGAGCGCAACGCCCTGCCGTTCATCACCGGTACCATCTGCCCGCATCCCTGCGGCCGTGCCTGCGAGCGTGCGTTCTACGAGCCCGAGGGCGCCCAGATCCGCGCCAGCAAGCTCAAGGCCGCCCGCGAGGCCATGACGGCCGTGCTGCCCAAGCTGCGCGCCCAGGCCATCGCCAACGACGGCGAGCGCAACGTTGCCGTTATCGGCGGCGGCCCGGCCGGCCTGGCGACGGCGTTCTTCCTGACGCGTGCCGGCGTGCCCGTCACCATCTTCGAGGCCCGCGATTCGCTCGGCGGCGTGGTCCGTCACGTGATCCCCGAGTTCCGTATCGCCAGTGACGATATCTCTCACGATGCCGAGCTCTGCTTGGCCTTTGGCGCCAAGGTACAGCTCAATGCTCGCGTGGATTCCATTGAAGAGCTCAAGGCCCAGGGCTTTACCAACGTGGTCGTGGCCACCGGTGCCTGGATGCCCGGCTCTGCGGGCTTGGGCGAGGGTGCCGAGCTCGACGTGCTGGAGTTCCTCGAGGCCGCCAAGAAGGGCGAGAAGCTCGAGCTGGGCGAGGATGTCGTAGTCATTGGCGCCGGTAACACCGCTATGGATGCGGCTCGCGTGGCCAAGCGCCTGGCTGGTGTGAAGAACGTGCGTCTGGTGTATCGTCGCACCAAGAAGCAGATGCCCGCCGACGAGGAAGAGCTTGATCTTGCTCTTGCCGACGGCGTTGAGTTCTGCGAGCTGCTGGCGCCCAAGGCACTCAACGGCGCCGTGCTGACCTGCGACGTTATGGGGCTTGGCGAGCCGGATGCAAGCGGCCGCCGCAGCCCCGTCGCCACGGGCGAGACCGTCGAGCTTCCCGCCACCACGGTGATCTGCGCCGTGGGCGAGGGCATCGATGCCAGCCTGTACGACGCCGCGGGCGTCGAGCACGACCGTCGCGGCCGCCTTGCCGCCACCTCCACCGGCGTCGAGGGCGTTTGGGCTGCCGGTGACTGCCGTCGCGGTCCGGCCACCGTGGTCGAGGCTATCGCCGACGCCGCCGAGGTCGCCCGCGCCATCGCCGGCGTGGACTTTAACAAGTACGCCGACTGCAACGAGCAGGCCGGCCGCGAGGACACCTGCTACGAGCGCAAGGGGTCGCTGTGCCGCGACAAGCGCAACTGCACCAAGACCCGCTGCCTGGGCTGCGGCTCGGTGTGCGAGGTCTGCTGCGATGTGTGCCCCAACCGCGCCAACGTGGCAATTAAGGTGCCGGGCCTGGCCAAGCATCAGGTCGTCCATGTCGACGGCATGTGCAACGAGTGCGGTAACTGCGCCGTGTTCTGCCCCTACCAGGAGGGTCGTCCCTACAAGGACAAGCTCACCCTGTTCTGGAGCGAGCAGGACATGGAGAACTCCGAGAACGAGGGCTTCCTGGCCGTGGACGAGGACCACTTTAAGGTTCGCGTCGCCGGCACGGTCCGCACCGTCTCGGTCGATGCCGTCAACACCGGTCTTCCCGAGGCCGTCCGCCTGACCATCAGGGCCGTGCGCGACAACTATTCGTACCTTCTTAAGAAATAGGCGAGTCTCTTATGGCCAAATCCATTCAACATAACGTGGCCTACGTTGCCTGCGGAAGTGGTTGCGCTTTCGCAGGCGGCGACGCCCGCTGCAGCGAAGGCTGCATTGGCTGTGGCGCCTGCGTCACGGCCTGCCCCTACGGCGCCATTGCGCTGGTCGATGGCATCGCCCGCGTGGATCGCTCCAAGTGCACGGGCTGTGGCCTGTGCGGCATGGCGTGCCCGCAGCGCGTGATTGCCTTCGTTCCCGGCTACCAGAACATTCTGGTGCGCTGCAACAACACCGATAAGGGCGCCATCGCTCGCAAGATCTGCGACACGAGCTGCATCGGTTGCGGCATGTGCGCTAAAAAGTGCCCTGCCGGCGCTATCCGCATCGAGGACAACTGCGCCCATATCGACGGCGTGGACTGCCTGTCGTGCGGCATGTGCGCCGTCGTCTGCCCGCATGGCGCCATCCACGACCGCACCGGCATCGCCGCCGGCGTGTAGAAGGGAATCACCATGGCACAGGAATTCACTTTTACCGTTAACGGCGTCGAGCGCACGACGACGGAGAATAAACCGCTGCTGCGCTACCTGCGCGACGACCTGCATATCCATTCCGCCAAGGATGGCTGCTCCGAAGGCGCTTGCGGCACCTGCACCATCCATGTGGACGGTGCGGCCGTCAAGGCGTGCGTACTGACCACCGCTCTTGCCGCCGGTCGCAACATCGTGACCGTCGAGGGCCTGCCCGAGGACGTGCGCGAGGCCTTTGTGTACGCCTTTGGTGCCGTGGGCGCCGTGCAGTGCGGTTTTTGCATCCCCGGCATGGTCATGGCGGGCGCGGCGCTCATCGCTGAGGACCCCGAGCCCACCGAGGAGCAGATCAAGTACGCCATTCGCGGTAACGTCTGCCGCTGCACCGGCTACAAGAAGATCATCGAGGGCATTTCGCTGGCAGCTGCGGTGCTCCGCGGCGAAAAGCAGATCGACGAGGACCTGGAGCGCGGCGACGACTACGGTGTGGGCAAGCGCGCCTTCCGCATCGACGTGCGCAAGAAGGTGCTCGGCGAGGGCAAGTATCCCGACGACATCGACGAGCTCGATCAGCCGGGCCTGACCTATGCTAGCGCCGTGCGCTCCAAGTATCCGCGCGCCCGCGTGCTCTCCATTGATACCTCCAAGGCCGAGGCCCTGCCCGGTGTGGTGGGCATCCTGCGCGCCGAGGACGTGCCGGTCAACCAGGTCGGCCACCTTATCCAGGACTGGGATGTCATGATCGCCCAGGGCGATATCACCCGCTGCGTGGGTGACGCCATCGTGCTGGTGGTTGCCGAGGACGAGGCGACGCTCGAGAAGGCTAAGAAGCTCGTAAAGATTGATTACGAGCCGCTGGAGCCCGTGCGCAACATTGTCGAGGCTAGGGCTGCCGACGCCCCGCGCCTGCATGACAGTTTCTTTGCCTTTGGCAACACGGTGGAACTCAAGGACAACGTGTGCCAGAGCCGTCACGTGACGCGCGGCGACGCCGCCAAGGCGCTAGCGGAGAGCGCGTTCACCGTGACGCAGCGCTTTACCACGCCCTTTACCGAGCATGCCTTCTTGGAGCCCGAGTGCGCCGTCGCCTTCCCGTACAAGAACGGCGTCAAGGTGCAGTCGACCGACCAGGGTGCCTACGATACGCGCAAAGAGTGCGCCCACATGTTTGGCTGGGACAACGAGCCCGAGCGTGTGGTTGTCGAGACCATGCTTGTGGGCGGCGGTTTTGGCGGCAAGGAGGACGTTTCGATCCAGCACCTGGCCGCGCTTGCTGCCTATAAGCTCCAGCGTCCTGTGAAGTGCAAGCTCACGCGTGCCGAGTCGCTCGCGTTCCATCCCAAGCGCCACGCCATGGACGGCACCTTTACGCTGGGCTGCGACGCCGAGGGCAACTTTACCGGTCTGGACTGCGAGATCAACTTTGACACCGGCGCCTACGCGTCGCTGTGCGGCCCGGTGCTCGAGCGCGCCTGCACGCATGCCGTCGGCCCCTACAAGTACCAGAACACCGACATTCGCGGTTTTGGTTACTACACCAACAACCCGCCCGCCGGCGCGTACCGAGGCTTTGGCGTTTGCCAGTCCGAGTTTGCGCTCGAGAGCCTGATCGACCTGCTGGCAGAGAAGGTCGGCCTGGATCCGTGGGAGATTCGTTACCGAAACGCCATCGAGCCGGGCGAGGTTTTGCCCAACGGCCAGATTGCCGACTGCTCCACGGCGCTGAAGGAGACGCTGCTCGAGGTCAAGGATGCCTACTATGCGCATCCCGGACACGCCGGTATCGCCTGCGCCATGAAGAACGCCGGCGTGGGCGTTGGCCTGCCCGATGCCGGCCGCTGCAAGATTCGCATCGAGGACGGCGTGGCCGTGGTCTATGCCGCCACGTCCGACATCGGCCAGGGTTGCAACACGGTCTTTTTGCAGGACGTTGCCGAGGCATGCGGCCTGCCGCTTCGCTGCATCGCCAATGGCGAGTGCTCTACCGAGAACGCTCCCGACTCCGGCACCACGTCTGGCTCGCGTCAGACGGTCGTGACCGGCGAGGCCGTGCGCGGTGCCGCCTTCCTGCTGCGCGATGCCATGCTTGACATCGAGGCCGGCAAGCATGCACCCGATGCTCCTGTGAGCGCCCATGGTGATGGCGTCAAGATCGAGTACGACGACGGTCGCGCCTATCAGCTGCACACACAGGAACTCGTCGCCGGCCAGGGTATGCATCCTCAAGATCCCGCTGCCGCCATCAAGGCGCTCGAGGGCTGCGAGTTTGGGTACGTGTACCTGGAGCCGACCGACAAGCTGGGCGCCGACGTTCCCAACCCCAAGAGCCACATCTGCTACGGTTTTGCCACGCATGTGGTCATTCTGGATGATGACGGCCGCGTGAGCGAGGTCTATGCTGCGCACGATTCCGGCAAGGTGGTCAATCCCATCTCCATCCAGGGTCAGATCGAAGGCGGCGTGCTCATGGGTATGGGCTATGCGCTTACCGAGGACTGGCCGCTCAAGGACTGCGTGCCCCAGGCAAGGTACGGCACGCTCGGGCTGTTCCGTGCGCCCGAGATTCCGGATATCCACGCCATCTACGTGGAGAAGGACGAGCTGCTGCCCGTGGCATACGGCGGCAAGGGCATCGGCGAGATCGCAACGATCCCCACGGCGCCCGCCGTACAGAACGCCTACCGCGCGTTTGACGGCAAGCTGCGTCCAAATCTGCCCATGGTGGATACGCCCTACAGCCGCGTCCGCAACCGCGGGTAGGGTAGGGCGCGGACGGCCATTGCTGACGAGCTGTTCGCGCTCAACATCAACTACATACGCTGCGCCTTTGGCCCCGGCTCCATCGCGAGCCGGGGCCCTTTGTTTGGAGTGGAAACTGCGTCCCGGATTTGGCGCTCAGAACGGGACACGCTTTCCGGATGGCATGTTTGGCGGAAACTACGGCCCAGTTTTTGGCTCCAGAACGGGATGCATTTTCCGGAACGGTCCACGTGCGGTGGTGTACCGCCCCTTTCGTGTGCGCCGCTTGTCGAATTACGTTATAGCTAGCTATATTATAGGAAGGTATAATATAGCTAGCTATAACGCAAAGGAAGGATGGCCCTATGTTTATCGGAAGAACAGTGGAAATGTCCGAGCTCAATCGACTGTATGGCACGGGCTCCTTTGAGATGCCTGTGATTTACGGCCGCCGTCGCGTGGGCAAAACGCGTCTTATCACAGAGTTTATCCAAGGCAAGAAGGCTATTTACTTTCAAGCTCGTCGTACCAATGCAGAGGCAAACCTGCATGGCTTTAGCCAGGCGATACTTGCGGGCTCCGTTGGTGTTGCTGGCGTGTCGTTTCGTAGTTTTGACGAGGCGTTCGATGCGTTGGCTACCATGGCTCGCACGGAACGTTTGATTGTCGTGATCGACGAGTATCCTTATCTCGCCCAATCGAATCCCGAGATCAGCTCGTTGCTGCAAGACAAGATCGATCACTTGTACAAAGAGACCAAGCTTATGCTTATCCTGTGCGGGTCGTCGCTTTCGTTTATGGAAGAGCAGGTGTTGGGCTACGAGAGTCCGCTATACGGTAGGCGTACGGCCCAGTTTAAGATCATGCCGCTCGATTTTATGACGACCCTCGGCCTGTGGCAGAGCATGGGTCGCGAAGACGCTGCAGTTTGCTATGGCATGACGGGTGGCATTCCTGCATATATCGAGAAAGTCGATCCTGCCGCACCGCTCAAGGACAACATCAAACGTCTTTTTCTTACTCCTACGGGCTATCTCTTTGAGGAGCCGAGTAACCTGCTATTGCAGGAGTGCCGCAATCCCGAGCAATATGATGCGATCGTGCAAGCAATTGCTCAGGGGCGCTCGAAGATCTCGGAGATTGCGAGCTCTACGGGAATCCCTGCGAGCAACGTAAAGAGCTATGTGGATAAGCTGGCGTCGCTTGGGATTGTCGAGCGCGAGCTGCCCCTAAACGAGACGAGTAATAAGCGAGCCGTGTATCTGCTGAGCGATCAGATGTTTAGGTTCTGGTACAAGTTTGTTCCGCAGAACATCGGGCTGATTCAAAACGATATGGCCGAGATGGCGTACAAGCGCATTGAGCCACACGTATCGGATTACATGGGTACGGTCTTTGAGCTTATATGCAGACAATACGTGTACGAACTCGCGCGCGCGGGCCAGCTCGATGTGGTTCCGGCGAGCGTCGGGCGCTGGTGGGGGACGGATAATCGCACGCATACGCAGGAAGAAATCGACTTGATTGTTGACGATGGCGAGAGCACTGCTCTGTTTGCGGAGTGCAAATGGCGCAATGAACCGGTGGGCGAAGACGTGCTGCAAAAGCTCGTGCATCGAAGCGAGCTCTTTAGGCGGCAGCACAAAAGCTATGCGATCTTCTCGAAGCGAGGCTTTACGCAAGGATGTCAGGAAGCTGCGGCGAGCAGGGGAGATGCCAAGCTGATTTCGTTTGCCGAGATGTGCGAGCGGAGATAACCAAGCACGCTCTGATGTGATGCTCGGAATGGGTCGCGCTAAGGATGCCAAGCGTAAAACCTTCAATGAAAATGGCGTAAAAACTACATCTGTCATGGCGTAAAAACTACATTGAAAGTAGCGTAAAATCAGCATTGAGAATGGCGTAATTTCGCATATCGCGTGATAGAGAGGGACGGCCGTCTATGGATGCACCAAAGAGATTGACCCAAAAGGGATATAGGCCCCGGCTCATAGAGGAGCGCCTCGACACCCTTATGCGGGCGTTTGGCTGTGTGGAGATCAACGGCCCCAAATGGTGCGGCAAGACCTGGACGGCGCTCTCTCGCTCGGCGAGCGTCTCCAGGCTCGATGAGCCTGCGCAGCGTGCGGCGGCAGAGGTCGACCCAAGCCTGGCGCTCATCGGCGATGCGCCACACCTGGTCGATGAATGGCAGGAGGTGCCCGAGGTTTGGGATGCCGCCCGGCGTTTCGTGGACGCGAGCGGCAACGAACGGGGGACACTTTTGCTCACGGGCTCGACCGCGCTCAAAAGCGAGGAGCGCAGCCATGTTCGTCATTCCGGCACGGGTAGGATCGCCCGTCTGTCAATGCGCCCCATGGCCCTGTGTGAGTCGGGCGACGGCGAGCCGCTCGTGTCACTGGCAAGCCTCTTTAAGGGCGAGGATTTTGCCCCTCAGCGTCGCGAGAGCACGGTGGATGACGTCGCCCGCTGGTGCTGCAGGGGCGGTTGGCCTGCAAATCTTGGGCTTTCGGAAGATCTTGCGCGAGAGACGGCAAGCCAGTACGTGCACTCGGTGCTCGACGTCAACGTGCTGGACGAGGGCATGTCGCCCGAGCTTGCACACGGCCTTTTGCGAGCTCTTGCCATGAACGAGAGCCAGGCTGTCACGTACAAGACGCTCGTAAAGGACGCCTCGTACGGTGAGGCGGGCCCCGACGAGAGGACCATCGCTGCGTACTTGGACCTCTTCAACAGGCTCAAGCTGACCGAGGACCTGTGCGGATGGGAGCCGCCCATGCGCTCGAAGGCCCGCGTTCGCGTGCGCCCCAAGCGCTACTTCTGTGACCCGTCACTTGCGGCGGCGTTGCTGGGGGCTACCCCTGAGCGGCTGCTTGGCGATATGCAAACGCTGGGGATGCTCTTTGAGAATCTCGTCCTGCGCGACGTGCGCGTGTTCCTTTCCACCTACGGCGGTGTCGACAACAGTGTCCATTATTTCCGAGATGAGAAGGGCCTTGAGGTCGATCTGATCGTTGAGCACGACGGGCGCTGGGGAGCCATCGAGGTCAAGCTGAGTGATGCGAAAGCAGACGATGGAGCGAGAAATCTCAAGGCGCTGGAGAGGAAAGTGCTCTCCAATCCTGCCGCCCAGAATGCCGCGCCGGCGTTTTTGGCGGTCGTGGTTGGAAAGGGGAGCATTACCTACAGACGCGACGACGGCGTGGCGGTGATCCCCATGGCGGCACTTGGGGCGTAGTGGTTTTGCGGGCGTGCCGTGCTTCCTTTACCGAAAATCCATTTGGTAAACCAGATGCTCGCGGATAGAATAAAGTTGACGGCAGCCCAAGTTCTGGAGAGCTGGGAAACGCCGTTGCTTGGTCAAGAGGTCGGTGCCTTAATGGCAGCGACTTGTTATGCTTCGAATGCTGCTTGAGTGCCTCGGAAAGTTCGATAAGCGCCGTGAAGAGCGAGACCAAAGCAACCAAGAGCTCTACGAGCTCTGATGGGCCCGGGATGACCTCTGATTCAAGTCACCGGGCCTCAATCTTTTTCATCCATTTGAATAGAGCGGGCGACTCTCTTGGGGCCATCTGCATGGCGCGTGCCTGGCGCGCGTGGCACAGCATCCCATTTTTGTGTCCGCACGGGTGGCTACGCTTACCGCAACGTAGCCATTCGTGGAAAGGACGGATGTCATGGCAACGGATAAGACCGGTTATGTGAGCGTTGGCGCCGAGATAGAGGACGAGGTTATGCCCGACCGCGTGATCTTTAGCATTGGCTTTGGTGGTCGCCGCACCACCAAGGAATCGTGCCTGGAGGATTACAACACCGATCGCGCCCGCGTAGCCGCCGCGCTGGCGCCCTTTGGTTTGGATAGCGAATTAACATGCTGTCGGTACACTTGTTATGCGCAGATGACGCGCAAGAAGGCGACGATTGTGGGCTACAACTACTATGCGTACGGTACGGTTGCCGCGCCTGTCGATTCGACTGACTTTGCTGCTGTGTGGACCGCACTCAATACCTGCGAGTCACATGCCGACATGAGCATTCGATTTGAGTTGGCGGATCAGCGCGCGGCGGAAGACGCCCTGATTGCCCGTGCGGTTGAACGTGCTCGCGGCAACGCGCAGGCACTTGCCGTTGCGGCGGGGTCTATGCTGGGCGGCGTCAAGCATATCTCGTATAACAGTCGGGCGGCGGGCTATGGTCGAACATACTGTGTTGCCGCGTGTGCTCCCGATGGGGCGTCCGGAGGCTCCGAGGAGACGGTGCTGGAGCCAGAGCCTATCGAGGTCGAGTGCTCCGTGGATATGGAATGGTGGCTGGAGTAGGAAGCAGGTGCTGAGCGGCTGAGGGACCGAGGCTTCGCTACCGAAAAAACCATTTGTTAAACTCAATGTCCGTGGGTAGAGTAAGGTCGACGGCAGCCCAAGTTGTGGATAGCTGGGCAGCGCCGTTACTTCGATTAAGGGGTCAATGCCTTAACGGCGTCGACCCCTCTTCTTTTGCTTCGTACGCTGCTTAAGTGCCTCGGAAAGTCCGATAAGCGCCGTGAGGAGCGAGACCAAAGCGGTCAGGAGCTTCACGAAATCAATCAGATCGGTCATGGGCATCACCTCCCGTCGCATGGAGGGCGCTGCCCGGCACATGGAACTGCCGTCAACAACTGCCATTCAATCAAAGCGCGGTCATAAATACGAATATATGTTCGATAATAACAGCAACGTGATTCCCTCGAATAGCAGCCTTTCGTAAGGGCGGCAGAAGACGGCGCTGGGCGATTGGGGCTAGACGCGCAGGTCTTCGTCACCGAAAGCCCGTTTGATTAACCAGCCCTCTGTAGGTACACTGCATATTGATGGGCCCGGGATGACCGCTGATTCAAGTCACCGGGCCTAAATCTTTTTCATGCATTTGAATAGAGCGGGCGACTCTCTTGGGGCCGTCTGCATGGCGTGTGCCTGGCGCGCGTGGCATTGCGCTCCGATTTCATGTCCGCACGAGCGCCTAACCTTACGGCAATGTAGCCGCTTATGTAACAAGCGGCAAGCAACGGAGAAAGGCCCTAACCGTGTCAGCTGAAAAGACGCCGTGTATCTCGGCTATCGATACGACGAACTTTGCGCGCCAGATTGTGCTGGACTTTGAGTTTGCGCCGGTGCCAAAGCAGCGCCAGCGACGTGGGCTGCGTAATGAGATTATCGAGGTCGGCGCCGTCAAGCTCGATTACCACGGCAACGTTATGGGCGAGTTCTCGCAGTTTGTGCAGACGGAATTTACCGAAGGCGTTGCGTTTTCCGTCCGCGAGCTTACGGGGATATCGGCCGTGGACACTGCGATGGCCGATCCGCTCTACATGGTAATCAAAAGGCTCAGCGATTGGATCGGTCGCTACTCCGCACAGGTAGTTTGCTGGAGCGGGGCGGACCGTCGACAGCTTTTGACCGAGTGCCAGGCAAAGCACATCGATCTTTCCGCATTTCCTACGGATTGGGCCGACCTGCAGGCGTTTTACACCTCGATCATGGACGTGGGCAGCCACGGGTGCGTCTCTTTGAGTGACGCGGCGACGTGGTTTGGCATCGAGTTCGACGAGTCGACGGGTCACGCCCACAGCGCCCTTGCCGATGCGCGCGTGACCGCCAAGCTGCTCAAGCAGGTGATGGACGGGGACTACCGCGTGAGCCCGCGCGCCCAGGAAGTCCGCCAGCGGTGGGGGATGGGCGAGCGAGCTCAGACGCGCCTTTCTAGCAAGTGCCCCGAGCTGGGCGACCTGCTGCTGAAGCTGAAGGCGGCGGGAAGGTAGGCGGGTGCCCATTGGGCGTAAGCAGAAGGAATGGTTGCGGGAAGGATTCCAGAATCAGCATCAGAGGGCTGTGCTTGAGATGCTATTCAAGGACACGCTGACGCCCGCCGAGACCAGGCAGGTCAAGAGTATGGACACCGAGATGGCATCCATTGTCGAAGAACGGCTTGCTAACATGATTCGCTGGATGGGCAGGCATAGACCCGTGACGCTGCGCGCGTTATCGTTCACAATGAGGCGTACAGGCTGCCAGAGGTGAACAGTTCCGACGAGGTTCTGAGCAACTGCATCATCGAGATTATCGAGTAGTTCTACGAGAGGGATTTGGCGGCGTGGAGCAATCTAGTTTTACGCGTTTGCAGGAGGAAGCCGGTATGGCAGACGAACTTGTTTTTAGTGGCGGCGAGATAGTTTACACCATGCCTCAACTGCCCAAAGTTGCATCTGTGCCGCTGAACGGTAGCGCCGTGCTGGTTGGTTTTAAGGACGCTCCCGATGGGGAGGAGGTCCTCTTTGATTTTGACCCTCGGGCTGAAAAGGCTACGAAGCTCGACTATGAACTTGCAGCCGTTAGCGGGCTCCTCACGGGCGCGTTGAATATCCTGTGGCAGAAAGACTTCAACCTAGAGGGTGCCAAAGAGTGGGGCGACGAGAAGGTTGGCAAATTCGTTCTTACGATTGCCAAGTCTGCGGGTATGACAAAGGCGGATGCAACTCTAGAAGACGCTATTCGCTTTCTAGAGAAAGGGTTTCCTCTTGCCGCGGACAAGCTGACTGCCGAGTTTGGCGGCGGGCTCCAACATCATCTGCGGGATTTCTCGCACCACCCGAGCTTGGTTGGCCTTGCGTGTTCGATCCTCTCGCAATTCACGTGCAAAGGCTATGGCACCGATACGGCCGGCCGGTTTGTCGCCTTTGACCTGCCTGCCGCCGCCTTCGATCCTGACCGCCCTCTTATAGGCAGGAACGTTCCAGAGAAGATCGCGTTTGGCACTCTGTTCTGGGCAATGCATCTCGTGAGCGACATGGCGGGGTCTAGTTCAAACCCCGGTAAGGGGACGGGTATTCCCGGCGTTGTGCTGTCCCTGCTAAAGGAGCTCTCCTCCCTGCCTGTTTTTCAAGACATGCGGATTGCCTATAAGGGCAAGGATATTCGCATTCAGCAATGGATCTCAAAGCTGTTTAACGGAACGGCGTTCAAAACCGAGGACGGCAAGCCCATTCGCTTCGACCTTCGGACGGAAGTCGGTCTTTTCGATCAAGCTTTAAGCCAGGTGCCAGCAGTCGTGGCCAACGAGGTTATCGTTCGTTGTCTCTACATGCTTTCAAGGCTCAAGGCCGAACTAGAACGTTGCGAAGTGAGTGACGTCTCCGGCTTGCGCAAGCTCAAGGCTTCGCATTTCATGCCCTACAACAGCAGGGCCCTCACTCGCATGGTCACGGTTTCGAGTACTTCGTTCGTTCTGGCGAATCTGGCGACGGCGGCGGTCAGGGCGGGTATCGAATGCGAGGGGAACAAGGTCGTGTTCGCCCAGAAGTTCTTCTTGCGAATAAACTACGTTGGAGTTGGACGCCTTGCGTTTGCACTCCATGCCGACTGGGGCTATATGGCGGAGGAAATGTCCGAGGCTTGGACTGAGCGCGCCAGGCGCCGCCAGGATATCTTCGATGGATTCCACTTTTTTAGCCTAGATAGAGAGACGACGAGGATTGCCTTCTCGCTGAAGCTTGCCGCCATCAACTACGACTGCGGGAACGAGAAGAACGAAGTGCGCAAAGGGCAAAAGAGGAGCTGGGCCCGCGCGTGGCAGGATTCGGTCACGGATGGCCTAGGCATTGATGCAGACGGCTATTTTTTGAGCGAGGAAGATGCGTACGGAGCCCTTGAGGCTATTTCGCGGCAGCGAGGCGGCAAGGTGCGCGCCTTGCTGATCGCTCAGGAGCTGGTTGAGTTTCGCCCCTATTTCCAGATAGGAGATGAAGAGAAGAAGGAATACAAAGGTTTGAAGGGGAGCGGGGCTTGGGTTAAAGATGAATTTCCCAGGAGACAAGACGCGGTTGATTTGGACGCCGTGCGTTCCCTAGAGAAGCAATGCGGGGCGCATATCCGTGAGCTCTCAGGTACATTGCCAAAGGTCTTGGTAGGCGGCGCCATTGCCGTGGCGGCGGCCCTGGGCACAGGAGGAGTGGCCGCGGCATTGGCTCCGGATATTGCTGTCGGTATCTTTGGAGGCTCGTTTGTCGGCCTTCACGGGGCTGCGCTCGTCAATGCGAGTCTTGCTGCTGCTGGCGGCGGCGCCTTGGCCGCCGGCGGCATGGGCATGGCCGGTGGCACCGCTTTAATTGCTGGCGGCGGCGCTGCGTTTGGCCTTTTGGGTTCTAGCGGCGTTGCCCTGGCGGCGTCGATGGGGGAGGACTATGCGCAGTTCGTGCTCGTTGAATGCTCAAGGCTTCTCGCATTTCTTGATGTGGCAACTGACCGCTGCCCGCATGAGGGAGCCATTTTGGTGCAGAAGGCGGCCGAGGCCGTGCAGCGCAGCATCGCTGGTGTTGAGGAGGATGTCGAGAAGGAGAATGGAAAGGGGGACCGCAGGAATGGCAGGTTGCTTAAGCAGTTGAAGAAGGGTCTTGGGTATTTGACTTCGACCCTTAAGCAGATCGAGAAGATGCAGAAGCGCCTTGGTGCCGCCGGTGAGAGCGAGCCGCTCAACAGCTTGCCAGCATCGGGTGGCGAATAGGTCGGGGCGATTCGGCTGCAATTCCGTGTCATCATCGCCACCGCTTAAGATGGTCCCGTGTTTGCCCATCTTTTTGCGAGGCGCGATGAGCATGTCGGCGACTTGCTCGATGTCTGATTTGCCCTTCGATCAGTTCTTGTCGAGCTCCTTTGGGCGGGAGGGGCAGCGATCTAGATATCCGCTCTTGGCATATGAGACAAGAAACCCGTAAGTCCGTGGCAATGTCAAAAGGCATACACAAGTGTCAGTCTTTTGACATCGTATGATTTTGGGGAGTGGCGCGCAGCGATCGCGCGCCACCCTGACGGCGTAAGCGTTTGCTTGCGTTGTAAAATCTAACGATATGAGCATCCCGGTTGCTTCTGTGCTTCGATGCTCTCGTCTTTGGCACCCTCCGCTCAGTGGGGGACTGACTGCAAACGGCGTAAACAAGAAAGAGGAGACAACCGCAAATGAAAGCAACCGAGGCAAATCTACTCGACCTTATGGGCGTGGCGAAGATGCAGTTCGTCATTCCCGTGTACCAGCGAATTTACTCGTGGAGTGTAAAAGAGTGCGAGGTGCTTTGGGATGACGTCATGCGAGCGGGTCGTGATGGCGTATCGCACTTCGTGGGGTCAATGCTTTATATCCCCGAGTCCGAGAGCTCTGCCACGAGCATTTCGCGCGTGCTTCTGATTGACGGACAGCAGCGCATGACGACGTTTTCGTTGATGATTGCAGCTTTGGCTGACTATTTGGAGAGCAACCCCGACAAGGCTGGCTTCCTTGGCGACCTCAAAATCTCGGCGCTGAGGAAAAATTACCTCTTTAACGATGACGACTACAACGGTCTGGCACGCTACAAGCTGGTGCTCTCGCAGGACGATAAAGAGACGCTGTTCTCCATCGTGTCTGGGGCTCCCGTGCCAGATGAAAAATCGGATCGCATTGTCGAAAACCATGCGTTCTTCCGTGAAAAGATGCACGGGAAATCATTCGACCCTGCAAGGCTTTGGGCGGGGCTAAACCGCGTGCAGGTCATCGACACTAAGCTCACCGCTGGCGTTGATAATGCCCAGCTCATATTTGAGTCCATGAACTCCAAGGGCAAGCCGCTCACGCCCATTGACCTCATCCGTAACTACGTTCTAATGTCGCTTCCCAACGACGAACAGACCAATCTTTATGAGGGTTATTGGCATCCACTCGAGTGCTTGTTCGGAAAAGGCGGCGAGGACGAGTTCAATGCATTTATCTGGTACTGGCTGTGGCTTAAAGTTCCCAATAGGATGCCGAAGGAGAACGAGGCCTACTACGAGTTTAAGCGCTATTTCGCCGACGACTACGATGGTGACACCGAGGGCCTGCTTAAGGAGCTGCGAGGGTATGCACATAGATACGCCAGTCTGTTCCTTGGTAAGGAGAAGGACGACGGACTGCGCCGAGTGTTCGGCAGAATCGTAAGCCTCGATGTGAAGCAGATAAGGCCCCTCTTAATGTTGCTTTATTCGGTTTACGAGGGGAATGGACTAGACCGCAATGCGTTTTTACGTATCTGCGAGACTATCGAGTCGTTTCTGTTCAGGCGAGCGGTTTGCGGCAGACTTACCACGGGCCTAAATAATTTCTTTGCCGGCATGTATCGCAATCTCGAGCAGCAGGACGATATCGAGGAGTACGTTACGGCGATGCTCCTTATCCACAGCAGCGGTATGACCGCATACTTTCCGACAGACGAGCATTTTGTCGAGGAGTTTAAGACGCGTGACTGCTACAACCGCTTCTCTAAAAAGCGCTATTACCTGGAACGCATGGAGAACTGGCACCACCCGAAGGAGTCCATCTCAGCCGACGATTACCAGATCGAGCACATCATGCCCCAGACGATCGATGATGAGCACGGCTGGAAGGAATCGCTTGGTGAGAACTGGGAAGACGTCCACGACAGGCTGTGCAACAACTTGGGAAATCTTACGCTGACGGGCTACAACCAGGAGTACTCAAACCGGTCGTTCTCGGACAAGCTCAATCTGCCTGACGTCGGATTTAAGTGCAGTCCGCTCTACCTGAACAAGTCGATCGCCTCGCGTGAAAAATGGGGTGAGGAAGAGATTGGACAGCGCGCGGACGAGCTGGCGAAAGAGGCGTGTGAGATATGGAAATATCCCGACCTTCCGGCAGACGTCGTCGACAAGTACCGTCCTTCTCGCGGGGAGTCTGATGAGGCTCCTATCTGGACTCTGCAGGAGAATCACCCCACCTTTGCCGAAGGTGGGCTCAACCAGAAGCTTTTCGATGAGGTGCGCGAGTCCGTTCTGAGTGGTAACCCTTCGTGGGAGTCCTACATAGCTAAGTACTATGTAGGCTTCAGGTCGGGCAAGCGAAAACTGCATGCCGTGTTAGAAGGCAGGACCAGCAACGGTGGTTGGATTGCCGTTGGCTTGGCAAAGAGTGTGGATGATCTAACGGATCCAGAGGACATGTGCCAGGACAAGCGTACGCAGGGTGGATTTGGCCCGGGCTTACCCACTTACGTTGCGCTTCGGAATGCCGATGACATTCCTGCGGTGCTCGATCTCATAAAGCAGTGCTAGGTTGAAGGCTGGGAATCTAGTTCCCGGCCCTTGCCAGCTCAAAATCGTCGATGGCTCGTCCGCCCGTCTACACCCTTACGATCCTGCGGGCCGCACTCAACAGCTCGTACTCCCTCTGGCTCCACTGGTACAGCTCGGTCGCGCGTACGGCGTCGCGGCACAGGTCTAGAAACACCTCGGCGCCCTCGCAGAAGCACTCGCGGGCAAAGGCGCCGGATCCGTCCGCAACGCACGCGCCGTCGGCAAAGAGCTTCCAGCTGGACGGCTCGCGCGAGCCGTCTCCGAGCAGCTTGATCTGCAGAACATGTGGGCCGCCAGCGGCACATGGCCCTTCTTCCAACGCCTGCACCGTAAAGCGCATCTGGAGGGACAGAGTATAAAATCCGGAAAAGAGTCGAAATGGGCACCTTAAAACTTCGGAAAAGTGTAGCTGGATGACAAAACAGCACTTAGAAGCCGGTGCTGGATGCGGGATCCTGCGGCCGCCTTCAGCCCTCGCTACTCGTCGTCCCCGTCGTTGGGGTCGCCCTTGAGGGTGTTGATGTCCAGGTACTGGTTGTCGTCCTCTTTTTGCTGCGTTGCCGATTCGGACGCGGTGGGGCCGCGGAACAGCTGGAATCCCTCAAACGCAATGACACCGAGCAGGGCAATGACAATGGCGATAAAGGCAACCTTGACTGCCTGCGGAAATTCCGAGAAACGCAGCGCCTTTTCCTCGGCGTAATAATCGGCGAAGCGCTCTTCGCCCGTGCTTTTGGTATACGCCGGTGCGGACGCGGCCTCCGGGTCATATTCCGGTGCAGGCGTGGCAGCGTACGGATCGTTGAGATAATCGCTCGATGCGGTGCCATAATCCTCGGTCTCGATGCGACCGGTGCCAGCATAGTCATCGGAATAATCGGAATATGCCGCACCGCCCTCATAGTCCGCGGCGCTCGTGTTGGCGGCAAAAAGCGGGTTAACTGGAACATCGAGCGCCGGCATGCCGGTAGAGGTCTCATCCAGATCGGCTGCAGCCCAGGAATCGTGGACAACCTGATGGGCAACGGGCTCATCGAGCCTTGTGACCGGAGGCTTGCGTGCCGCAGGAACAGGCAACTGCTGGGCGCTGTACATAACAGTGCTGTCGGCCGATTTGCCCTGCGTCGCTGCTGCGAGAAATGCCGCCGTCTCGGACGGGTCGCTTGCGGGGCGGGGAGCGGGCGTGGGCGCCGAAGTGGGTGTGGGTGTAGGCGCGGGCGTCGAAACAGCCGGCTGCGCAGGAGTCGGCGCAGATGCGGTCTTAGGCGCAAGTGCGGGATTGGGGCTTGACGGGCGAGCCCCGCCGCCGCCCATGAGTTCGTCGGCGGTCCACGGGCGATCATCCATCACATCGTCAAGGCTCAGCGAAAACAGGTCGTCTTCGCCCTCATCGAACATGCGGTGCACATGTCCACCAATTGCCGCAATCAATCCGCGACCGGTGCATGATGCCTTGCTCAACGCCATTCTGTCCCATCCTTTCGAAATACTAATGACATCGATTATATGGAACTTCCCAAGCGGCCCGGTCTTGGATTCGTGCTTTCCAGAACTCGCGCCCAAAAGGGGAGGGGCAATCCAGGCGAGTGCCTACTTGTCGCCGGCCGCCGCCTTGGCCTCATTGAGGTAGCTATAGAAGCTGTACTTGGAGATGCCAAAGAACTCGCAGGCGCGCTCGCTCGACTTGGAAATGAGGAAGGCACCGCGACGGTCGAGGTAGCCAATGGCACGAATGCGCTCGTCTTTGGTCATGAGTGCCGCGGGCTTGCCCACAAACTGCTCGCACTCGTGCAGCAGGTCCTCGAGCAGGTCGCCGATGTTCTTGGTAATGGGCTCGGGCTCGGTATAGCCCGTGCCGCCGGTGCCGGTGAAAGCGTCGAGCGAGCGCTCAAAAGCCTTCATAAGCGTAATGTCAAAGTTGATGCCCAAAATGCCGACGGGCTTGCCTTCGTCGTTGCGGATAAAGATGGTCGAGGACTTGAGCAGCTTGCCATCGGTGGTTTTAGTGAGGTACGGCTCGCGGTCGTGTACGTCGGTGCTGCCCTCGTGCATGGACTCAAACACGATATGGCTGGGGCCGTCACCCAGTTTGCGCCCGCTGACGTGGCCGTTTTCGATTACTACGATGGAGTGGTCCACGTCCTCGGTCTCCAGATCGTGGACGACGACTTCGCAGTTGGGGCCAAATTGGAGTGCCAGGCCGTGTGCAAGGCGCTTATAGAACTCAATCTGTGCGGGGGTCATAGGTACCTTCCTAAAAATTAGTTTGGGCACACTTTGCCATAAACCACACCTGTTCGCAAATAGCGAAAGTGTCACTGCGTTATGTGACCGTTCGTCGGCGAAAAGGTACCGATTACGGCAACAAACAATTTGTTAGGTTTGCCAAGCAAAAAGTGTGATAGAACAGTGCTAACAAACTTTTTGTTTGGCATCCACATAAAAGTTCAGTCGCATGAATGGGAATGGGCTGAAACGCGTATGCGGGGGCCGGCAAGAGAGGACTTAAGGAGTTCACCGTATGGCCGATAAGATCCAGTGGGCGGGCAACACGATGCCCAAGAGCGATGACAAGCACTTGGGAATCATGAGTCTCGACCACGTGAAGAAGGCCCGCGCCTTCCACCAGTCGTTCCCTCAATATACCGTCACTCCGCTTGCCCGTCTGGACGGTCAGGCTGCGCGCCTGGGCCTGTCCAACCTGTGCGTTAAGGACGAGAGCTATCGCTTTGGCCTCAACGCCTTTAAGGTCCTGGGCGGCTCGTTTGCCATGGCCAACTACATTGCCGACGAGACCGGCAAGGACGTTGCCGAGTGCACCTTCGATTACCTGACTTCCGATCAGCTTGCCAAGGACTTTGGCCAGGCTACCTTCTTTACCGCCACCGACGGCAACCATGGCCGCGGCGTGGCATGGGCTGCCAACAAGCTGGGCCAGAAGGCTGTCGTGCACATGCCCAAGGGTTCCACCAAGCCCCGCTTCGATAACATCGCCGCCGAGGGCGCCACGGTGACCATCGAAGAGGTCAACTACGACGAGTGCGTGCGCATGGCGGCCGCCGAGGCCGACGCCTGCGAGCGCGGCGTTATCGTTCAGGACACCGCCTGGGAGGGCTACGAGAAGATCCCGTCCTGGATCATGGAGGGTTACGGCACCATGGCCTCCGAGGCTGCCGAGCAGCTGCGCGAGATGGCCATCAACCGCCCGACGCACGTGTTTGTCCAGGCTGGCGTGGGTTCGCTCGCCGGCGCCGTGGTGGGCTACTTCACCAACCTGTATCCCGATAACCCGCCGACCTTTGTTGTGGTCGAGTGCGCGCCTGCCGCCTGCCTGTACAAGGGTGCTGCCGCCGGCGATGGCGATCCGCGTATCGTGGACGGCGACATGCCTTCCATCATGGCCGGCCTGTGCTGCGGCGAGCCCAACATCCTGGGCTGGGATATCCTGCGCAACCACACCACCGCCTTCGTGTCTTGCCCCGACTGGGTCACCGCTCGCGGCATGCGTACCCTGGGCGCCCCCGAGAAGGGCGACCCGCGCGTCATCTCCGGCGAGTCCGGCGCAGTGACCACCGGCCTGGTCGAGACCATCATGCTCGATCCCGAGTACGCCGAGCTCAAGGAGCTCATCGGCCTGGACAAGACGAGCTCCGTGCTCTGCTTCTCCACCGAGGGCGACACCGATCCGGATCAGTACCGTCGCATCGTCTGGGAGGGCGAGTACCCCACCTGCTAGCAGACTGACCTGTCCGGAGGCAGCCGGAGGACTTTACTCCCTGCTCGGACAGTCCTGCTCGCACGGAGAGCACATTAAGTGCTCTCCGGCTCGTGCGGAACTCGCGACGGAGCAAAGTCCTCCGTCCGCCTCCTATGGTTACTTGCTTGTGGGGTGCTCCACCTCACGCTGCTTGGCACAAGTGATCTATCTGAAATATCTACCTGTAGGTAAACCCTTGTAGAAAGGTTAACTGTTATGACTAAGGAACTCGATTTCGAGGCAATTAAAAACGCTGCTGAGTCCCATCGTGCTGATATGACTCGCTTCCTGCGTGCCATGATCTCCCACCCCTCTGAGTCCTGCGAGGAGGGCGAGGTTGTCGCTTGCATCAAGGCCGAGATGGAGAGCCTTGGCTATGACGAGGTCAAGGTCGACGGCCTGGGCAACGTTATGGGCTTTATGGGCGAAGGCGACAAGATCATCGCTATCGACTCCCACATCGACACCGTCGGCATCGGCAACATCGATAACTGGGACGCCGATCCCTATGAGGGCTACGAGACCGACGAGATCATCTACGGCCGCGGCGGCTCCGACCAGGAGGGTGGCATGGCTTCTGCTACCTACGCTGCCAAGATGATGAAGGACATGGGCCTCATCCCCGAGGGCTACAAAATCATGGTCGTCGGCACCGTCCAGGAAGAGGACTGCGACGGCATGTGCTGGCAGTACATCTACAACAAGGACGGCATTAAGCCCGAGTTCGTCATTTCCACCGAGCCCACCGACGGCGGCATCTATCGCGGTCACCGCGGCCGCATGGAGATCCGCGTCGACGTTCACGGCACCTCCTGCCACGGCTCCGCTCCCGACCGCGGCGACAACGCCATCTACAAGATGGCCGACATCATCGCCGACGTCCGCGCCCTCAACAACAACGGTTGCGACGAGTCGACCGACATCAAGGGCCTCGTCAAGATGCTCGACCCCAAGTACAACCCCGAGCACTACGAAGATGCCCGCTTCCTGGGCCGCGGCACCTGCACCGTCAGCCAGATCTTCTACACCAGCCCCAGCCGTTGCGCCGTGGCCGACTCCTGCGCCATCTCCATCGACCGTCGCATGACCGCCGGTGAGACCTGGGAGTCCTGTCTGGACGAGATTCGCAACCTGCCGGCCGCCAAGAAGTACGGCGACGACGTGAAGGTCTCCATGTACATGTATGACCGTCCGTCCTGGACCGGCGAGGTCTACGAGACCGAGGCTTACTTCCCCACGTGGATCAACAAGGAGACCGCTCCGCACGTCAAGGCCCTCGTCGACGCCCACAAGGCCATGTTTGGTGACGAGCGCATCGGCTGCGAGCCCAGCATGGACAAGCGCACCGGTCGCCCGCTGTGCGACAAGTGGACCTTCTCCACGAACTGCGTTTCCATCCAGGGCCGCTACGGCATCCCCTGCGTGGGCTTTGGCCCGGGTGCCGAGTCTCAGGCTCACGCTCCCAACGAGGTCACCTACAAGGACGACCTGGTCACCGCTGCCGCCATGTACGTGGCTGCCCTGAACCTCTACGATCCGAGCCAGGCCGATGGCGATGCCACCGTGTTCCGCGCCGGTCTGACCAACAACAAGATCGATTAGTCCCATTCCTCGATTTTGTTGAGCCGGGGGCCGCTCGTGTCCCCGGCGCTCCCTGTTGACTTGGGGCCCGCGGTCGTTATCTCCCATGCTTCCTCAACGGTGGCGGGTCCTCGTCATGGTGCTCTGCATGTTCTAGCCACACGCGCATGCCGGAGCACATCTACTCATTGCGATCGTTTCATCTTTAGAAAGGACATTTCCATGGACGCTAAGTTTACCGAGCTCGTCGAGCAGCTGAACGGCCTCGATTTTAAGGGCATGTACGGCAGCGACTTCCTGCACACCTGGGACAAGACCACCGATGAGCTCAAGGCTCTCTACATCGTCGCCGACGCCCTGCGCGAGCTGCGTGAGAACAACGTTTCGTCCAAGATCTTCGACTCGGGCCTGGCCGTCTCCCTGTTCCGCGACAACTCCACCCGTACGCGTTTCTCTTTCTCTAAGGCCGCCAACCTGCTCGGCCTTGAGCTGCAGGACCTGGACGAGAAGAAGTCCCAGATCGCCCACGGCGAGACCGTCCGCGA